>JAEXLY010000179.1 GCA_023444765.1 Pseudomonadota bacterium | reverse complement strand
CGGCCGGGACAGCGCCGCGCCGGCCGGCGGGCGCTGCAGGCCGTGCAGGCGGGCGGACGCCAGCCGCAAGGGGCTGAACAGCTGGTCGAGCATTTCCACGCGCCGGCCGCTGACCAGCGCGATCGCGCCGTCCATGGACGAGGACAGCGCATCCAGGCGCCGCACGAGGTGCGGGGACACGTACACCTGCTCCGGGTCGTCGGCGAATGGCACGAGCGTGCCGTCGACGTCGAGGAACAGGGCCCAGTGTTCGGACAGCGGTGGAGGCGGCGGCAGGAAGGGGGGGCCGTCGGACATCATTCGTCCATGATGGCGTGGATCGCGCGCTCGCGCCATGAAGACGCCGTCAGCGACGCGTCAACGCCGCTCCCGTGACGGCATCGAACAGATGCAGATGCCCGGGCATCATGCGCAGCCACAGCGTCGCGCCAGGCTCGGGCAACCGGTCGGCCGGCAGGCGCACGACCAGCGGGTGGCTGCCGGCGCGCACGTATGCGTGGACGTCGCTGCCCACCGGTTCGACCAGTTCGACCCGCGCCGCGAATCCCTCCCCTTCGGCGACGGAAGCCAGGTGCTCGGGGCGGATGCCGATCGTGACCGCCTGCCCGGCCAGGCCCGGCTCCAAGTCTTCGCCGGCCGGCAGCGGCAGGCGCGTGCCGTCGGTCGCCTGCAGCCACCAGCCGTCCTCGCGCAGAACCATCCCCGGCACCACGTTCATCGCCGGACTCCCGAGGAACGTGGCCACGAACAGGTTCGCCGGACGGCGGTACAGCGCCATGGGCGTGTCGATCTGCTGCACCTGGCCGTCGAGCATCACCACGATGCGCTGGCCGAGCGTCATCGCCTCCACCTGGTCGTGGGTGACGTAGAGCATGGTCGTGCCCAGCCGGCGGTGCAACCGCGCGATCTCCACCCGCATGCCGGCGCGCAGGCGCGCATCGAGGTTGGACAGCGGCTCGTCCAGCAGGAACGCCTGCGGCTGCCGCACCAGCGCCCGCCCCAGCGCGACCCGCTGGCGCTGGCCACCCGAGAGCTGCGCGGGCGTGCGCGCCAGCAGGCCGTCCAGCTCGAGCATCCGCGCGGCCTCGGCGACCCGCGCGGCGATCGCGGCGGCCGGCAGGCGGCGCAGCCTGAGCGCGAAGCCCAGGTTCTCGGCCACCGTCATGTGCGGATACAGCGCGTAGTTCTGGAACACCATGGCGATGTCGCGATCGCCGGGCGCGACGTCGTTCACCAGCCGCCCGCCGATGCGCAGCGTGCCGGAGGTGATCGTCTCCAGTCCGGCCACCATGCGCAGCAGGGTGGTCTTGCCGCAGCCCGAGGGCCCGACCAGGACCAGCAGCTCGCCGTCGGCCACCTCGAAACTGGCGCCGGCCACGGCCACGTGCCCGTCGGGATACACCTTGCGCAGCTGGTCCAGTCGCACTTGCGCCACACTTTCCTCCCGGCCGGGAACAGCCGCCCGCGCCACGGCATCCGCGGCCCCCGATGGACGGGGGCCTCGACGTTACGCTTCGGACGATTGCGTTACTCTCGCAATGTAATCGTTTCCACGCCGAGCTGGCCATCTTGCAGGACGCTAGAACCCGATGAGCACCCCCTCCCCCCAGGACTTCCGCTTCCCCGAGGGCTTCCTCTGGGGCGCGGCCACCGCCGCCCACCAGATCGAGGGGTCCCCACTGGCCGACGGCGCAGGTCCCAGCATCTGGACCCGGTTCGCGCATACCCCGGGCATGACCCTCAACGGCGACACCGGCGACGTGGCCTGCGACCACTACCACCGCTGGAAGGACGACGTGCGCCTGATGCGCGAACTGGGGCTGCAGGCCTACCGGTTCAGCGTCTCGTGGTCGCGGATCCTGCCGGAGGGCACGGGGCGTGTGAACCAGGCGGGCCTGGACTTCTATTCGCGCCTGGTCGACGAACTGCTCGCCAACGGAATCGAACCCCTGCTCACCCTCTACCACTGGGACCTGCCTGCGGCACTGGACGACCGCGGCGGCTGGCTCAACCGCGACTGCGCGGACTGGTTCGCCGAGTACGGACGCGTCCTCTACCGCGCGCTCGATGGCCGGGTGAAGAAGTGGGTGACGCTCAACGAGCCCTGGGTCGTCACCGACGGCGGCTACCTCCACGGGGCACTCGCGCCGGGACACCGCAGCCGCTACGAGGCGCCCATCGCCGCGCACAACCTGATGCGTGCCCACGGCGCGGCCGTGCAGGCCTATCGCGCCGAGGGTGCGCACGAGATCGGCCTGGTGGTGAACATCGAACCCAAGTACCCCGCCAGCGATTCGCCCCGGGACGCGGCTGCGGTCCGCCGGGCGCATGCGTACATGAACGAGCAGTTCCTGCACCCGGCGCTGCTGGGCCATTACCCGCCGGAGTTGAAGGACATCTTCGGCGATGCCTGGCCGGACTTCCCCGCTGCCGACTTCGAACTGATCCGGCAGCCGCTCGATTTCGTCGGCATCAACTACTACACGCGCAGCGTGACCGCCGACGGCGACAGCTACCCGCAGAGGACGGAGGTGCTGCGCCAGCCGCAGGGCACGTATACCGAAACCGGCTGGGAAGTCTTCCCGCGGGGGCTGACCGAACTGCTGCTGTGGTTCAAGCGGAGCTATGGCGAGCTGCCGGTCTACATCACCGAGAACGGCGCGGCCTTCTTCGACCCGCCGGTGGCCGAAGGCGGACGCGTGCGCGACCCGCTGCGAATTGATTACTTGCGAAAGCATCTGCGTGCGATCCACGACGCGATCGCCGCTGGCGTGGACGTCCGTGGCTACATGGCGTGGTCGCTGCTGGACAACCTGGAGTGGTCGCTGGGCTATTCGAAGCGGTTCGGTATCATCCACGTCGACTACGGGACGCTCGAGCGCACCCCGAAGGACAGCGCGCGCTGGTACTCTGGCATTATTCGGAGCCACGGGCGAAGCCTGTCCGATCCCCTTCCCTACTGATGGCAACGCGGGCGTCAATGCACGACTCACTCCTGCTGTTCGGCGCCACTGGCGACCTGGCTCAACGCTACCTGTTCCCCTCACTGCTGCACCTGCTGCGCGACAGGCTGCTGCCGGAGGACTTCCGCGTCGTCGCCATCGGCCGCACGCCGCACGACGACGACGCCTTCCGCGCCTGGCTGCGCGAGCGCATCGGCGGCGAGGCGCGCAGCAACGGCGCGCTCGACAACCTGCTCGGGCGGATCCACTACCACCCGCTCAACCTCAACGACGTCGACGGCATGGCGGCCACGCTCTCGCGTTACGCGGACCGTCCGGCGGTGAGCTACCTGTCCACGCCGCCGAACCTGTTCGAGTCCGCGTGCCTGGGCCTCAAGGCCGCGGGCCTGCTGGAGCCGCCCTCGCGCCTGGTGCTGGAGAAGCCGATCGGCCACGACCTGCCCTCGGCGCGCGAGATCGACGCCACGCTCAAGTCTGCGCTGGACGAGTCGCGGATCTTCCGCATCGCCCATTACCTGGGCAAGGCGCCGGTGCAGAACCTGCTCGCGCTGCGCTTCGGCAACACCCTGCTCGAGGCGGTGTGGGACAACCGCTGCATCGAGTCGGTGGACATCCTGGTCGCCGAGACCGCCGGCGTGGACGGGCGCGAGGGCTACTACGCCGACTACGGCGCGCTGCGCGACATGGTGCAGAACCACATGCTGCAGCTGCTGGCGCTGATCGCGATGGAGCCGCCCGCCGCGCTCGATGCCGACAGCGTGCGCGACGAGAAGCGCAAGGTCCTGCGCGCGCTGCGTCCGATGACCGCGACCGAGGCCGCCAGCGACAGCATTCGCGGGCGCTACACGGCCGGCGTGGTCGACGGCGCGGCTGCCAAGGGTTTTTTGGCTGACAGCGCTGTCGAAACCTTTGTCGGACTGCGCGCCTGGATCGACAACTGGCGCTGGGCCGGGGTGCCGTTCCGCCTGGTGACGGGCAAGCGCATGCCCTCGCGCACCACCGAGGTGCTGGTGAACTTCAAGCCGGTCACGCACTGGGTGTTCGACCGCCCCGATCGCGAACACGCCCGCCCCAACAGCCTGCGCATGCGCCTGCAGCCCGAGGAAACCATCGAGCTGGGCCTGATGGGTTCGCTGGCCGCGCCCGAATGGGGCGCGACCGAACTGCTGCCGATGTCGTTGGACCTGGCCATGCTGCCGCCCAAGCGACGCATCGCCTACGAACGCCTGATGATCGACGCGCTCAAGGGCGACCAGACCCTGTTCGTGCGCGACGACGAAGTCGAAGCGCAGTGGCGCTGGATCGACAGCATCAGCGATGCCTGGCGGAAGTCGGGCACCCCGATCCACGACTACCCCGCCGGCTCCTGGGGCCCGGCCGGCGCGTCTGGTTTCCTGCCGCGGACCGTGGGCAGGGCGGGCAGCCGCGGATGAGCGCCACCCGCATCCTGCTGGCGGACATCGGCGGCACCAACGCCCGCTTCGCACTGGCCGACCCGGCGGCCGACCCGCCGCTGCTCGTCGACAGCGTGCAGCGCTTCGCGGTCGCCGACTTTCCCTCGCTGTCCGAAACCGCACGCCACTACCTGGTCGAGACCGGACAGGCCGATGCCGGCATCCGCCACGGCGTGTTCGCGGTGGCCGGCCGCGTGGACGGGGACGAGGCGCGCATCACCAACCATCCCTGGGTCATCTCGCGGCAGCGCACCCAGGCGCAGCTCGGCTTCGACCGCGTCAGCCTGGTCAACGACTTCGCCGCGCAGGCCATGGCCATTCCGCTGCTCCACGCCAGCGATGTGGTGCCCATCGGCGCCGCAACCTGGACGCCGGAAAGCACGCCCCGGCACCGCACCTACGCCATCCTCGGCCCGGGCACCGGCCTGGGCGTCGGCGCGCTGATGATCCGCGAGGGCCGGCAGTTCCCGCTTGAGACCGAGGGCGGCCACGCCAGCTTCGCGCCGGGCACGCCCGAGGAGCTGGCGATCCTGGCGCAGCTGTCGGCGCAGTTCGGCCGCGTCTCGAACGAGCGCCTGATCTGCGGTCCGGGACTGGTCAACATCCACCGCGCGCTCAGCGAGATCGCGGGCGAGGATCCCGGCCCGCTGCAGCCGGCCGACGTCACCGCCCGCGCGCAGGCGGGCGACCCGCGCTGCATGCGCGCGGTCGATGTGTTCTGCGCGGTGTTCGGCGCGGTGTCCGGCGACCTCGTGCTCACCCTCGGCGCCTGGGACGGCGTCTTCCTGACCGGCGGCGTGGTGCCGAAGATGCTCGACGCACTCCAGCATTCCGGCTTCCGCCAGCGCTTCGAGCACAAGGGCCGCTTCTCTCCGGCGATGGCGCGCGTGCCCTCGCTGGCCGTCCTGCACCCCCACGCCGGCCTGCTCGGCGCGGCCGCCATCGCGCGCCGCGAGGCGCTGGAGGCGCTGGAGGCGCAGGCTCCATGAGCACGCACGACGCCCGTCCAGAGGTCACCGACACCGCGCGCGCGCCTGCCGTGCAGATGCACGCCTACGAGTCGCTGACCCAGTGGACCTGGGGTGCGGCGGTGGCGATCTCCTCGGTGCTGGGCCGCGACCTGCAGGACAGGCCGCGTGCGCGCCTGCTGCTGTCCGGCGGCAGCACCCCGGCGCCGGTCTACCAGGCGCTGGCCAAGGCGCCGCTGGACTGGGCGCGGGTGGACGTGGCCCTGGTGGACGAACGATGGCTGCTGCCTGACGACCCCGACAGCAATTCCCGCCTGATCCGCGAATCGCTGCTCCACGACCGTGCGGCCGCCGCACGCTTCGAGAACATCACCCGCCCCGGGCGCAGCATCGAGGAAGCGGTGAGCGCGGCCAACCTGCATGCGCAGACGCCACCCGGCGTGGTCGTGCTGGGCATGGGCGAGGACGGCCACACCGCGTCGCTGTTTCCGCGCATGCACAATCTCGAGTCGGCGCTGCAGTCGCGGGCGCCCTATGTCCAGGTCGACGCCACCGGCTGTCCGGGCGCGGGCAGGTTCCTGCGCCGCATCAGCCTGACCCCGGCGGGGCTGGCGCCGGCCCATACCCGCCTGCTGCTGATCCGCGGCGAGAGCAAGCGCAAGCTGCTCGAGCGCGTGCTGGGCGGCGACGATCCGCTCGAGTATCCCGCACGCATCGCGTTCCTCACCCCGGGCGCGCCGCTGCACATCCACTGGTGCCCCTGACCCACCGGTCGGCGCGCCACAGACAGGGACAGCCTAGACCCCATGACACTGCATCCGGTACTGCACGCCGTCACCGAGCGCATCCGCCAGCGCAGCAGCGCATCCCGCGCGGCCTACCTGGCCGGCATCGAGGCCATGCGCCAGGCCGGCCCGAGCCGCACGCGCCTGAGCTGCGGCAACCTCGCCCATGGGTTCGCCGCCTGCGCCCCGTCGGACAAGTCGCGGCTGCGCGGCGGCGTGACCCCGAACCTCGGCATCGTCACCGCCTACAACGACATGCTTTCGGCGCATCAGCCCTACGAGACCTACCCGGGGCTGATCCGTGCGCACGCCCACCACCTCGGCGCGACCGCACAGGTCGCCGGCGGCGTGCCCGCCATGTGCGACGGCGTCACCCAGGGCCGCGCCGGCATGGAACTGTCGCTGTTCTCGCGCGACGTCATCGCGCAGGGCACGGCGATCGCGCTGTCGCACGACATGTTCGACAGCACGGTCCATCTCGGCATCTGCGACAAGATCGTGCCCGGCCTGCTGATCGGCGCGCTCGCGTTCGGCCACCTGCCGGCCGTGTTCATCCCGGCCGGCCCGATGACCCCGGGCATCCCGAACAAGAAGAAGGCCGAGGTACGCGAACGCTATGCCGCCGGCGAAGCGACCCGCGAGGAACTGCTGGAGGCCGAGGCGGCGTCCTACCATTCGCCCGGCACCTGCACCTTCTACGGCACCGCCAACTCCAACCAGGTGCTGCTCGAGGCGATGGGCGTGCAGCTCCCGGGCTCGTTCGCCAATCCCGGCACCAGCCTGCGCGACGCGCTGACCCTGGCGGCGACCGAACGCGCGCTCGAGATCTCGGCCCTGGGCGAGGACTACCGCCCCTTCGGACGCCTCATCGACGAGCGCGCGATCGTCAACGCCGTGGTCGCGCTGATGGCCACCGGCGGCTCGACCAACCACACCATCCACTGGCCTGCGGTCGCGCGTGCGGCCGGCATCGTGCTCACCTGGGACGACATGGACGCACTGTCGCAGGTGGTGCCCCTGCTCGCCCGCGTGTATCCCAACGGCGAGGCCGACGTGAACCGGTTCCAGGCCTGCGGCGGCATCGGCTTCGTGTTCCGCGAACTGCTCGACGCGGGGCTGATGCACGGCGACATCGAGACGATCCTGCCTGGCGGCATGCGCGCCTGGTGCGACGAACCGACCCTGGCCGGTGGCACGCTCGGCTTCGTGCCAGCGCCACCGGCCAGCGCGGACGAGGACGTGGTGCGTCCTGCATCGGCGCCGTTCGAAGCGCAGGGCGGCCTGCGCCTGCTGCGTGGCAATCTCGGCCGCTCGCTGATCAAGCTGTCGGCGGTGAAACCCGAGTTCCGCACTATCGAGGCACCGGCCGTGGTGGTGGACGATCCGCGCGCGCTCAATCGCCTCCACGCCGCGGGCGCGCTGCCGCACGATTTCGTCGCGGTGGTGCGCTACCAGGGCCCGAAGGCCAACGGCATGCCGGAACTGCACTCGCTGGCGCCGCTGCTGGGCATGTTGCAGAACCAGGGCCGGCGCGTGGCGCTGGTCACCGATGGCCGCCTGTCGGGCGCGTCGGGCAAGATCCCGGCCGCGATCCACCTCACGCCCGAAGCCGCCCGCGGCGGTGCGATCGCGCGCCTGCGCGAGGGCGACATCGTGCGCCTTGATGGCGAGGCCGGGACGCTGGAGGCGCTGGTGGACGCAGGCGAATGGGCCGAGCGCGAGCTGGCGCCCAATACCTCGCACTGCGCCTGGGACATCGGCCGCAACCTGTTCGCCTTCAACCGCGCGATGGTCTCGCCGGCCGACCAGGGCGCGCTGTCGATCTCCTGCGGCCCGCCTGCGCGCGATGGCGGTCCCTGGGAATACGACCAGGAGTACCAGTTGGGCGACGATCCCGAAGCCGCCGCGCTCGCGCCGCACGAGCATCGCGACGCGTGACGGCGGAGCCGTGCCGACGGGGCCAGTCGTCCCGGCGCGTCGCGGCTTCGCCCGCCGGCACTCCTCCACGCATCTAGTCCTTCCTCGAGCAGCCATCCGCCCATGACCATCGAATCGCTCCAGAACCGCGCCGAGCAGTACCTGCGCGACGCCGGCATCCTGCCCGTGATCACCGTCGACAGCGTCGACCAGGGCCGCCGCATTGCGGAGGCCCTGCTCGAAGGCGGCCTGACTTCCCTGGAGCTGACCCTGCGCACCCCGGCCGCGCTCGAGACGCTCGCGGCGCTGAAGAAGGAGCTGCCGGACATCGTCATCGGCGCGGGCACGGTGCTCACCGCAGATCACATCCGCCAGTCGGCGGACGCCGGCGCCGATTTCCTGGTGACACCGGGCACGCCGGCGCCGTTGGCCGAGGCGCTTGCGCGCGCGCCCATTCCGGCCGTGCCCGGCGGCGCCACGCCCACCGAGTTCCTGCAGCTGATGGCGCACGGGTTCCGCTGCTGCAAGCTGTTCCCCGCCAACGCGGTCGGGGGCCTGGCGATGCTCAAGGGCCTGGCCGGCCCGGTCGCCGGACTGAAGCTGTGCCCGACCGGCGGCATCAGCGAGGCCAATGCGGCCGAGTTCCTGGCCCAGCCGAACGTGCTGTGCGTCGGTGGCTCCTGGATGGTGCCGAAGGAGTGGCTGGCCGCTGGCGAGTGGAACAAGGTGCGCGAGAGCGCGGCGAAGGCGGCGGCCATCATCGCGGCCGCCCGCGCCTAGGATCCGGCACCCGGCCGCGACCTCGGCCGGGCTGCGCGGCTACGCCAGCGCGATCCGCAACTGCAGCCGCCGCCACAGTGCCGCGTGCAGCAGGTACCAGCCCGCGAGCAGCCAGCCCAGCTGCCACTCCAGCGCGTTCTCGATCCGGTCCTGCAACCGCGCGTCGCCCACGAGCGCGGTGGCGGCGACATTGGCAACGCCCAGCAGCAGCATCGTCGCGCTGACCGCCAGCATCACCCGTACGAGGCCGCTGCGCGGTGCGGCCCTGGCCGCGCCGTGCAGGAACCGGAGCTGGGCGAGGTAGCCGAAGCCGAAGAAGCACACCACGCCGTAGCGGCGCAGGAACCGGTACGTGTCGCCATCGGTGCCCAGGAAGGTGGCGTACACGGCCAGCGCGACGGCGGCGATTCCGCCCAGCCAGGCCACGTCCCCCCAGCCGCGACCGAGCCAGCGTCCGGCCAGCCACCAGTGCAGCCACACCAGCAGCGCGCAGGGCAGCACCAGCAGCCGGAACAGGTGGTTGCCCAGCCCGTGGCGTGCGGCGCGGCTGATCGAGGTGCAGCCTTCCAGCATCGGCACGCAGGACTCGACGTAGCCGTCGCGGATCGACAGCCACAGCCCCAGGTGCGCCGCCGTCGTGAACAGCACCGCGATGGCCAGGGGCAGCGGCCACAGGGCGATGGAGTGCGCGTGTGGATGTGTCATGCGTCCGCACATGGATGGGCTCCGGCACGCAGGCTAGCAATTCGGCCCGGGCGGTCCGGTGACCGTCCGCCGGCAGGCGGCGGGCCGGCTACCGGCGCACGCCGATCCTGACCCGCGCCGGCAGCCCCAGCACCCTCACCTCGTCGCCCTCCAGCCGGGCCTCTCCTGTCTCGACATCCAGCCCCGCCGGCCCGCCCTCGAGCGGCCACGGCAGCACCAGGCCGCCTTCGGGAAGACGCAGTCCCCCGTCGTCCACCTCCAGCAGCAGCCCCGCATCGTCGTGCCGCAGGCGGTAGGCGAGCGGGCCGTGCGCGGTGCGCAGCCCGGCGATGCCGACGCCCGGACCCGTCAACCATGCCGCGGGCACGCCTGCGGCGAGCACCAGGCTGTCGTCCCGCTCGCGCGGGTGGGCGAACATGTCCAGCGCCGCGCGCACGAAATCCGACCCGACCCAGGCATGCGGGAGGTCGCCGAGGAAGAAGGGCGTGCGCGGCGTGCGCGAAACCACCTCGCCCCACTGGTTCCAGGCCTGCGGCGCGCGGTCGGCGAAGAACCATTCCACCGCCTCGTTGGCGCGCTCGCGCCATCCCAGGCGGATGAAGGCACCCACGTTGCGCCACTCGTAGGGCGAGTAGTCCGTCCATGCGAGCGTGCCGTCGCGACGCGCGCCGAAGTGTTGCCAGTAGCGCTCGAAGGTGCCGTGCAGGAGGTCCTGCGGCAGGCGCTCCTGTTCGCCGCCCGGCGCGAGCGCGATGGTGGTGGAGGTGGGGTCGAAGTCGCCGAGTTCGGCGGCGCCGGGCAGGAAGTCGATCCCGTGCAGGCGGGTCGCCGCCCGCAGCGAATCCACCAGGTCGCCATGGAACCGGTCGCGCGAGGCGGCCATGCGCCTGGCATCCTGCTCGCGCCCGAGCGCCTGCGCGATCAGCACCGCATCCTTGTAGCCGCGCAGGGTCCAGAAGTTGTCCCAGTACGAATGCATCGGCTTGGCCGAGTAACCCTCGTGACTGATCGAGGCCGGCATCATCCCGTAGAAGGCGGGGTTCACCCGGCGGTTGGACGCGGTGCGCTCGGACAGGCGCAGCTGCTCCATGTAGCGGTACGCGCCTTCGACATGCGGCCACATGCGGGCGAGGAAGTCGTCGTCGCCGGTGTAGCGCCAGTACTCGGCGACGGTGAAGATCAGCTGGCCGTGGCTGTCGTTCTCCGGCACAGGGTCGCTGCCGCGGTCGTCGACGCAGCACGGCACCTTGCCGCTGTCGAACTGGTAGGGCGCATACCATTCCAGGTACTCGCGCACGACCTCGGGGCGCCCCATCCGCAGCAGTGCTTCGGAGATCATCGCGCCGTCCCGGATCCAGCTGCGCGAGTAGGAGCGCGTTCCCGGCTGCAAGCGCGGCCCGATGCGCGATACCAGCATGTGCGCCAGCGAGGTGCGCAGCGTGTCGGCCAGCGCCTGGCCTGCGGGCGGCACCTGCAGCACGACCTGGTCGAGCCTGCCGCGCCACAGGTCCGCAGTCTCGGCCTGCAGCGCCGCCGCGTCCCACCAGCGCCGCGCGAGGGCGGCGTGGCCGGTCATCGGCACCATGATGTCGATGGTGCGCGTCTCCCAGGGGGCAAGGCGCATGCGGTACAGCAGCGCGCCGGAGGCCAGCCCCACCGGGTCGACGACGCTCCGGGACGCGGGCGGGCGCCGCTCGTGCAGGTGCGAGACGGCCATTCCGGCGTCGAAGGTGGTGGCGAACGCGGTGGTGGGCAGCTGCTTGGCGAAGACGCGCGGCCGCCCGTCGACCGAGACCGTGCCGCCGTCGATGGACAGTGCCCGGATCTGGCTGACGCCGCCGCGCGTGTTGAGGAACTGGCTCGGCGGATTGACCTGGAACGGCCGCACCGCCAGCGCCAGCGTGTAGTCGCGCGCCTTCCCACCCGGGTTGGACAGGCGGTAGCGGGCGACCAGGCGCGAACTGTCCGCGTCGCCGTGGGCGAAGGCGGTGATGTCCAGCTGCAGGTCGTCGCGCGCCCAGTGCACGCCCGGGATCGGCAGGTAGCCTTCCTGCAGCGACTGGCGGGTACGGACGTCGTGCCAGGTGACGAGCGCGCCATCGACCAGCACGAAGGGCTCGACGCTGAAACCGCCGCGGGCCACCTCGATCGCGCCATCCTCGCCGATCAGGCCCTGCTGGGTGCCTCCGTCGAGTCCGAGGATCGTCCAGTACGGTTGCTGGCCACTGAAGCCGCGCGGATACAGCCCCGTGCGCGACCGCGCGGCGATCGCGGCGATGAAGTCGTTGTCGCTGGCAGCGAACGCCAGCGGCTGCACGGCGATCTCCGCCAGGGCATACCGCTGGCCGGGTCCGTCGAGGAGGTCGAGGGCGACGTAGCGTGCCTCGGACTCGGGCAGTGCGATCCAGTCTTCGCCGCCGTCGCCCTGCTCCACCCGGCGCACATCGCGCCAGACCGCGCCATCGTCCGACAGCGACACCCGGTAGCGGGAGGCGTGCAGTCCGCCGTTCCAGCGCAGCCACAGTCCGCCGAACTCGCGCACCTGTCCGAGGTCAAGGACCAGGCGCTGCGGCAGCGGCGACACGTCCGCATTCCACGCGGTCGCCGTCGACCCGTCGACGGCCAGGGTCGCGTCACCGGCCGTCGCGATGGCGCTGGCCCGCAGCGGACTGTCGTCCATGGCGGGAAGGACTTCGAACGTCAGGGTGTCGAAGCACACGCTGCCGCGTCCGCCGGCGTTGTTGTAGACGGTGAACTCGAGCCTGGCGCTGCTGCGCAGGACCCGATCCGGCCCAGGGCCCCATGCCTTGTCGATGTGGCGGCGCCGGTACTGCACCGGCGTCCACTGGCGCGGAAAGCGGTGGCGGGACCGGTTCACCCACCACACGTTGTCGCCGCTGGCATCGACCAGCTTGAACTGCAGGTCGTTGTCGGGCGAGTCGCCCTGCAGCTGGAACGAGAAGCGGTAGTTGTCCGGATAGGTCATCGGCAGATCGCGCTGGATGCCGACGTGCCCGGACACGCCGTTGAAATCGTAGTCCAGGCACAGCGCCCGCCCCTGCGCGCCGGCGGCCGTGCGCACGCTGCCGCTGACCTGGTCGGAGGCGACGACGCGCCAGGGCGCAGCGTCCTCGAAACCGTCGAGCAGGCGCGGAGGTTCGGGAACGAAGACGGCCTCGTCCGCCACATGCGGCGCCGCGGCGACGGTGGCAGCCGACGCGCAGGCGGCGAACGCAAGCAGCGCTTTGGCGAGGATGCGCACAGGGCGCGTGTACATGGCGGAACGGCGATCAGTCATGGGAGCGTGGTCCATGCAGGCCACGGGGGGGAGATCCGAGCTGGAATTGTGACAGGGCGCGAACTGCGAGGCGGCGTGCGGAGACGTCCTTCCTGGCGCCTGTCCAATGGCCCGGCGAGCGGGCATCGCGTAGCTGTTCGCGGTGTCGCCCATGCATGGCGCGACATCGCGCGCGGGGAAACCCCTGCCCAGCCGGTCCCGTCCCGCGCAGCGCGGGGCGTTTCCGCCACCGCGCGGCAGTGCCCCGCAAGCGTGCGTGGCGCCCCTGTTTGCGTGCCGCCATCCATGGCGGAACCGCAGGGTGCTGGATCGCCCTGCACCACCATCCATGGCCGGGCGTTCGTCGCAGCGCGAGCCGGTGGCTCGCAGGCGCGCGTGGCGCAATCATTGGAGTGGCGCCATCCATG
Source organism: Pseudomonadota bacterium (assembly GCA_023444765.1). GTDB lineage: Bacteria > Pseudomonadota > Gammaproteobacteria > Xanthomonadales > Xanthomonadaceae > Luteimonas. The sequence goes on along the minus strand of JAEXLY010000179.1, from coordinate 4,958 downwards.
GCGCGACATGACGGTCTCGGGGCAACCCTGCCCGGCCATCCATGGCCGGGCGTTCGTCGCAGCGCGAGCCGGTGGCTCGCAGGCGCTGCGGCTCACCCTTTCACGCTTCCCAGCAGCAGTCCCTGGATGTAGTAGCGCTGCAGCAGCAGGAACAGCAGCAGCACCGGCAGCACCGTGACCACCGCGCCCGCCATCATCAACTCGACCTCCATGATGTGCTCGCGCGACAGCGCGGCGAGCGCCACTGGCAGGGTGTAGTGCTGCTGGTCGGTCAGCACGATCAGCGGCCACATGAAATCGTTCCAGGCGCCCATGAAGGTGAACGTGGCCAGCGTCACCAGTACCGGCTTGAGCAGCGGCAGCACGATCCGGAAGAAGATGCGCAGTTCGCCCGCGCCGTCGATGCGCGCGGCCTCGATCAGCGCGTCGGGAATGCTGCGCGCGTACTGGCGCACCAGGAAGATGCCGAACACCGACGCCATGCCGGGCACGAGCACGCCCCAGTAACTGTTCACAAGCCCGAGCTGTTTCATCATCAGGAACAGCGGCAGCATCGCCACCTGCGCCGGGACCACCAGCGCGGCCAGCAGCAGCTGGAACATGCGTTCGCGCCCGGCGAAACGGAGCTTGGCGAAGGCGTAGCCGGCCATGGTGTTGAGCAGCAGCGACAGCGCGGTGATGGCGGCAGACACCAGCAGGCTGTTGGCGAAATTGCGGCCGAGGCCGGCGGTGGCGAACAGATCGCGGTAGCCCTCGAGGGTGGGCTGCGATGGCAGGAAGGGCGGCGGGAACTGGCTGGCCTCGCCGCGTGGCATCAGCGAGACAGACAGCATCCACAGCAGCGGCGCCAGGCTGAGCACGGCCAGGAACATCAGCGCGCCGTTGACCTGCATCGATTGCCAGCGCGTGCGCCCGACCAGGCTCATACCAGCCCCCTGCGGCGGCCGGCCCGCAGAAGCAGCGCGGTCGCGGCGAGGATGACCAGGAATAGCACGAATGCCACCGCCGAGGCGCGCCCCAGGTTCCACCATTTGAAGCCTTCCTCGAACATGTAGTACAGCACGCTGACCGTGCTCTGCAGCGGGTCGCCGCGGGTCATGACGTAGGGTTCGGCGAACAGCTGGAAGTAGCCCGATATGGTGATCACTCCCACCACCAGCAGCACCGGCCCCAGCTGCGGCAAGGTGATGTGCAGCAACTGCCGCCAGCGCGACGCGCCGTCGATGCGCGCGGCTTCGTACAGCTCCCGGGGGATGGCCTGCAGCCCGGCGAGCAGGATCACCATGTTGTAGCCGAAGTTCTTCCACACGGCGAACAGCATGATCGCCGGCATCGCCCAGCGCGGATCGCCGAACCAGTCCACCGGCGCGATGCCCAGGTGTCCGAGCGCCCAGTTGACCAGGCCGTAGCCGGTGTGGAACAGGTAGCGCCAGATGACCGCCACCGCCACCAGGGTGGTCACGACCGGCGCGAACAGCGCAGTGCGGAACAGCGCGCGCATCCGGGCCAGCGGCGAGTTGAGCAGCAGCGCCGCGAACAGCGAGACCGCGATCGACAGGGGCACGCCCACCGCGACGAAGTACACGGTATTGCCCAGCGCCTTCCAGAACATCGGGGTGCGCAGGAGGTCGAGGTAGTTGCCGAGCGCGACGAAGCGCAGGTGGGCCGGGTCCGCGAGCGCATACAGGTCGAAGTCGGTGAGGCTCAGCAGCAGCGCCGCAAGCACCGGCAGCCCGAAGAACACGCCCAGCACGATCAGCGCGGGCGCGACGAAGATCCAAGCGGCGAGCTTACGCTGCATGCGCATGTAAGCCTGCCGCCGTCAGGCAGCCACAGGGGAAAGCGCGCAGGCCGGCCTTCGCCCTGTCCCGCCTCCCGGCCACCGCCATGCTCACTGCTCCGTCTCCTGGTCCCGCACCCACCTGCGCTTCTCCAGGATGGCATCCACCCTCGCATCGAGTTGCCGGACCGCCGCGTCCTGCGACTGCCCGCCGCGCACCACCCGCTCGGTCGCAAGGCGCATCTCCTGCGCGATCCGCTCCCACTCCAGCACCTGCGGCGTCGGATGCACGCTCTCGAGCTGCTCGCGGAACGCGCGCGACAGTTCGTCGCCGGCCAGGGCCGGATGCGTCCACGTGGTGCGCCGTGGCGGCAGGTCGCCGATGATCGCGTGGAAGCGCTGCTGGATCGCCGGGCGCGACAGGAACTCGACCAGTTGCCAGGCCGCGTCCTTGTTCTGCGAGGCGCGAAACAGCACCAGGCTGGTACCACCGGCGATCCCCCCTCCGGGTCCTTGCGGGCCGGGCAGCGGCATGGTGCCCCAGGCGTCGGCGAGTCCAGGCGGCTGCCGGCGGCGGAACTCGCGGATGTTCCAGGGCCCGGACAGGTAGAAGGCGTATGAGCCGCGGAAGAACTCGTCCCACACGTTCGAGATCTGCGTCTCCGACACTGCCGGCGCCCAGCCCCGCTCGAAGATCCCCGCATAGAAGGCGAGCGCCTGCCGGAACCCCGGCCCGCTGAAGTTGCCGCGTCCACCGTCATCGCGCAGCAGCGGGTCGCCGGTCTGCAACGCCAGCGACAGTTGCGGTTCGAACTCGTTGAGCGGCAGCAGCACGGCGTGGCGCCCGGGCGGCCCGGTGCGGACGATCGCCGCCATCGCCTGCTCCCACTCCGTCCAGGTGCGCGGCGGCGCCTCCACGCCCGCCTCCGCCAGCAGGTCCTTGCGGTAGTACAGCAGGCGCGTGTCCACGTACCAGGGCACGCCGCGCAGCACGCCGTCGACCACGTTGGTCGCCCAGATCCCGGGGAAATAGTCGGCTTCGTCGATGACCGGCGACGCGTCCACACGGGCTTGGACCGGTTCAAGCGCGTCGAGCGTGGCGAACTCGGCGATCCAGGTGTTGCCCAGCTGGCAGACGTCGGGCAGGCCATCCGCGGCGAAGGCGGTCAGCAGTTTCTCGTGCGCGGCCGTCCAGGGAATCTGCTGCAGCTCCACCCGGATGCCGGGATGCTCGCGCTCGAACTCGCGCAGCAGCTCCACCACGACTTCGGCCTCGCGGCCCATCGCCCAGAACCGGATCGTCGTCGTACCCTCGTCCCGCGCGCACGCGGCGAGCAGCAGTGCGAGCGCCGCCGCGAGCACCGGCGCAAGCAGCAATGGCCCACGGAAACGCGTCAAGCTCCAAGCCCCTTCGCGGAACGACAAGGCCCACCAGCGTACATGCGGGCGACGGCCATCCTCATTCTGTCAGACCCGCTACTGCGGCGGCGGATCGGAGGCCCGGGGCTCGGCAGGCGGCTTCTCCTCGGCACGCGCGCGCGACTGGGCCATGCCCATGTCGCTGGCCGCGGCGGCTTCCGGGTCCGGCTCGCCCGAGGTGGCGGGAGCCCCTGGCGGCGCCAGCCAGCCGCCGGTGAAGCCCGCGCGCTCCAGCCCCCTGCGGATGTACGGGTTCCCGCGCATGACCTTCCAGACGAAATCGTTGCGGTAGTTGGCGATCATGGTCAGGATCGGGCCCTGGTCGATCCCGATGTAGTCGCTGGCTACCCATCCGCGACCCGGAATCAGGCGCCCGGTCTTGAGGGGGACGTCGTACTTGAAGCTCGGGTTCACCGCGTCCAGGAAACCGTAGCTCGAGTACAGGTACTCGCCGTAGCGCTCGTACAGCTCCTCGGTCGCCGGAATCACGATCTCCGGCGCGAATGCGATCGAGGCGATCGCGGCGGTCGGCGCGATCGTGCCGTCGTCGAAGCGGTCCGACAGCCCGGCGCCGCGCGCGCTGTAATGCCGGAACTCGCGCTGCTCGCCCTTGAACTCCTGGGTGGTTCGCTGCGGTCCGTCGCTGGCGGTGAGCCCCCAGACGTTGGGGCCGTAGTCTTCCCAGCCCATCGGGTTGTCGATCGCATACGCGCGCTGGGCGTAGGTGGCGCGGCGGCTGTTCTCGAAGTAGTCGATCCCGCGGTTCTTCATGTACTCGTCGCGGATGCCGCGGAAGTCGATCCACACGTGCGAGTACTGGTGGCCGAAATGCGGGCCGAAGCTCAGGTATTCCTGGCCCTGGAACACGCCCCAGTCGCGCTCGTAGGTGCGGGTCCACGCTTCCCATGCCTCGGGCTCGACTGGGTGCGTGGGCGAACCCAGCGCGAGGATGTAGACCAGCATCGCCTCGTTGTAGCCACGCCAGTCGTGGCTGATGAAGCCGCTTTCCGGGTACCAGCCCATGGAGATCAACGGCGGCCGCTGCTGCAGGAACGGCCACTCGACGCGGCCGTAGATGCGGTCGGCCAGTTGCCGGATCTCGATCTCGCGCGGATCGTCGCCGGTGTAGTACGACTGCGCGAACAGCACGCCCATCAACAGCAGTGCGGTGTCCACGCTCGACAGCTCCACCCAGGAGTCGTAGCGCGCCCCGGTCTGCATGTCGAGGAAGTGATAGAAGAAGCCCTTGTGGCCGCTGCGGCCCGTGGCCTGCGGACCCATCTTCGCGCCGGCCAGGAACTGCAGCGTGACCAGCGTGCGGTCCACCGCCTGGGTGCGGCTCACCCAGCCGTTCTCGATGCCGATCGGATAGGCGGTGAGCGAGAAGCCGACCGAGGCGATGCTGGCGAACGGCCGCGACGGGAAACGGTCCGGGGTGAGCCCGTTGGCCTCGCTGGTGGTGTCCCAGAAGAACTGGAATGTGCGCCGTTCGATGTCGCGGAACAGCGGCGGCAGCTCTGGCGGTCCGGGCGGCTCTTCCGCCTGCGGATCGGGTTCGGGCAGCACGATCTGCGGGATCGGGCCGGGCTTGGGCGGCGCGACCGCGGGTTCCTCCGGCTGCGTCGCCTCGCGCTGGCAGGCGACGAGCAGGAGCAGCGCCGCCATGAAGAGGACTCGAAGGCCGGGTCGGAGCGTGTCGGACATGTCTGCGGACTGCTTTGTAATCGCTTACAGGAACATTCGAAAGAAACGCCGGCCG
>JAEXLY010000319.1 GCA_023444765.1 Pseudomonadota bacterium | reverse complement strand
GCGGAGAACCATCCGGCCGGCGGGTGGCCACTTCACCGGCAAGGGGCGAACCCGAGCCGGCGATGAAGGGGAAGCGGAGGCACGACAACTGTCCCGCCTCCGCGATTGCCTAGCCGCGCACCAGGCTCAGCCCGTACTGGCTCAGGATCGGATTGATGCGATCGAAGTAGGTGCGCCGCTGCGATGCGGGCAGGCTGCAGTTGCTGTTGCTGCCCGCAGCGCGGTTGCCGCCGGAGGTCACGCCCTGCGCCTGACCGGCGCCGGTGATCCAGGATCCGCCCGAATCGCCGCCGCCGGCGCAGGCATTGGACTGGGTGAGGCCGAACACGGCGCCTTCGGCATAGTTCACGGTGACGTTCTTGGCGGTGATGGTGCCGCACTGGTAGCCGGTGGTGCGGCCGGACCGGCACAGCGATGCGCCGGTCGCGGCCTCCGTGCTGCCGCGTACCACGACGTTGCCGCCGCTCCAGTTGCTGACCCACGGCTGCAGCGTGTGCGCGCTGCCGACCTGCACCCAGGCGCGGTCGTTGCCGGGGAAGTTGGACTGCGCGAACGAGCCGACGTTCTGGTTGGCCACGCGCACGCTGTTGCCGGCATTGCCGCAGTGGCCGGCGGTGGCGAAGCCCTTGGTGCTGCCGCGCATCACCGGGAATCCGACCGAGCACAGGTACTGGTTGTTGATGACGTACTCGATGCCGCCGCGAATGGTGGCGAACAGCTCCGGCCGGCCAACCATGGTCTCGAAGCGGACGGTACCCGCATCGGCACGGCTGCGCGCGACCAGGTCGATGCCCTTGGCCATCGCGTCGGGCGCGACCGAGACGACCACGCTGTTGCTCTGCGGATCCACATGCCAGGCGTGCAGCCCCTGCAGCGTCGCGACACCCTTGGGCGACTGCAGCACCATGTCGTCGAGTGCGCTCTTCGCCGCCTCCAGCGCCTTCAGGCTGTGGCGCACGTTCCGCACCTCGATTTCGTCGGGCAGCGCGACCTTTGCCGCCGACAGGCCGCTGGCGGCGACCACGTAGACGAAGCTGCCGTCGTCGCGCCGTTCGATCCAGCTGCCGGCATAGGCGTCGCCGAGCTGGCGCCTGGCGAGGGCCTCGTTCTGTTCGGCCAGGCGCTCGGTGCGCAGGTACTGCGACGCCTGCGCGGGCGCGATGCCGAGGTCGCGCTCGATCGCCGCCCTCAGCGCAGGATCGAACGCATCGCTCGCCGACAGGGTGGCGGCGGGCAGCATTGCGGCGGCAGCGGCCGTGGTCAGCGACAGCAGCAGGGCGCGTCCGAGCCTGCGGCGGCGGGGGAGCGGGAAGTTCTTCATGAACAGTCTCCTTGGACTTGCAAAGGTGGGGAGTCGATCGCGACCGCGATCGCTGCACTGGACGTTGGGGGAGAAATCGCCGCAGCCTCGATGTCGCGGCGACCAACCTAGTCAAGCGCAATCGCCAACATGAATTCGTGTCGCGGCTCACAGCCGCGCGAGGTGTGCAGCGTTGTCATCGCCATGCCGTTCCAACCTGCTTCGCGATGCGCGAGCGCACGTCGATGTCGATCCGATGCTTCACGAAACGTCGACACGGAAAGTTGTTTGCATCGGACGGGTGGATCGGAACGGTGCCGATGCGTGCGGCCAGACGGTGCTGCGGAAAACGCGGCCGTCAACGTTCGCCGTCCCGGTGCGGACGGTAGCCGGCGGGATGGAGGATGCCGCGGACATCCCGCCTTTCTTCATCGGGTGGGAACCTTGATCCCGACCGCTTTCGCTGTGGAGGACGCAGGCGTCATGTTCACTGGTCGCTGTCTGTGTGGTGCCGTCCAGTACCGGTCCCAGGGCCCGGCCTTGTTCTCGGTGGTGTGCCACTGTCGCGATTGTCAGCGAGCATCGGGCAGTGGCGGCTTCCCAGTGCTGGGCGTCGCGCGAGCCACGTTCGCCTGCTCGGGGCCGGTCAGGCAGTCGCGTACGCCCGGCGGCAGCGGACAGACGGCGGTTCGCAACTTCTGCGCCGAATGCGGCAGCAAGCTGTTCGGCACGCCGGAGTCCGCGCCCGGGATGGTCACGATCTACGCCGGCAGCCTGGACGAGCCCGGAGCGTTCGCCCCGACGGATGCACTGTTCACCCGCGACCGCCCGTCATGGGCAACGCTTCGCGGCACGCTGGTGGAACATGCGACGCTGCCGCAGGGCGAGTCGCGGTGAACCCGATCCCACGCCCTGCCAGCGGGTCATGGCCCTTCGTCCGGATCGCTGCCGCGTGCACGCGGCGCCGCGCGCGGCGACAGGCGGTGGAGGTCGAGTTGCGGGGTCGGGCACGATCATCTCCGGATGTTCGAGCTCCGCGATCGATCCGGGATACTCGCGATGCACGCCGTCGCTCTTCTACCCGCGTTGACCGGCGATGCAGGGGCGCGGTCACCCGGCCGGCCGCGGCGAGAGGTGCGGCGGAAGATTGCTGCGGCGATGCGCGCCGCAGCTTCTGCTGCCGGGTCCCGGGACCTTCCGCCCGCATGCGCAGGCGGCGCGTTGCACCCGATGGACCGGGGTCCGTCTCGATTAGCGCTGCGTCGGGGTCCAGTCGCCTGCCGGCACGGTATTGACCATCCACGGCACGCCGAAACGGTCGACCAGCGAACCGAAACCAGGCGACCAGAAGGTCTCGGCGAATGGCATCACCTCGCGGCCGCCTTCGGACAGTCGCGCGAACCAGCGCCTGGCCTGCTCGATGTCGTCGGTGTGCAGGGTGACATCGAATCCGTTCTTGGGCTTGTCGATGCCGGGCGCCCAGTCGACGTCCATGTCCGCACCCATCAACGACTGGTCGCCGACGTCGAGCCAGCAGTGCATCAGCCAGGTCTTGTACCTGGGGTCGGTGATGGGCATGTCCGGCGGCGCATCGGCATAGGGGATCGCCGCGGTGATCCTGCCGTCCAGCACGCTGGCGTAGAACTCGAACGCCTCGCGGCATTGTCCCTGGAAACTCAGGCTGGTCACGATCTTCATGATGGTTCCTGTTGATGGTGGGATGGGTCGGTCCGGCTGGAGCCCTCGCGCCTGCCATGCCAACGATTGGCCCGCACAAGCGGAAGGTGCCTGCGAAGAACGCGGATGCTGCCGTGCGACGGTCGCATCCGGCGCGACCCGGACCATGCGCGCCACCCTGCGACGGACGAGGAGGTGGCCGTTCGACACGACGGGGAATCGGGATGCGCCACCGGGCGTCGCGCGTGATGCGACGACGCGCACCGGTGTGAAGAGGCGACCCTCCAGGCTGCCAGGGCGCCGGTTCCGCAGTGGCGTGGAGTGCAGCCGACAGCGGCGTGCACATCCGGTCCGATGGGGGCGCGGGCTGGCAGGGCTTGCGGCGGCTGGCGAAGCGTCGGTCCGGCGCATCTGCCGGAGGATCGCGCGGCGCCATCGCCTCCGCTCGCGCCGTGGGCTGCCCGATCCTGGCGATAGACTGCGCAGCTTCCCGTCGTCGCCTGCGTGCCGCGGCCCGGCCCGTTGGACGGGCCCGACGTGCCGGCGGCCTGTGGACGACTGCACCCAGGAGAGCAGGAATGGCACGCACCGACTTCGACCCGGCCACCTCCAGGCCCGATGGACGCCCGCCGACGCGGGAGCGACTGTTCGATCCGATGGTCGAGGGGCCTTGGCGCGGGTCCGTGGAGGGAATCTCGCTGGGCGGGCGGTGACTGTCTGGCGTATGGCACCGACACGCCGGGCGCCGGACCCCGTCTCCATGTCCATCCTTACGACGAGACCTTCATCGTGGTCGAAGGCCGGACCCGGTTCTTCATCGGCGAAACGACCCTCGATGCCGCGGCGGGCGACATCCTGCTTGGCCCCGCAGGCGTTCCCCATCGCTTCGAGAACCTCGGGCCGGGTCGCCTGCAGACGATCGACATCCATCACTCGCCGCGCTGGATCCAGACCGATCTGGATCGCGACGAGGCGTGAGGCGGGCAACCGGCCATCCGGGACGTCGCTGCGCCCCTTCGCGGAGGCCCAGCGCCGGCAATTGCCGGCCTAGTGCAGGATGGCAGGCATCGTTGCGGACGGCTTCGCTCTCTCGAGCGCATCGTCGCCGTCGCTTCGTTGCGATACCGCGGTTTTCCGCCATCCGGTACACGAAGACACCGCGAGGATGCCGACTACTCCGTTCCGCCCCGCGCTTGCCGGCGCGTTTCGGTCAGGCCACGGTTCCGAACAGCGCGCCGATTCCCGCCGTCAGCGCCATCGCGAGCGCCCCCCAGAAGGGTCACGCGCAGCGCGGCCTTGCCTGCGTGCGCACCGCCCGCGCGCGCACCGGTCACGCCGCGCAAGGCCAGGAACGGGATTGAGGCGAGCGACACGCCCGCCACCAGTGCGGAGCGTGGCAACAGCAGCACCATGGCCAGCGGCATCGCCGCCCCCACGGTGAAGGTCGCGGCCGAAGTCAGCGCCGCCTGGACCGGCCGCGCCGTCGTCACCGCGGATATCCCGGGCCCGTCGCGTGCGTGGGCGCCCAGCGCGTCCTTCGCCATCAACTGGTCCGCAACCTCGAGCGCGAGCTCCGGCGATACGCCGCGATCGACATGGATCTGCGCCAGCTCTCCGCGTTCGAACTCGGGCTGGGAAGCCAGTTCGGCCCGCTCCCGGGCGAGGTCGGCCCGCTCGGTGTCGGATTGTGAACTGACCGGGACATGCTCGCCGGCAGCCATCGACATGGCGCCCGCCACGTACCCCCCGCCACCAGGACATCCGAGGTCGCGGCCGAGGCGGCCGCCACACCGACGATCAGGCTTGCGGTCGAGACGATGCCGTCATTCGCGTCCGCCACGGTAGGCCCGCAGCCAGCCGATGCGCGAGACGAGATGTGATTCGGGGTGTAGATGGATGCGCGACACGTGGATCCCCGGAATCGAGGGTTCCGGTCTTGTGCCTCGCTCTTCCGCATTGACAGCCAAGTCGGTGACGGAAGCAGGTGCACTCCGGAGCGGCCGCCTGGACCACGGCCCGTGTCGCGCGGGTTCGCATTCCGACTGCCTGCCTGGCGCGGCCGGTCGGGTCGAATCCTGCGACTACCCCTCTCCCGAGTCCTGCCCGTGGCTGCAGTCCCGAAGCTGCAGCCGGAAGCCGAACACCGGAAGATCGCCCTGCATGAAGTCCAGGTCCTCCGAACGCGCGAAGCCGAGCTTGACGTAGAGTGTCCAGGCCACGGTCATCGCCTGCGTCGTGTGCAGGATCACCTGCGAATGTCCCCGGTCGCGCGCCCGCTGGATGCAGGCCTGGGCCAGCGCCTTGCCGGCGCCGGACCCGCGGAACTGCGGATCCACGCCCAGCAGGCGGATGCCTGCGGCGTTCCTGGCAGCGGTGGCCGTGCCGCCCGATCCGTACTGGGCCATGTCGTCGAAGTACACGATGCCGCCGACCAGCCTGCCGTCGTCGGCGACCGCGACGAGCACGCAGGTGGAAGGCTTGTCGCCCAGCCGTCCGATGTCGGCCAGCATCTCGTAGTAGCGCGGCTGCTCGGCAGGCGTCGGAAATCCGTCGAGGGTCGAGTACACGCCGACCATCAGTTCGCCCAGCGCGGCGAACTCCTCCGGTCGCACAGGCCGGATCGTCAGGTTCAATGCCATTGGCGTGTCCCGTGATGTCGAACGAGCCGCAGCGGTCCGGCGCCGACAGCGCATGCCCTCGTCGCCCGATTGCCCCCCGATGCGCGGCGGGAAGCCCGGGCATACCCGGGAGCCGGCGAGCCCGTGGCGTGCGTGGGAGGATGCGGCAGCTCCATCTCCACGGCAATCACGGCAGGTCCCTGGGCGGACGGTCCGGAGTCCGGCGTGGAGCTGCAGCCCGGCACCGTGATCCGGCGGCGAGGCGTCTCCCCGGCGAGCCTCACTCCGGCGATGACCCGCGCGGTGTCCAGGGATCCGGCCTGGCGCCCATGCCGAGCATGTGCCTGCGGAACACCAGCACGCTGCCGGACAGCGCATCGGTGCGCACGAACGCGATCGGTAGCCCCGGCTCGGCTTCATGGATGGACGTGGCCTGGAAGCCGTGGCGCTGCAGTTGCCGTGCCACCTGACGCGCGCTGGCATCGGGATCGGCGACGCCGAAACCCAAGGCCGCGCCATGCGGCCCCAGCAGCTCGAGCATGCCCGGATCGGGGTGGTTGATGATGGTGCCGCTGGCGAAGATGGTGCGCTGCACGTTGCGTGAGTCGGCCCGGAATCGGGGGCGCTGGCCCAGCGATGTCATCACCTCCTCCATCGCCGCGAGCGCCTCCGGCGAACTGGCGCTGAAGACGTGGTAGTCGCGGTCCGGGAAGGGCAGCGGGTTGCGGTCGTAGGCAAGCGCGACCGTCCAGAGCACCAGCAGCAGGGTCACTGCCGGAAACAGGACGGCAAGGAACATGGGCACCTGGATGCTGCGGCGCTTCTTTCCGGCGTGGGTCATGCCTGGGCTCCGTGGACGTCTGCGGGCGATGCGTCACCGGGGGTCACGCGATCGCCAACCGGATCCGGTCAGCGCCAGAAGCGGGAAGGCAGGGTCCGGGCGACCCGTGCACGCCATCCCGGCCGTCTGCCCCGCACGGTCGTCCTCGGTCCGCCCGGGCCTCGGTCGGACGGATCCCGGCGCAATGGCGGAAGGCGCAGCGCTCCCGGATTGCGGGGCGATGCGTCGATGGAACGGGCCGCCATCCGCACGCGGCAGGATCTGTTGCTTCGGTGCGCCGGGCGCGGTGGAGCATGTCGCGGGCGCGAACGCCACACGGTCGCCGAAGGTGATGCACGCCGTACGTCCGTGCGATGTACGCACGGGCCACGGCCGTGCGCGCCCGTCTCAGGGTGCGGCGGGTGTCCGGTCCACCAGCGGCTGCAGGCATGCCTGCTCATCGGAGGGGTAGCGCTCGGCGGGCAACTGCTGCAGGCACGCGGCCGCGGCATCGAGTACGGCGATCCGCTCGGCGAGGAGGTCGTTGCTGCAGACCAGGCCGTGCACCTGCGGCCAGGCCCCGCCCGCGCCCGTGAGCATGCCGGCGAGTTGGCAGTCGCTGCCACGAAACGCGAGCCATGCCTGGTGCTGCGCGGCCACGGTGTAGAGGAGTGGCGACGGATCGTCCGGCGCGTCGCCGAACGCATCCAGCGGCCGGCGATAGGCCGCTTCCAGCGCCGCGCGCAGGGACTGTTCGCGCTCGGCTTCGACGAAAAGCGTGTGCCGCGCACTGCCTTCCGGCGACTGCGCGCGGTCGTCCTGGCCGGCCGCACCGCCCGGCAGCGCAAGTGCCATGGCCGCCAGGAGGATCGGGACACATTTCATGGCAGTCAGGCCCGTTCTGGTCTGGAAACAACCGGTGGGGGAGTGCGCGGCGTTCCGCGGCCGTGGCGGGCTACTTGCGGATGTCGAGCAGTTCGATCTCGAACACCAGCGACGCGCCCGGCGGAATCACCCGGCCGGCGCCTTCCGCGCCATAACCCAGGAACGCCGGGATATGCAGCTCGCGCCTGCCGCCGCGGCGCATCCCTTCCACGCCTTCGTCCCAGCCGCGGATCACACGGCCGGTGCCGAGCCTGAACACGAAGGGCTGGCCGCGGTCGCGCGAGCTGTCGAACTTCGCGCCGCGCCTGTCGGGCGCGTCCTGGTCGTAGAGCCAGCCGGTGTAGTGCACGCTGACCTCGTCGCCGGCAGTGGCGGCGTCGCCTTCGCCCACCGCCACGTCGATGCGCTGCAGGTCGGGCACGTCGCCGCCGGTATAGGGCGGCGGACCATTGCAGGCGGCGAGCAGCAGGAGCGGGAGGAGGGCGAGGAAATGGAACAGGCGGGGGCTCATGTCGCGGCGCGTCCAGGCGAAAGCCCAAGGATAGCCCGTTGCCCCCGCACCGGCACTCGGCCCGCCCACATGCATCCAGGCTGCCGGTGGGGCGAGCGCACACATCGCGTGGCGGAGCGGGTGCCTTGGATCTCCGGCAGAAGAATCGGATCGCACCCGCTTCGTCTCCCATGACGACGTTCCCGACTGTTCCGCCGAGGACAGCATCCGGGCAGCAGCGGGGCGACAGCCCATGACATCATGGTCCGCCCCCGGGTGCTGGAGGCGTGCGCATGGAGACCGTGGTCAGGTATGGGACTGCGCATGAGCAGGCCTTGCTGGCGCTGCTCGGGGCCGAGCCGGACTGGGATACCTTCACCTCGGAACCCGCGCTGCAGCGTTTCCGGCGGGCGCTGGCCGAAAGCGATACCTGGGTGTGCGTGGACAATGCCGCACCGTGCGGCTACGTCCGTGCGATAGTCGATGCGTTCGGCGTGTATGTGAGCGAACTGTACCTGTCGCCGGCCCATCGCGGCCGGGGATACGGCCGCGCGATGCTCGCACGCATCCGCGCGCAGCACCCGGATGCGAACGTCTACGTGCTCTCGGACGAGGACGCCTACTACGACAGGCTGGGCTGCAGGCGGATCGGGTCGGTGTACGCGCTCTAGCGACGGCCGCGAGGACAACGTTGCCGCAAGGCGGTTGCGCCGCGGGGCCGCTCGGCCGTCGTCGGGCGGAAGCGCCTGCGGCCGGCATCTGCGGCCACCGGCCTGCCTGCCATCCAGCTCCGATCGGGCGGGATCGACACCTCAAAGCGCTCTCGCCCGATTTCGTAGACGCATGGGATGCATCGGCCGACAACGAGGCCCGACGGGGCGTCAGCGCCGTACTGACCGCCGACGGCGCACGCATGGACTTCCAGCACGAGACGTTGCTGGTGGACGAACATCGCCATCTCAGATGACCGTGTACTTCGCAGGCCACCCCGGGCGAGCGCGGGGGTGACCCCCATCGCGCTGTGCGTTGCGACGGATCCGTACGGACGGCCGCGGCGCCGATCGCGGTGTCAGTAGCCGCGACGTTTCTCGATCCGGGCGTCGAGGACCGTCTTGAGCTTGTCGCAGGCGCCCCGGATCGCCTTCTCCATGTTCTCGTCGTCATGGCTGACGCCCAGTGGCTCGTCGTTCTCCAGCCGGGCCTCCAGCGCGCAGCGCTTGTCGTTCGGGCCGCCCTTGGTCGAGTTGTGGTCGGACAGGAACACCTCGATGCGGCTCAGGCGCGACGAGAAACGTCCCAGGGCCTGTTCCAGCATGGCAGTGACGCGCGATTCGAGCGCGTCGGTGCCGTCGATGTGGTTGTCCGTGTTCAACTGGATCTTCAAGGCCGGAGCTCCTGCATGCGCGTAAGGTGGTGGACAGCGTAGTCGCCGGACCCGCCCTCGCGACGTGAAGCGGGCGCGGCCGGCGGGGCCGGGGCGGAGGCATCAGCGGGCGGACGCACCGGCATCCCCCGGAAGGCGGTTGATCGCCTCGTTCTCGACCACTGCGGGGGGCGAGGACATCGCCACGAGCGCCAGCATCGCGCGGCCCAGATGCGCGGTGCTGGTCATCAGCGTGGGCATCATCCGGACGCCCAAGCCCATCGCAGGCGCGGCGACGGCGTAGAACGGCCGCATCCACGGATGGGGGCTGCGCTCGGCATGCGCCGGCTGGATGCCGCCGGGACGCAGCATCACCGTGGCGACCGGCAGGGCGCGGAGCGCGGCTTCCGTTTCCCCCTTCACGCGCAGGGGCATGAAGCGGCTGGACGGGTCCGCCTTCGCGCCGGAGACGTACAGCAGGCGGCCCTGCGGATTGCGACGGGCAAACGCCCGGGCCACGTGCAGGGTCAGTTCGAGGGTCACGTGCCGGTACTCCGCCTCCGGCGTGCCCAGCGGCGGCGCGCCCGCGCAGTAGAAGCAGGCGTCGAACGGCGCGAGCCGGTCGGCCACCGCTGCCAGATCGTCGAAACGCGCCACGACCAGGTCTTCCACGCGCGGATCGGGATGCGCAAGCGCCCTGCGCCCGAGCACCGCGACCTTCGACACGCGCCGGTCCGCCAGCGCCTCGACCAGTACGCCCTGGCCGACCAGTCCGGTCGCGCCCGTCATCAGGATGCGCATGCGCCCTCGCCGGGAACCCGAAGTCCGCCGCAGTCTAGCGCCGGCATGTCGGCGCGGAGTGGACGGGTGGGCGGGACCGTCGCACGCGCTCCGCTCTCCGACCCGATCCGATCCCGAGCCGATGCGGCGGCGGAACATCCGTCCCGGCGCCGGACTTGTCGGGAATGGACGGGTACGCCCTGGCCGGGCGGCGCGACCATCCCCGCCACCCCGACAGGCGATGTGCCGCACCAGCAGGTCCGGCTCCGCGGGCCGGTGGAGATATCCGTGCGGACCACGTCGCCACGCCGCGCGCGGCGGTTCGACGACCGGCGTGGGCCCGGGTGCGGCCGCGGCCCGGGCAGACCCCTCGCGGCGGCGGCGGATTGCGTGTCCGAGCGTCAACTTCCTGCTGCACGGGCCGATAAGCAGGGGACTTGCCGGCCCACATGCGCCGGCAGACGTCCGCGTGGAGCGCCATGTACCTGCACCAGTTCTTCGCCGCGACGCCCACGCCCAGGCCCTGCGTCGAATGCCAGGGCGACCAGCGGCTGGACTTCGAGGTGCGGATGGCGTTCCAGCCGATCGTCGACGCCCGCGACCGGTCGATCTACGGCTACGAGGCCCTGGTGCGGACGATGGACGGCGGCGGGGCCGGCGAGGTGCTCGCGCGCGTGCAACCCGGACAGCTGTACCGGTTCGACCAGACCTGCCGGGTCAAGGCCATCGCGACCGCCTCGGCCCTGGGGTTGCGGGAGAAGCTGTTCATCAACTTCTTCCCGAACGCGGTCTACCAGCCCGAGACCTGCATCCGCCTGACCCTGCAGGCGGCGCAGATGACGGGATTTCCCACCGCGAACCTGGTGTTCGAGGCCGCCGAGTCGGAGCAGGTGAGCGACCAGGCGCACGTCTCGCGCATCTTCCGCGATTACCGCAACCGCGGCTTCCAGACGGCGATCGATGACTTCGGGGCCGGTTATGCGGGGCTGTCCAGCCTGGCGGGCTTCCAGCCCGATCTCATCAAGCTCGACATGGGCCTGGTGCGGAACATCGACGCGGACCCCGTGCGCCGCGCGATCGTGGGCGGGGTGGCCGGGATCGCCCGCGCCATCGGCTCGACGCTGCTGGCCGAGGGAGTGGAGACCGCCGCGGAGTACCACGCGCTCCGGGCGATCGGGATCGACCTGTTCCAGGGCTATCTGCTCGGCAGGCCGGCGCTGGAACGGCTGCAACTGGTGCCCGCATCGACCTGGGCGGCCCTGGCAACGGACGGGGAGACCGTTCCGGCCGACTGAGGCGCGGGCGCAGCCCTGGCCGCGTCCGGCCTGACCCGTGCCCGCAATGTCGAGGGGCGTGCGGATGGGCCGGCCATCGGCCGCGGTGTTTGCTGACGCGCATCAACACGTGCGGCCGGGCGGCGCCAGGATGGTCGTCTCCCAGGCGCAGACGCGGCAAGGCCCACCTTCATCACCCAGGGTCGTTTCACGCAGGACGCGGTGCGCGCAATGCTGGACAAGCCGGAAGATCGCGCCGAGCGATCGCGCAGCCGTTCGTCCAGTCCGGCGGTGAAGGGCCGAGCGAAGGCGTCGCCATCTCCACGATCGTGGTGGAGGCGCTGGGCGAGGGCGTCGGGAAGCCTGTTGCGGTCGTGGCGCTGGCGCCTTGCGAACCCGCAACGGCTCGACGCGGCCGCCGTGCCGTCCGCGACGGAGCGCAACATGCGACGCCTCGCGCCACACCGGGGTTCGGCTATCCTCGGACCTCGTCCCTGGCAGGAGTCCCCATGGGGAGTCGCGGGTCGGAGCGGGTACACATCATCGCGGCCACCGTGGCCGTCGCGCTTGCGGTGGCGCTGGTGGCCTGCGGCGATCGCCGCGCCGATGGCAGCGCGCGCGAGTTGCGCGTGGGCCTGTATGACAACCCGCCCAAGATCCACGTCGATGAGCAAGGCCGGGCGGCGGGCCTGTTCGTCGAGCTGCTGGATGCCATTGCCCGCGAGGAAGGCTGGCGCATCCGCTACGAACGATGCGAGTGGGACGCGTGCCTGCGCCGGCTGGAGCGTGGCGAGCTGGACCTCATGCCGGACGTGGCCTGGTCAACCGCCCGCGCCGAACGCTTCGACTTCCACCAGACGCCCGTGGCGTATTCATGGTCGCAGGTGTTCCGCGCGCCGCACGTCCAGGTGCAGGACATGCGGGATCTGGCGGGCCGCCGCGTCGCCCTGTTGCGCGCCAGCGTGCAGACCGGCGAACTGGAGACTGTCCTGGCCGGGCTCGGCGTGCCCTGGACGCCGGTGGCCGCGGCAACCTACGACGAGGCCTTCGTCGCCGTCCGCGAAGGCCGGGCGGACGTGGCGGTGGCCAACAACTATTTCGGAGGGCCCGCCGCGCGACGCTATGGGCTGACCGAATCGAGCATCGTCTTCAACCCCGTCACCCTGTTCTACGCCGCACCCAGGGGCCATCACCCCGAGGTGCTGGCGCGCATCGACCACTGGATCGGACGCTGGCATGCCCAGGCCGACTCGGTGTACTTCCAGGCGATGGGCCGGGCGCTTGCGCCGATGCCGGCGACGGTCGCGCCGCGCTGGCTGGTGCCGACGCTCGCCACTGCAGGGGGGTTGATCGTGCTGCTGTCGGCCTTCGCCATGGTGCTGCGCTGGCGCGTGCGCACTGCCACGGCCGCCGCTACCGGCGCGCATACGCGCCTGGACCAGGTGCTCGCCGCCAGCCCGGTGGTGCTGGCGCTGGCCACCGAGCGCGACGGGCAACTGGTGGCCGAATGGGTCAGTCCCAACGCCGTCAGGCTGTTCGGGTTCAGCGCCGAGGAGATGGCGCAGCCCGGATTCTGGAGCGGCCGCGTGCATCCCGAGGACCTGCCGCGGCTGGTGCCGTCGATTCCTTACCTGCGAGGCGAGCCGGTTCTGCAGCGCGAGTACCGCATCATCGACGCCGGTGGCGCGACCCGCCACGTGCGCGAAGAACTGCGCGCCGTCACCAGCGAGCCGGGGAAACCCCTTCAGGTGATCGGTACCTGGACCGACCTGACCGAGGCGCGCACGCACGAGGAAGAACTCGACTACATGCTCCGGCACGATGCGCTGACCGGCCTGCCCAACCGCACGCTGCTGCAGGGAGCATTGGAAGAGGCGATAGCGCAGGACGTGGCGCGCTGGCTGCTGGTGGTCGACCTCAACCGCCTGCGTGGGATCAACGACGCGCTTGGCCACGCCATGGGAGACCGGGCACTGCGCGTCGCCGCACGGCGCCTGACGCGCGTGCTGCCCGCGGACGGATTCCTCGCGCGGCTCGGCGGCGACGAGTTCGCCGTCCTGCTGCCCGCCGGCGGCGACCCGGCCGCCGGCATCGCCGGGTTCGTGGACGAACTGCACCGCGCGTTCGCCACACCACTGCTGGCACCCGAGCACATGGCGGTGCTGTCGGTCAGCGTGGGCGCGGCGCGCTACCCGCAGCACGGCCGCGACGCGGCCACCCTGCTCAGGCACGCCGAGCTCGCCCTGCACGAGGCCAAGCGCCGGCCGCACGGGGCTTACCTGGAATTCGACGCGTCGCTGTCCGAGGGTGCCCAGCGGCGCATGGCGATCGACAGCGGCCTGCGTGTGGTGATGGCGCGGCGGCAGTTCCGGCTGCACTACCAGCCGCAGGTCGATCTCGCCGGCGGCCGGCTGGTCGGGGTGGAGGCGCTGCTGCGCTGGCAGCATCCCGAACTCGGCCTGGTGCCGCCCGACGAGTTCATTCCCATCGCCGAGGAGAACGGGCTGATCGCCGAGATCGGCCTGTGGGTGCTGATGGAAGCCACGCGCCAGTTGCGCGCCTGGGACGATGCCGGGCTGGACGTGCCGATGGTCTCGGTGAACTGTTCGGTGCGGCAGCTCGATCCGGACCGGCTGCCTGCCCAGGTCGCGGCCGTGCTGGCCACTGCGGGGTTGTCGGCCTCGCGGCTGGAGCTCGAGATCACCGAATCGATGCTGATGCACGATCCGGATCGCGCCATCGCGGTGCTGCACGCACTCAAGGGGCAGGGCGTCCGGTTGGCGATCGACGACTTCGGCACGGGGCACTCGAGCCTGTCCTATGTGAAGCAGCTGCCGGTGACGCGGCTGAAGATCGACCGGTCCTTCGTGCACGGCATCGGGCGGCATGCCCACGACGAGCAGATCTGCCGGACGGTGATCGCGCTCGCCCACAACCTGCAGCTGGAGACGCTGGCCGAAGGCGTCGAACATGCGCACGAAGCGCAGTTCCTGCACGACGAGGGCTGCGCGCTGGCGCAGGGCTATCTCTACGCCGCGCCACTTGCGCCGGATGCATTGCGCGACTGGCTGGCGCGCGAGGCGGGACCGCAGGTGCGGGAGGCTCCTGTCCCCTAGGACACCGGGCCGGAGAGGGTCGTCGCCACTTAACGAAATGTTGACGAGCGCGGCGCTGCACCGCAGCATACGCATGCCCGTTGGGCATACGTTTCATATATCTAGGAAGGAATCATGAAGAACATTCTGATGCTAGCTGCATCCCTGGCGGCGGTGTCGCTGAGCCCCACCGCGTTCGCGCAGGATGCCGCCGGTGGCTTCATCCGCGGCGAGATCGGTCGCAGCGAGATCGACCTCGAGGTCGACGGCTTCGGCGCGGGCAGCGAGGAGGACACCTCGGCGATCTTCGCAGGCGGCTACTGGTTCAACGAGTTCGTGGCGATCGAAGGGCACATCGGCACCCTCTACAACACGGAGGTGGACGACATCGACCTGGACCTGGTGTCGCTTGGGGTCGGCGTTGCAGTGAAGAAGAGTTTCGGGGGCGCCCACACCGGCTTCTTCATCGGTGGCCGTGCAGGCGTGGCCCGGATCACCGCGCAGGTGCGCGAAGACGAGTTCGACGTGATCGACGACGAGAGCGATGTCGCGCCGTACTACGGTCTGAGCGCCGGCTACGACTTCACGCAGCGTTTCGGCCTGAGCCTGAACTGGGACCGCCGCCGGGCCGACATCGAAGGCGTTGACCTGGATGTGGACACGATCGCCGTGGGTGGCGAGTTCCGCTTCTGACCCTCCGGATGCATGCCGACGCAAGGCCGCCCTCGGGCGGCCTTGCTGTTGATGTGCGATCCGGACGCGACCTGCACGGCTACGCGGTTCCGCTCCCGGCGAACGCCCGGCAATCGTCAGGGCACGCAACTTGCTGCGACGCTTCTCCCGGGAGTAGGGTGGCGGATGGCGGGGTGACCCGGGCCGCGGCGGAGGACCATCAGCCGCGCCCGGTCGATTCCATCCACGACAGGGCGACCGACCGTTCCATGTTCCGGCAGAGCAAGATCCTCCTGCTGCTGGCCTTGGCCGCTGCCTGCGTCTTCGCACAGGCCGCCGGCGAGCCGCCGGCGCAGGTCCCGCAGCCCCGGCACCCCGGCGATGCACCCCTCACGCCGCCGGCTCCGGCGGACGCACGGCCCGCTCCGTCCGCGTTCGAATATGCCTATGCGCCGCCCCGGTCGCCGGAACTGCAGCGCATCCACCTGCGCGTGCGCGATGCCGACCTGCTGCGGCGCCTGCCGGCGGTGCAGGCGATCGACGGCATGTTCGCCCTGCCGAGGCGCCTGCGCTACGTCACCGCCGAGTGCGGCGAGTTCGGCGCCTTCTACCGCCCGGCCGACGCCGAGGTGGTGCTGTGCTATGAAACCCTGCGCACGCTGTACGAACGCGGGCAGGCGCACCAGCAGGCGCTGGGCCTGGGCGACGAGCATCCGCTGCGCTACGTGCGCGCGAACGTCCGCTTCATGGTGCTGCACGAGACGGGACATGCGCTGGTGCATCTGCTGGACCTGCCGGTCACCGGGCGCCAGGAGGACGCGGTGGACCAGCTGGCGGCGATCCTCATGCTGCGGTTCACCAGCCGGGAGGAGACGCCTGCCGAGGTGATCGAGAACCTGCGCCTTGCCGCCAACTGGATGCTGTCGCGCAGCACCGGCGCCTACAACCTCGATGCCTACGCCGCCGAGCATGCGCTGGGCGAACAGCGCTTCTTCAACCTGCAGTGCCTGATCTACGGCACCGATCCGGACGGGTTCGCCGGCATGGTGGAGGCGGGCGACCTCACCGCCGCCCGTGCGAGCGGCTGCGCGCGCGAGATGCGGCTGGCCAGTCGTGCCTGGCTGCGGCTGCTGCTGCCGCACCTGGCGCCGGGGCAGGAGGCCTACCGCGAGGAGGCCATGGGCTATCTCGACAGCCACGATTGAGCGGGCCGCGCAGGCCACGCCTGCAGCGTCGCGGGTGACGCGCGCCTGACGTGCCGCCGCATACAGTGGCCTTCCCGCACCCCGGCCCGATACCGCATGCGCAAGCCTCCACAGAACCCGTACGACCTCTCCCGCCTCGACCTGGACGACATCCTCGGCACCATCAACGAGGAGGTGCGCCAACGGTTCGGCGAAGGCAAGGTGGCCGACTACATTCCCTCGCTGGCCGAGGTGCCGAAGGACCGGTTCGGCATGGCGCTTGCGCTGCTGGACGGGTCGGTCCATGCAGTGGGAAATGCGCGGGAGCGTTTCTCGATCCAGAGCATCTCCAAGGTCTACACCCTGACCCTGGCGCTGGAAGCGGTCGGCGACGCGCTCTGGGAACGCGTGGACCGCGAGCCCTCCGGCGACCCGTTCAATTCCCTGATCCAGCTGGAACATGAGAAGGGCATCCCGCGCAATCCCTTCATGAATGCCGGGGCGCTGGTCACCGCCGATGTCGTGCTCTCGGGGTTCGAGGATGCGGAGGCGACGTTGCTCGGGTTCATGCGCGCGCGTTCCGGCAACCCGCGCGTGGGCACGGACGAGGTGGTGGCGGAGTCGGAGCGCGAGAGCGGTTACCGCAACGTCGCCCTGGCCAACTTCATCCGCAGCTACGGCAACCTGCACAACGAGGTGCAGGCGGTGCTGGACTTCTACTACCTGCAGTGCAGCCTGTGCATGGACTGCGTGGACCTGGCGCGCAGCGTGCAGTACCTGGCCGATGGCGGCCGCTGCACCTCCTCCGGCCAGCAGGTGACCAGCGCCGAGGGCGCCACCCGCATCAACTCGGTGATGATGACCGCCGGCACCTATGACGCCGCGGGCGACTTCGCCTTCTACGTCGGTCTCCCGGCCAAGAGCGGGGTGGGCGGCGGCATCGTGGCGGTGGTTCCGCACGTGATGGGGCTGTGCGTCTGGTCGCCCGGCCTCGACGACAAGGGCAATTCGCTGCTTGGCCGCTATGCCATGCACCGCTTCACCCGGATGACCGGGCTGTCCGTGTTCTGAGGCACGGCGCAGGGCTGCATCCGGCGTTCACCTCCAAGGGGGCATATGGTCGCCATGCGATGGCGCCGGGAGCAGGCGATGGACAGGATCGGAGGCTGGAACGGGTGCCCGGCCGGGCGCTGGATCGGACTGCTGGCGGCCGCTGCGGTCCTGCTGCTGGGCGGCTGCGCCAGCGGCGCGGGCTACGGCGGATACCCGCGCGGCAGCGGACCGGACGGCTACGGACCGGCGTACGCGGACGTGGTGCAGGGCACCGTGGATGGGCTCGACAGGTCCTACGGACGGATCCTGCTGGTCGTCGACGATCCGCGGCGCCACGGCGCGGGCCGGATCGAGGTGCGGTACGACCGGGGCACCCGCCTGTTCCTGCACGGGCGCGAGGCCGCGGTCGAGGGGCTGGAGCGTGGAGACGTGGTGCGGATCGAGGTGGCGCGTTCGGGCCGGGAGCTCTGGGCCCGCACGATCGAGGTGGTGCGCGATGTGCGCGACGGGCACGGACCTCATCCGGGCGGCTACGAGGACATGCGCGGTTCGGTCGCCTTCGTCGAAGCGCGCACGCGGATCATCGGAGTCGACGCGGGCGGGTACGCGCGCGGCATGCAGCTGCGCTACGACGGCCGGACCCTGGTCGAGTACCGCGGCCGCCACTACCGGCCCGAGGACCTCGACCGGGGCGATATCGTGCGCATCCAGGCGCGACGGCTCGGGGACGGCACCTGGCTCGCCGAACGGATCGTGGTGGAGCGTTCCGTGCGGCGCTAGGCGGGCGCGGCGAGTGGCCGTCGGCGCCGCAGCCGTCGATGCTCAACGCATGGTGTACGCGGCATTGCCCAGACCGGTACCGATGGTCAGCACCGCCCAGCGGCGCGCCTTGCGCATGTGGCGCAGTTCGCTCAGGCCCTGCACGACGGCGTCGTTGTGCATCACCACGCGGGGCGCGGTGCCGTCGATGGCATCCAGATGCGACGAGAGCGCCTGCGGCAGGTGGAACGGCCGTTCCCAGTCGCCGGGCAGGTTCTGCGCACCGGACGAGAGGCTGCCGTCCGGCTCCACGTGGCCGGGACAGGCGATGCCGACGAACGGGGCCAGGCGCAGGTCCAGCGTACGCGCGAACGCGGCCAGGCCGTTGAGCATCGCGGCGGTGCGGGAGACCGCCTCCGCGCGGTCCGGCGCGTCGTGCGCGTGGCGCCACTTCAGGCTCTCCAGCACGCGCGCCTTGCCGCCATGCGCATCCTTGTGCAGTCGATGCCGGACGATGCCGCAGCGGATGTTGCTGCCGCCGACATCGACGGCCAGGAATGCATCGTATCCGCGCGCGTCCTCGGGCAGCAGCGGGGTCCAGCCGAGCAGGCCGGCTTCGTCCGGGTCGTGGCGCAGCGGGTGCAGGGTGACGCCGGTGTCGGCCAGGTCGAGCAGGCACATGGCGCGACGCAGGGCGAGCGCGCCGGTCTCGTGTTCGGGAAAGCCGCCGCCCATGACGATGCGTTCCACACCCGCCCACTGCGGCTGTGCCAGGAACACCTGGACCACGTAGCACAGCTGGCGCGCGTATTCCTCCACGGCCAGGTGCACGGCATGCGCGGCATCGGCGCTGCCGCCGACCAGGACCAGGTCGATCTCGTCCTTGCCCAGTTCGCGCGCAGGCTTCGCGCCGAACGGGTCGCGTCCATGCAGGTGCCGCTCGCGGGCCCCGTCCAGCAGGGCGCGGAAGGCGGTGTTGCTGGCGCGGTCGCCGAGGAAGCCGTCGCCGCCGGGGTCGGGCAGGCGCAGGCCGTAGCCGTCGACGTCCAGTGCAGGCAGGCGCGCGGCGCCATGCAGGCCGCGTTCGTCGCGGGTGGAGGGTTCGCGGGCCATCGGACAGATCCGTGGTGGGTGCCGGAACGCTATCCACCAGCCGGTGACGCCCGGGTGGACGCGAGAGGGCGACGACCGTGCCAGCAACGGACGGCCGCTCGCCCGGGTCGCATCAGCGCCGGCGGTCTCGCCGGGGGCGGTCGCGCCGGGCACGCGCGCAGGGCTTTGCGATACCCTGCGCAACCGTTTCCGCCAGCGTCCTTCCCATGTCGTTCCTGCGCGTCGCCCTGCTTCTGCCGGTCGTGGTGGTCAACACCGTGCTGCACGTGGGGCCGCTGCTGGCAGCGGCCGTGGTGAAGGCGCTGCTGCCGTCGCAGCGCCTGCGGCGGGCGTGCAACTCGGCGCTGACCGGGATCGCCGAAAGCTGGATCGGGGTGAATACCCTGCTGATGGACCGCTTCACGCCCACGCGCGTCCACGTGAGCGGCGACGGGGCGGTGCGGACGGACGGCCACTATCTCGTCCTCGCCAACCACCAGAGCTGGGTGGACATCCTGGTGTTGCAGAAGGTATTCAACCGCCGGATCCCGCTGCTGCGCTTCTTCCTCAAGCGCGAACTGTTCTGGGTGCCGCTGCTGGGCCTGGCCTGGTGGGCGCTGGACTTTCCCTTCATGGGTCGCCACACACGTGCCCAGATCGCACGCAATCCCGAGCTGGGGCGGCGCGACATGGAGGCGACGCGACGGGCGTGCGAGAAGTTCCGCGCGATCCCGGTGTCGGTGATGAACTTCGTGGAGGGAACCCGTTTCACGCCGGCCAAGCACGCGCGCCAGGCCTCTCCGTACCGGCATCTGCTCAAGCCCAAGGCCGGCGGCGTGGCCTACGTGCTCGAGGCGATGGGCGATGCGCTGCACGGCATCCTCGATGTCACCATCGCCTATCCCGGCGGACGGCCCACCATGGTCGACCTGATGGCCGGGCGGGTTCCCGCGGTGCTGGTATCGGTCCGCCAGCGGCCGCTCCCCACCGATACGCGCCCCCGTGGCGACGATGATGGGCGCGCCGCGCGCGCCCGCTTCCAGCAGTGGATGAACGCGGTGTGGCGCGACAAGGACGAGGAACTCGAACGCCTGCTGCCGGGCACGGCCCGCTAGCGTTCTGGCGCCCGGCCGTATCGGCCGCGGATCGCGGCAGCGCATGTCGATGCGCACCATCTTCTTCCGTCGTGACGATGACTGCCAGGCTGGCAACCGGAGAATCATCGATGGCGCACTATCTGATACTTCAACCGCGAATGGGTCGGCCAGCGTGACGAGGCGTGGATCCGCGGGCGCGCACCGCTGGCGCAGGCCGTGGTGGACGAGATGCGCGCCGAAGGCGTCTACGTGTTCGCCGGCGGGCTGGAAAGCGAAGGCACCTTCCGTGTCGACGCCGGCGATGGCACGCCGCGCTTCCGCGAGGGCCGCCAGGACGACGGCGGACAATGGCTGGGCGGGTTCGCCGTGGTCCGCGTCGACGGAGAGCAGGCGGCCCGGGAATGGGCCGGCCGGCTCGCCGTGGCGTGCGGATGGCCGCAGGAGGTCCGCCGGTTCGCGCCGGAAGTGGGCGAGGGCGTCCCGCCTCCGGCGCCGTAGGAGCCGCCGCTAGCCGGTGCGCTGCTGCGGCAGCACGTCGGCGAAATCCTCCATCTCGTACAGCGGCCGGATCTCGATCTCGCTGGGTCCCGGCATCGGGTTGGGGCAGCGCTTCACCCATTCGACCGCGTCGTCCATGTCCTTGACGTCCCAGATCCAGAAGCCCGCGACCAGCTCTCGGGTTTCGGTGAACGGGCCATCGATCACCGTGCGACGCGGGCCGTCGAACGCGACGCGCTTGCCCTGGGAGCTGGGCCTGAGGCCATCGCCCGCCTGCATGAGGCCGGCCTCGACCAGTGCCTCGTTGAACCGGCCCATCGCCTCGAAGCATTCGGGCGTCGGCAGCTCGCCGCGCTCGCTGTCTTCCGTCGCCTTCACCAGTACCATCACGCGCATGCATCGTCTCCTTCGTGCGGCCACTGCGACCAGGGCCTTCCACATGGCGACGAACCAGGCGGCGCCGGTTCGACAGGAACGCACTGGCTCCGGGGGTGCCGGGGGCTGCCGGCCCGCACGTTCCGCCATCGGTGCGGCGAGGACGCGTGGCAAGGGCTGCAGCCCGGGGACGCATCGCCCCTTCACCTCCGCGTGCCTATGCTCGCCGCATGCAGGCACTCTCGGACCGGTTCTGGAACATCCGCGGCAGCCATCGCGTGGGCGGGCTGCTCGATGTCGGTACCCACATGTCGCTGGTGCAGCGCGAAAGCGGCCGATTCGTGGTCGTCGATGGCTGTCCGCTCGACCGCGCGCAGCGCGCTGCGCTGCTCGAACTCACCGGTGGCGGCACCCGGGTGGATGCGGTGGTGCACGTGCATCCGTTCCACACCCTGCACGTGGAAGCCGTGCACCGGCTGTTTCCATCGGCCGTCCTGTATGCAACCGCGCGGCACCGCCAGCGGTTGCCGTCATTGCCGTGGGCGCAGGCCCCGGTTGAATCCTGGGGCAGCGACCATCCGCTTGCCGACGTGCTCGAGATGTCGGTGCCCGACGGCGTGGACTTCGTCTGCCCGGACGAGCGCGTGCATGTCGCTTCGGTCCTGGTCCGGCACCGGTGCAGCGGTATCGTCCATGTCGACGACACGCTCAACGTCATCGCCGCTCCGGGGCGGCTGGGCCGGTGGCTGCCCCAGTCCTCGCTGCGCATGCATCCGATGCTGTCGCGCGCGCTCCGGCCCGCGGCCGGTGCCGCGGACGCCTATGCCGCCTGGGTGCGGAGGCTGGCGCGGCGATGGGCCGACACGCGCATCGTCTGCGCTGCCCACTCGGCCGTGCGGCACCTGGCCGAAGGCGGTTTCGCGCGCGAGATGGAGGCGGCGCTCGCCCGGGTGTCGCGTACGCTCGATCGCCACCGCGCGCGCTTCGGCCGCTCGCAGCCCCACGGCTCCATCGCCGACTGACATGGCCATGCCATCCCGCCCGCGCCACGCATGCCCGCCTGCGCTTGCCGGTCCAGGCCGGTTGGGGACGCTTCGCGACCGGGTGACCATGGCGCCGCGGATGCGATCACGCGCGGCCGGACGGCCCGGTGCCCCGCGGCGTCGGGGCCGCTCAGGCCCAGGCCCAGCCCGGCGCCTTCGCCGCCTGCTCGATCCATGATCCGATCACGGCCTGCTTCGCTTCCTCCAGGGAGTGGATCTTGACGTAGCGGGACCCCTCGCCGAGCGGCGGCTGCGGATCGAACTTCGCGCCGCCGAAGAACACGAGGTTGACCGAAACGTCGTAGGCGACCATCTCGATGATCCAGCCCCGTCCGGGCAGCCCGTAATAGGCCTTCTTCCACTTCACCGCGTACTGCGCGCCGGGAATGGTGCGGCGGATCAGGCCGTCGAGATGCCGCACGATCGGCTGCAACCCCGGCATGACCTGCTCCGACCATGCCGCGATCGGGTCGTGGTCGTCGGACGGCTCGGGGGGCTTGCGGGGTGTCGGCTTGCGCGTTCTGGACATGGCGGTATTCCTCCGTTCCTTCCACCCGCGCCGGTGCGCTGGACGGTGGCCCGCCGTCCCCGGTCCGGCCACCGGCCCTGCGCTGCCAGCGCGCCGGCAGGCTAGGCCGGGGCTGGCGGTCGACGCAATCGCCGGGTCGCGTCGCGCCACCGGCCCGTGAGGCGCCGTTCACCGGAGTGAGCATGATGTCGGCGGCCGGCAGGCAGACCGCCGGCATCGCCTGGAGTCATTCCCCGTCGCGCCGGAGCGTCATGTCGCCGGCGCGCCCACCAGGCACGAGCCGCCAGCCCGGCGCGAGCGTCAGCGTCCAGCCGTCGCCGGCGAGGGACTGCGCCTCGCCTGCCCATGCGACGCTCGCGCGCGTACGGTCGGCATGCACCAGCGCGGCGCCGCCTTCGACCACCAGTTCGCCCCAGGCGTCGGTCAGGCGCAGGGTGGGGTAGACGGTGCCCAGTCCATCGAGCGCTGACAGCGTCTGCGGGTTGAACTGGAAGCCGGGGCGCGTCAGCGGCAGTACCAGCACCGGCCCGTCGACCAGCGCCGCACGCCACGCGCGGAGCCGCTGGTCGCGCGCGCGTTCGCGCTGTTCTTCGGCGTTGCGCAGGCTGCGGTCGGGATCGTAGCGCTGCTCGAGCGCGGCCAGCGGCGCGGATGCGGTGCGATCGATGCGCATCGCATCCGCCAGCAGCTCGCCCAGGTCGGCGTCGGCGTCAAGCCTGCCGCGCCAGTCCGGGTCGGCGTCGTCGAGCAGCAGGCCGTATGCCGGGCCGCTGGCATAGGCGAAGGCGCGCACGAAGCTTGGCGCGTCGAGGAAGCGTGCCAGCGCATAGACGGTGTAGGCGCGACGCGCCTCGTCGTACGCCAGGCCGGCGCGCATGCCCGTGTACTCGGCCAGCCCTTCGTTGATTTCCAGGGCACGTTCGTCGTCCGCCGCCTGTTCGAACATGCTCCGCCGGACCTGGCGGAACGCCAGTGCGTCGGCCGCGTGCCCACGACGGGCTTCGGCGTGGACGGCCATCACCGCGCGCGCCAGGGCCCGCCACTCCAGCTGCAGCAGGTAACGGCCCTCGAGTCCGTCCAGATGCCGGTTGCCGGCCTCGGCGCGTGTCAGGCCCAGCTCCGGCTGGATGCGATGGAACATTTCATGGAGGAGGAACACGCGCAGCAACGCCGGTTCCATCGGCGTCGGCCACAGCAGTTGGGTCCAGACCTGGCCCGACCACTCCGCGCGGGTGTTCGCCACGAGCGCCGCGGCGGGCAGCCGGCCGGTCCACAGACCGTCCTCCGCGGCCAGGACACCGCCCGGATCCGCATGGCTGGCGACGATCCGGCGGTCGGCAGGATCGACGATCATCATCGGCCCGCACAGCGAGCGCCCCCACAGCGTGCCGTCGTCGCGCTCGCACAGCCTGCGCGCCTCGGCGAACAC
>JAEXLY010000318.1 GCA_023444765.1 Pseudomonadota bacterium | reverse complement strand
CCCGCGCCGCCCTCCGCCGGCCTCGCGACCACCGGTGCCGGTGGCTGCACGGGACGTGGCGGAGGCGCGGGGGTTGCGGGTTCGGCGATCGGGCCGCTCGCCTGGGCTCCAGCGGAAGCGGCTGCCTGGGGAGGCCGGCCCGGCTCCGTCGCCGCGGATCGCGATACGCCGGCCGCGTCCGCCGGGTCGCCTCCGGCGGGCTCCGGGGTGGGTGGTGGCTTCGACGCCACTGTCTCCGCGGGGACGGCACCGGCTGCGATCGCGTCGGGCGTTCCACTGCCCGCGGCAGCTGGCACGCTTGCCGCCGGGGCGGGCAGCCGCAGCACGCCGGCGCAGCGCGGACAGCGCTCGGGCGGCAGGTCGGTCGCCGGATCGGTCGCGACCAGCGCGTTGCAGTGCCGGCAGTTGATGAACATGGCGCTATTCAACCATGCGGGCGCACGCCGCGGCGCGGCTCAGCGGCGCACTCCGTCGATGCGGATCCAGTCGCCTTCCTGCGCCACCGACAGCCGGTCGAACCATGGCGCGAAACGCTGCAGCAGGGCGTCCTGCTGTCCGTCGAGGATGCCCGACAGGGCGATGCGCCCGCCTGGCGCCGTGCGCGCGGCCAGTTCCGGGGCCAGTGCATCGAGCGCCGAGGCCAGGATGTTGGCCACCACAACGGGATAGGTGCCCGTGGGGGCGTCTTCCGGGGCGAACACCACCAGCGCCTGGTCCACGCCGTTGCGCACGGCGTTGTCGCGGGTGGCGACGAGCGCCTGCGGATCGTTGTCGATGCCCACCGCGCGCGTGGCGCCCAGCCGGAGCGCGGCCAGTGCCAGGATGCCGCTGCCGCAACCGAAGTCGAGCACCGTCACGTCCCGCAGCCGACCTTCGGAGGACAGGGCATCGAGCCACTGCAGGCACAGCGACGTGGTCGGGTGCGTGCCCGAGCCGAAGGCCAGGCCGGGGTCGAGCCGCACCACGGCGGCGTCGGGCGCGCGTGCGTCCTCGGGCAGTTCCTGGTTCCACGGCACGATGAAGGTGCGCGTGCCGAACCGCAGCGGCGCGTACTGGTCCATCCACGCCCGTTCCCAGTCCTGGTCCTCGACCCGGCGGAAGCCGGCCCCGCTCCAGTCCAGGCCCGGGTCGAAGGCTTCCAGCGCCGCGAGCAGCAGCAGGGCGTCGGCATCGTGCGGGAACAGCGCGCTCAGGCTGATCTCGTCCCACAGCGGCGTCTCGCCCACCCCGGGCTCCAGGATCGCCTGCTCCTCGGGCGTCTCGGCATCGGCGTCGAGCATGGTCACCGCCAGCGCGCCGACGTCCTCCAGCGCGTGCTCGTAGCGTGGCTGCTCGGACTGCCGGCAGCGCAGGGTGAGTTCGAGGAAGGGCATGGCCACAGTGTAGCCGCGTGCGACGGGATGGTTCCGGTGGAAAGCACCATCGCATGACCGGTCATCGAGTTTTGACCGGCATCGCGGCACAATGACAAGTTCCCCCCGACCCGAATGGAGATCGCCGTGGCCTTTACCCTGCCCCAGCTTCCGTACGCCTATGACGCGCTCGAGCCGCACATCGATGCACGGACGATGGAGATCCACCACACCAAGCACCACCAGACCTACATCAACAACGCCAACGCGGCGCTGGAAGGCACCGGGTGGGACGGCAAGAGCGCCGAGGAGATCATCGCCAACCTCGACTCGCTGCCCGAGGACAAGCGCACCGTGCTGCGCAACAACGCCGGTGGCCACGCCAACCATTCGCTGTTCTGGACGGTGATGTCGCCCAAGGGCGGCGGCAACCCGGTGGGTAAGGTCGCCACGCGCATCGACAGCGACCTGGGCGGCTTCGACGCCTTCAAGGAGGCGTTCACCAAGGCGGCGCTGACCCGTTTCGGCAGCGGCTGGGCGTGGCTGAGCGTGGACGGCTCCGGCAAGCTTTCGATCGAAAGCAGCGCCAACCAGGACAGCCCGCTCATGAAGGGCATCGGCTCCGGCAATACCCCGGTGCTGGGCCTGGACGTGTGGGAGCACGCGTACTACCTGAAGTACCAGAACCGCCGTCCGGAATACATCGCCGCGTTCTACAACGTGGTCGACTGGAACGAGGTCGAGCGTCGCTACCAGGAAGCGGTCAAGGGCTGATCGCCCCGCGCCGGGTTCCGCATGCACCGGGCCGCGCAAGCGGCCCGGTGCGTTTGGGGCGTCGGGAGGTCGCGGCCCGGCGCGCATCGCCGCGACGACCGTGACGGTGGGCGTGGCGCCTGGTCCCGGGGACGAGCCCGATCACGGCGTGTCATGCCGGCCCGTGCGCTGCCCGGGGCGTGCCGCGCGGATGCGGGGAATCCACGACAGGCGACTCCCTTGCCGTGTCCCGGGGCGGGAGGCACGTCGTACCGATCGGCCGCAGTCAGGTTGCGGTCACCGGACTTCCGCTTTCCGGCGCGCACGCTCGATCGCGTCCACGGCCGGACAGTCCGGGTGGTGCGCGCCGGGCAGATAGCCCAGGCTCATCAGGAACTCCCCGGTGATCTCGCCGCCGGTGAAACGGAAGGTGCGCCGGAACAGCTTCACCCAGCCCGGCTTGTCGCGCAGGCTGCCGTCCTGCGCGCGCACGTGCGCGTCCAGCCAGGCGGCGAAGCCTCCATGCGAGTCGCGCATGCCGCGCACCACGCCGGCGTTGTGGATCGCGGCCGCGACCTTGAGCCGGTTGCGGACGATCCCGGGGTCGGCCAGCAGGCGCGCCACGTCGGCATCGCCGTAGGCCGCGACCGCATCGATGTCGAAGCCATGGTAGGCGCGGCGGAAGCCCTGCCGCTTTCTCAGGACGAGGTCCCAGCTCAGTCCGGCCTGGTTGATCTCCAGCAGCAGGCGCTCGAACAACGCGGTTTCGTCGCGCCGTGGGAACCCGTGTTCGGTGTCGTGGTAGGTGCCGTGGACCGGATGCCCGCGGGCGAAGTCGCAGTAGCTGGACATGGCGGCAGGATAGCCGGCGGTCCGTCCTGCGGTCCGCCCCGGGTTGCCGGCCGCGGTGCCCGCGCGCCACCATGGAGGTTCCCCCAGGAAGGCGCGCCCATGGACATCGCCGATCGCCGCATCGCCACCGTGCACTTCAGCCTGCATGACGAACAGGGCCAGCCGATCACCTCCACGCACGGGCACGATCCGCTGGTCTACATGCACGGCACCGGCAGCATCATGCCCGGCCTGGAACAGGCGCTGGCGGGCCGGGCGGCCGGGGACGTCTTCAGCGTCACCATCGCCCCGGAAGCCGGCTTCGGCCCGCGCCACGAGGCGCTGGTGCAGACCGTCCCGCGCGCACGGCTGCAGGCGGCGGACGAGGTGAGGGTGGGCGCGAAGCTCGCCGCCCAGACCGCGAGGGGGCCGCTGGACGTGGTGGTGGTCGGGGTGGATGACGAGACCGTCACGGTGGACGGCAACCACCCGCTGGCCGGGCGCACGGTCGAGGCCCGGGTGCAGGTGGTCGACGTGCGGCTGGCGACCCCGCACGAGCTGCAGTTCGGCCTCGGCTGAACCGCGCCGGCCGGGGCATCGTCACGGCGATCGGCCTAGAATGCCGGCATGCCCACGACGCCGTCCTCTTTCGCCAACCAGCTGCTGATCGCCCTGCCGACCTTGGCCGATCCGCACTTCGCGCGCAGCGTCACCCTGATCTGCCAGCACGACGCCGACGGGGCGATGGGCGTCGTGGTCAACCGCGACTCGGACTACACCCTGGGCGAGGTGCTTCGGCAGATGGAGATCGAGACCGACGACCACTCGCTGCTCGAGCAGCGCGTGCTCGCCGGTGGTCCGGTCCACCCGGAGCGCGGCTTCGTGCTGCACGATGGCCGCAGCGACTGGGATTCCACTCTTGTGGTCGCCGAGGGCCTGGCCGTCACCACTTCGCGCGACATCCTCGAGGCGATCGCCCGCGGCGAGGGCCCGCCGCACACGCTGGTCGCGCTAGGTTGCGCCGGCTGGGGCGCGGGCCAGCTCGAGCAGGAACTGGCGGAGAACAGCTGGCTGACCGCGCCGGCCGATGCCCAGATCCTGTTCGACCTGCCGCTGGACCAGCGCTGGCAGGCCGCTGCCGGCCGCATCGGCGTGGACCTGATGCGCATGGCGGGGCACGTGGGGCACGCATGAGCGGCACCATCCGCGCCGACGCCACGGTGCTCGGTTTCGACGTCGGCGCGCGCCGTATCGGCGTGGCGATCGGCAGCGCCTTCGGCCACGGCGCGCGCGCGCTGGCGGTGGTGGACGTGCATGGCGGGCAGGTCGACTGGGCCGCGCTCGACCGTCTGCACAAGGAGTGGCGCCCGGACGGCATGGTAGTGGGCGACCCGATGACGCTCGATGGCGGCGACCAGCCGATCCGCGAGCGCGCCCGGGATTTCGCCGCCGGGCTCAAGGCGCGCTACGGGCTGCCGGTGGTCATGGTGGACGAGCGCGCCAGTTCGATCGAGGCGGCGCAACGGTTCGCCGTGGACCGGTCGGAAGGCCGCCGCCGCCGCCGCGATGCCGCGGCGCTGGACGCCGTGGCCGCCGCGGTGATCGTGGAGCGCTGGTTCGCCGCGCCCGGGGATGCGACGCCGGTTGAGGGATGACCGGAACGGCGGCGGGCGGATGCGGTCGCAGTCACGATGTCCCCGGTGGATCGGTATTCCTGCCGGCATGGCGGGGAACTGGTGCCCGGCCCGGACCCGCTCCGCATCATGTCGCTGTCTTTGCGTGACAATAGCGGCATGACCGCACAGACCGACGCCGAAGGCCGCCTCGTCCACCTGCTGACCCTCGACGGCTTGCCCCGGCCGGCCCTGGAGGCCCTGCTCGACCGCGCGCAGGCGTTCGCCGATGGCGAGGACGCACGCGGGGCGCTGGCCGGCACGGCGGTGTGCACCCTGTTCTTCGAACCGTCCACGCGCACCCGCCTGAGTTTCCAGCGCGCCGCGCAGCGCCTGGGCGCGGACGTGCTCGGCTTCGATGCCGCCACCTCGTCCACCACCAAGGGCGAAACCGCCCGCGACACGCTGCAGAACATCGAGGCGATGGGCGTGCGCGGATTCATCGTGCGCCACTCCGGAGACGGCGCGGTGGCGGAACTTGCCGCGGTCGCAGGCCCGGGCACGGCGCTGGTCAACGCCGGCGACGGCCGCAGCGCGCATCCCACCCAGGGGCTGCTGGACATGCTGACGCTGCGCCAGGCCTTCGGCGCGGACTTCGGCGCGCGGCGCTTCCTGATCGTGGGCGACGTGAAGCACTCGCGCGTGGCGCGTTCGGACCTGCACGCGCTCCGGACCCTCGGCGCCGGCGCGATCCGCGTCTGCGGCCCGGCCGCGCTGCTGCCTGACGACGACGCGCTGGCCGGCTGCGAGGTCGTCCACGATCTCGACGCGGCGCTGGATGGCGTCGATGCGGTGATGATGCTGCGCCTGCAGCGCGAACGGATGGAGGAGGGCCTGGTGGGCTCGCTCGAGGACTACCACCGGGACTACGGCCTGACCCCGGCGCGCCTGGCGCGTGCGGCCTCCGCGGCGGTGGTGTTGCATCCGGGGCCGCTCAACCGCGGCGTGGAGATCAGCGACGCCGTCGCCGACGGGCCGCAGTCGCTGATCCTGCGCCAGGTGGCCAACGGCGTGGCGGTGCGCATGGCGGTCCTCGAGGCGCTGCTCGGTCCGCCCTGAAGCCCGCGGTCAGCGCGCGATGAAATGGCGGCGGACGAAGTCGACCGCCTCGGCCTCGTCCACGCAGGCGGTGCAGGCGGTGCCGCGGCCCGCGACCGGGCCTTCGTACTGCCAGTCGAAGACCTTGTCGTAGCTGCCCGTCCTGTCGCGCAGGCGCAGCGACGCGCCCTGCTGCACGGCGTCGAGCACCAGCCCGTTGGGGAAGCGCAGGATGAATCCGTCGCCGTCGGCGCCGCGGCCCAGCACGCGCAGGCCCAGCTCCTTTCCATCCGTCCCCCAGGCGTAGCGCACGCGGGTGGCCCCGGAGGCGTCGGCCCAGAGCTGCAGCGCTTCGTGGTCGGCGTCGCCCGGGCGGGTATCGCGGGCCGCATAGTTGGCCACCTGTGCGCGCTGGTAGAAGGCGCTGTCCGCGCCGCCGGCCGCCGCGGCCGGGACCGCGCAGGCCAGGACCATTGCCAGCGCCAGCAGGGCGCCGGTCGTCGCATCGGGGTTGCGCATCGTCGATGCCTCCTGCCTGCCGGGGCTCCTATCCTCGCCAGCGGCCCGTGAACCGCCGGTCCACTGCGGGCCGCTCAGCGCTGGCGGAAGGCGTCCGCCTGGCGCTGCGCGAACAGCCAGTCCCACAGCTCCGCGGTGGCATAGGCCGGATCCCAGCTGTTGTGGTTGGCGTCGGGGAACTCGGTGTAGCGCACGTCGCGCGCGCCGGCCGCGCGGAACGCGGCCTCCAGCCTGCGGGAGTACTCCGGCGGGACCAGGTCGTCGTGGGCCCCGTGGAACATCCACACCGGCATGCCGCGCAGCCGCTGCGCCACCGCCGCATAGGGATCGGCTTCGCCGGCGACCACGGTGACCGCCATCGACGGCCGCCGCGGATGTTCCAGCCCGCCGCAGACCGGGACGACGGCGGCGAAGCGGTAGGACTGCCGCAGGGCCAGCTCCCAGGCCCCGTAGCCGCCCATCGACAGGCCGGTGAGGTAGGTCCGGTCCGGGTCGCCGCCGAACTCGCGCGTCGCCGCGTCGAGCTGGGCGAATGCGACATCGGCGAGCTGGTGCCACTCGGTGTCGGCCGGCGCCTGCGGGAACACCACGATCGCTGGGAACGTGTCCGCCTGCGCCTGCACCCGCGGCCCCAGCCCGACCGACAGCTGTCGCCGGTTGTCGTCGCCGCGTTCGCCCGAGCCGTGCAGGAACAGGATCACCGGGGCCCGGCCGGGCGCGGCCGAACGCGCGGGCACGAACACCTGGTAGCGGTGCACCCGGCCCTCGTGGCTGAGCTGGCGTTCGACGAACTGGCCGCGCTCGGACCGCGCGGGGGGCGACGTGGCGCAACCGGCGACCAGCATCGCCATCACCAGCAGCAAACCCGTTCCGATCCGCATGGCACTTCTCCCTTGTCGCGGGTGTGCATCCCCGGCGCGGCGTGCGCCAGACCCGATGCGGCCGATCCTGCGGCGTGGCGCCTCGCGACGGTGTGACGGCGCCGGGCCGGGCGTCGGCGTGCGGCATCGGTCACCGCAGGAGGATCACGGTGGCCAGGCCGAGGAAGCTGAAGAATCCCATCACGTCGGTGACCGCGGTTACCACCACCGTGCCGGCCACCGCGGGGTCGACGCGCATGCGCTTGAGCAGCAGCGGCAGCAGCACGCCCGCCAGCGCGGCCGAACAGAAGTTGATCACCAGTGCGGCGGCGATCACCAGCGACAGCGTCCCGGAGCCGAACCACAGCAGGGCCACCGTGCCGACCAGGCCGCCGATCAGCAGGCCGTTGATCAGGGCCACCCGCAGTTCCTTCCACAGCAGGATGCGGGCGTTGCTGGCGCCCACCTGGCCCAGCGCGATGCCGCGCACCATCAGCGTCAGCACCTGCACCCCGGCATTGCCGCCGATGCCGGCCACGATCGGCATCAGCACGGCGAGCGCGACCACCTGCTCGATGGTGGCGTCGAACTGGCCGATCACCGAGGCCGCCAGGAACGCGGTGAGCAGGTTGATCCCCAGCCAGACCACGCGTCCGCGCACGGCGCGCCGGATCGGCGAGAACAGATCCTCGTCCTCGTCCAGGCCGGCGGCGCCCAGGGCCTGGTGCTCGGCCTGCTCGCGGATGATGTCCACCACGTCGTCGACGGTGATGCGCCCGAGCAGCACGTTGCCATCGTCGACCACGGGCGCGGACACCCAGTCGTTGTCGGAGAACTGGCGCGCGACCTGTTCGGCCGAGGCGTCCACGTGCAGCGATTCGAGCTCGTCGTCGATCAGCTGGTTGATCTGCGTGCCCGGATCGCGGGTGACCAGGTCCTGCAGCGCCACCCAGCCGATCAGCTGGTGGCGGCGGTTGACCACGTACAGGTGGTCGGTATGGTCGGGAAGCTCGCCGCGCAGGCGCAGGAAGCGCAGCACCACGTCCACCGTCGTGTCGGCCCGTACCGTCACCACGTCGGGGTTCATCAGGCGGCCGGCGGTGTCCTCGGGGTAGGACAGCACCTGCTCCAGGCGGTCGCGGTTGTCGCGGTCCATCGAACGCAGCAGCTGGTCGATCACCGCGCCGGGCAGGTCCTCCACCAGGTCGGCGAGGTCGTCGATGTCCAGGTCCTCGACCGCGGCGACCAGTTCGTCCTGGTCCATGTCCGCGATCAGGCTCTCGCGCACCTCGTCGCCGACGTGGACCAGGACCTCGCCGTCGTCCTCGGGATCGACCAGGCCCCAGACCACCATGCGCTTGTCCGGTGGCAGCGATTCGAGCAGGTTGCCGATCTCGGCCGGCGCCAGGGTATGGACCATGCGCCGCACTGGCCCGAGCCGGCCGCTGTCGAGCGCGTCCGACAGCAGGCGCAGCTGGCGCGCGGTCTTGTCGTGGCGGACGGCTTCTGCCATGCGCGGCGGCTCCGGTGATGCGAGGGTGCCGCGCCGGAAGACGCGGCCGATCAGGCGTTCATGCGCGCATTATCGCCCGCGCGGCCCGGGCTGCACAGCCTGCGGCGGGCCGGCCTGATGCGACCGGAGCGAACCCACATTGCGTCAGGGCGGCGCCACCTTGCGCAGCCAACGCTCGATCGCATCGCGATCGCGACAGCGCAGCAGCGGGGACGCGGCGGAGCGCAGCGTGGCCAGTTCCTGCGCGCGGATCGCGCGGCGCACTTCCAGCAGCGTCGCGGGATGCAGGCTGAACTCTTCCAGCCCCAGCGCGAGCAGCAACGGCGTGAGCGCCGGATCCCCGGCCATCTCGCCGCACACCGCAACCGGCTTGCCGCGCGCGCGCGCGGTGCGGATCACGCCATGCAGCAGCTTGAGCATCGCCGGGTGCAGCGGCGAGTACAGGTCGCCCAGTGCGTCGTTGTCGCGGTCGGCCGCGAGCAGGTACTGGGTCAGGTCGTTGGTGCCGATCGACACGAAATCGACCGTGTCGATGAAGCACGACAGCCCGATCGCCGCCGCCGGCACCTCGATCATCGCACCCAGCGGCACGTGCTCGGCCACCTCGTGGCCCTCTTCGCGCAGTTCCCGCGTCAGGCGGCGGATCATGCCGGCCACCGCCAGCATCTCCTCGCGGCCGCTGACCATCGGCACCAGGATCCGCACCGGGCCGTAGCCTGAGGCGCGCAGGATCGCGCGCAGCTGGGTTTCGAACACCGGTGCGCGCGACAGCGACAGCCGCACCCCGCGCACGCCCAGCGCGGGGTTGGGCTCGTCGGCCAGGGCCAGGCCGGTACGGTCGGCCTTGTCGGCGCCGATGTCCATGGTGCGGATGGTGACGGTGCGGCCGGTCATCGCCAGCGCCACGTCGCGATAGGCGCGGAACTGCTCGTTCTCGCTGGGCAGCTCGCTGCGCTGCAGGAACAGGAACTCGGTGCGGTACAGGCCCACGCCGGCCGCGCCGAGCGCATGCGCGCCGGTCACGTCCTCGCGCGATTCGGCATTCGCCCACAGCTTGATGTCGACGCCATCCACGGTGCGCGAAGGCTCGCGTCGCAGCCGGTGCAGCTGCTTGCGCTCGCGCTTCTCCTCGCGCAGGCGCATGCGGTAGTCGCGCAGGTCGGTCGCGTTGGGCTCGATGACGATCGCGCCACTGCTGCCGTCGACCAGCAGGACGTCGCCGTCGTTGACCTGCTGCAGCGCCTGCGGCAGGCCGACCACCAGCGGCAGGTGCAGGCTGCGCGCCAGGATGGCGGTATGCGCGAGCGCGCTGCCGCCCGCGGTGATCACCGCCAGCACGCCCTGGGACTGGAGCTGGCTCAGTTCGGCTGGCGCGACCGTGTCGGCGACCAGGATCTCGCCGGCGACGCCCCGGAGGTCGGCGTCGCGCTTGTGCAGCATTGCGTGCACGCGGCCGATGACATGGTCGATGTCCTCCACGCGGCTGCGGAAGTAGGCGTCGTCCATCGCCTCGAACACCGATGCGAGCCGGTCGCGCTGCAGGCGCAACGCGTAGTCGGCGGCGTACAGGCCCTTGGCCACCAGGTCGTCCAGGCCCTGCAGCAGTTCCGGATCGTCGAGCAGCAGGCTGTGCAGGTCGAGGAATTCGCCGACCTCGTGCGCCAGCGCGCCGTGCAGCCGGTCGCGCATGTTGCGCATCTCCACGCGCACCGCGTCGATGGCAGTGTGCAGGCGCCGCAACTCCGCCTCCACCTGGGAGGCGGCGATATGTTCCTCGGCCACCTCCAGCGCATGCGGCAGGCGGACGCGGGCCCGGCCGAGAGCGCTGCCCCGGGACGCTCCGTGCCCGGCAAGGGCGCGCCGCATCAGCGGCCCCCTGCGCGTGGCGCGTAGCGACGTCGCCGGCGTGCCGGCTGCCGCGTCATGGAAGGAACCGCACTGCGCATCCCGCTCCTCGTTGCTCCGGCGCGGCGCGCGGCGGAGCGGCCTTGCCGGCGATCATCCGGCCTCGTCGAATTTCCGTTCGAACAGCGCGGCCGCGGCCTCCATCGCCTCCGCCTCGTCCTCCCCGTCCAGGCGCAGCACCACCCTGGTGCCGTGGGCGGCGGCGAGCAGCATCACGCCCATGATGCTCTTGGCGTTGACCTCGCGCCCCTTGGCGTTGAGCGTGGCGCTGCTGCGGTAGCCCGACAGCACCTGCACCAGCTTGGCGGTGGCGCGGGCGTGGAGGCCGAGCTTGTTGGCGATGAGCAGTTCGCGTTCGATCATCGTCGGCCTCAGGCGTCGTCCAGGATCACCCCGTTGCGTGCGCCTGCCGCGGCCACTGCGGGGAGTTCCTCCAGGGGAAGTTCAGCATAATTCA
This sequence comes from Pseudomonadota bacterium, assembly GCA_023444765.1. GTDB lineage: Bacteria > Pseudomonadota > Gammaproteobacteria > Xanthomonadales > Xanthomonadaceae > Luteimonas. The sequence goes on along the minus strand of JAEXLY010000318.1, from coordinate 12,179 downwards.
TCACCCGCAGCAGCATCGGCAAGCTCACGCCCGAGACCCGGCGTGACGGCGTCCCCAGTCTGGACAGCCGCGCGGCGAGATTGCTGGGGGTCGCGCCATAGACATCGCTCAGGATCAGCACGCCGTCGCCCGCATCCACGCGCCGCATGGCAGCGCTCGCCTGCGGCAGCAGCGCGTCGGGGTCGGCCTCGAACGGAACCTCGAATTCCGCCAGCCGCAGCGGCAGGTTCCCACGCAGGATCGCCTCGACGCTCGCGACCAGCGCGCCGCCGATGTGCGGATGGGTGAGGAGCAGGACGCCGACGGCCATCGCGCCAAGTTAGCAGACGCCGGTGACGGCCCGGAAGCGCGGCGCGCCGGCAGGGGTCAGTCGAGCTCGCGGTGGAAGGTGGCCACGTCGTTCCAGCCCCTGTCGCGCGCGTGCGCGGCCAGCGTCTCGGCCAGGTAGACCGAGCGGTGGCGTCCGCCGCTGCAGCCGACGGCGACGGTGACGTAGCTGCGCGTGGCCGACTGCATGCGCGGCAGCCACGTATCGAGGAAGGCGGACACGTGCGCCAGGTACTCGCCCACCTGGGGCTGGGCCAGGAAATAGTCGCGTACCTCGGGGTCGCGCCCCGACAGCGGCTTGAGCCGCGGCTCCCAGTGCGGATTGGGGAGGCTGCGCGCATCGAACACGAAGTCCGCATCGGCAGGCAGGCCGCGCCGGTAGGCGAAGGATTCGAACAGCAGCGAGAGCGAGGAATCCTGGGTCAGCCCGAGTTCGGTAATGACCCGGTGCCGCAGCTGGTGGACGTTGAGTTCGCTGGTGTCCACCACCAGGTCGGCCAGCGAGCGCAGCGGCTTGAGCGCCTGTCGCTCGAGCGAGATCGCGTCCGCCAGGGCCAGGCCCAGATGGGTGAGGGGATGCCGCCGGCGCGTTTCGGAGTACCGGCGCAGCAGCGCCGGATCGGCCGCGTCGAAGAACACCAGTTGCGGTTCCAGCCCCATCGCCCCCACGGCCGAGAGCCACTCGGGCAGGTTGCCCAGGTCGCCGCGGTTGCGCATGTCGATGCCGACGGCCAGCTTCTGTTCGGCGCGCTCGGGATGCGCGGCGGCGCGCACGAACTCCGGCAGCAGTTCGGCGGGCAGGTTGTCCACGCAGTAGAAGCCCAGGTCCTCGAGGGTCTTGAGCGCGACCGACTTGCCGCCACCGGACATACCGGTGACGATCAGCAGCGCGGCGCCGGATCGCGTCGTCCCGGTCCCGGTGGCCTGGTGCTGTTGGCTCATGGCAGGGCCGGCTCCTCGCCGCTCTCCAGGAAGTGCGAGTGCCGGGCCATGAAGGCCGCCGCCGGATCGATGCCCTTGGCGCGCAGGATGTGGGTGCGGGTCGCGGCTTCGGTGAGGACGGCCAGGTTGCGGCCGGGCATCACCGGCAGGGTGATCATGGGCACGTCCAGGTCGAGCACGCGACGTAGCCCGAGGTCGCCGGTGAGGCGCACCATGCCGTCCTCGTGCGGGTGCGGCTCCGCGTTGGGCCGGCTCAGGTGCACGATCAGGCGCAGGTACTTGTTCCGCTTCACCGCGGTGTCGCCGAACATCTGGCGGATGTTGAGCACGCCCAGGCCGCGCAGTTCCAGCAGGTCCTGCAGCAGTTCGGGGCATGTGCCGTCGAGCACGTCGGGCGCGATCTGGGTGAACTCCGGTGCATCGTCGGCGACCAGCCGGTGCCCGCGCGTGATCAGTTCCAGCGCCAGTTCGCTCTTGCCCGAGCCCGATTCTCCGGTGATCAGCACGCCGATCGAATACACCTCCATGAACACGCCATGCAGGGTGATCCGGGGCGCAAGCGCGCGCGCCATGTGGTACTGCAGGTGGTTGAGGAGCTCGTGCCCGCGCCGGGGCGAGAGCCACAGGGGCGTGTGCGATTCCTCGGCGGCCTCGCGCAGGTCCTCGGGACATGGCTGGTTCTTGCTGATCACCAGCGCCAGCGGCCGGTACTGCATCACCCGCTCGATCGTTTCCCAGCGCAGGCGCGAGTCCAGGCCGTCCAGCCAGGCCAGTTCCTCGGTGCCCAGGATCTGCACCTTGTTGGGATAGATGATGTTGAGGTAGCCGGCCAGCGAGGGGCGGCGGGCATTGGTTTCCACGGATTCGAGCACGCGCGACTGCCCGGCCTGCCCGGCCAGCCAGCGCAGGCCCAGGCGTTCGTGCTGGTGCGCGAACAGTTCGGCGGCGGTCAGGCTCTGGTTCACCGGGCGCCTCAGGCGGCGTTGGCGGCCGAAGGCAGCAGCAGCCCACGCAACTGGCCCAGCGTGCGGGCCGCGCGCAACCGGTCGCGGAAATCGGGGTCCGACAGCCCCGCGGCCACGCCGGCCAGGTGTTCCAGGTGCAGTTCCGGGCGGTCGTCGCTGGCGCTCATGGCGAACACCAGGTCGACCGGAGCGCCATCGCGGGCACCGAAATCCACCGGTCGCCCCAGCCGCAGGAAGGCGCCGCGCGCGGCCAGACCGTCTGCGCGCGCGTGCGGGATGGCCACGCCGTGGCCGATGGCGGTGCTGGCCAGCGCTTCGCGCTGGTGCAGCGCGTCCGCCAGCACGCGCGCCTGCTCCGGGGATCCGCCCGACAGCAGGCGCGCGGCCGCGTCGAGGACCTGCGCACGGGTGCCGGGGTCGTCCAGCACCACGATGCGTCCGGCCTCTAGCAGGTCGGTCCAGGGCATGCGTCGCGTCGTCAGCCGAAGCTGCCGTCGCGCGCGGCGCTGGCGCCGCGGTGGTGGTCGGTCTGCTTCTTGTGGTGCTTGAGCAGCAGGCGGTCGAGCTTGTCGGCGAGCAGATCGATCGCGGCGTACATGTCGACCGCGCTGGCGTCGGCGTGCAGCGTCTTGCCGGCCAGGGTGAGGTTGGCCTCGGCCTTGTGGTTGGGCTTGTCCATGCAGAGCTGCACGCGCACCTCGAACGGGCGTTCGACGTGGCGGCCAAGCCGCTCGAGCTTGGTTTCCACGTACTCGCGCAGGGCCGGGGTCACTTCGATGTCGTGGCCGTAGGTCTGGATCTGCATCGCTACCTCCTGTCTGGGAAGCCCAGCATCGCCCAAAGCGGGTTGCTGCGGGTTGAAAACAGGTTAACGCAGCGTGGTCCCGCCGGCGATGCGCCGGATCATGGACAAGTGCCGGGGAAAGCGCTTCAATTGATCCTCACGCGCTCGTGCGATGCGCCGATGTGCATGGCCTCGCGGTACTTGGCGACGGTGCGCCGCGCCACGGGGCCCCCCGCCGCCTTGAGCGATTCGGCCCGGCGCGCGTCCGACAGCGGTTTGCGCGGGTCCTCGGCCTCGATCAGTCCGCGGATCATCTGCTGGATGGCCACGCTGGAGGCCTCCCCGCCGCCGCCGGTGTCGATCCCCGATGCGAAGAAGTCGCGCAGGGCGATGGTGCCGCGAGGCGTATGCACGTACTTGCGCGCCACAGCGCGCGACACGGTCGACTCGTGCATGCCGATCTCGGCCGCGACCGCGCGCAGGGTCAGCGGGCGCAGCGCACGCGCGCCGAACTCGAGGAAGCCCGACTGCTGGTGGATCAGGCAGCGCACCACCTTGAGCAGGGTCTCGCCGCGCGCCTCGAGGTTCTTGAGCAGCCAGCGGGCCTCCTGCAGGCGTCCCCGCAGGTAGCCGGCATCCTCGCCCCTGGCGTGCTGGATCATGCGTTCGTAGGCCTGGTGGATGGTCAGCCGCGGCAGCGAGCCGTTGGCCAGCATCGCCACCCACACCCCGTTGCGGCGCACGATCACGCAGTCGGGCACCACGTAGTTGTCCGAGGGCACGTCGCCGATCTGCGAGCCGGGCCGCGGGTCGAGCGAGCGCACCAGGGCCAGGGCGGTCTCGGCCTCGGCGGTGCTGCAGCCCAGCTGGTCGCAGACGCCGGGCACGCCGAGCCGCGGAAGGCGGTCGATCAGTTCCGATGCGATGCGCAGCGCCAGGGCGCGGCCGGGCGTGCCGGGCGGCAGGGTCTCGAGCTGGATGGACAGGCACTCGGCCAGGTCGCGCGCGCCGACGCCGACCGGGTCGAAGCGCTGGATCTGGCGCAGCACCGCAAGGATCTCGTCGTCCCCGGGCGCGGGATCCGGTCCCAGGGCGGCAGCGATCTCGCTGAACGGCGCGCGCAGGTAGCCGTCGTCCTCGATCGCGTCGATCAGCGCCGCCCCGATCCGCAGGTCGCGGGGGGAGAGGTGGCTCAGATGCAGCTGCCAGGCCAGGTGGTCCTGCAGGGTCTCGGTCTGGGCCATGCGGCTGGCCGCGTCGCCCTGATCGTCCTCGCCGCCGCGGCCGCTGCCGGCCCCGTAGTCGATGCTGCCGCTGTCGGGCCAGTCGTCGGCCCCGGCCTCCCACTCGCGCGAATCGGTGTCGGAGTCGGCCGCAACCGGCTCGACGGGCGGGTCCTTGCCGTCGGCGGCCGCGACCGGCGCGTCCTCGGCCCAGTCCAGCAGGGGATTGCTTTCCACCGCCGCGGCGATCTCCGCCTCCAGCTCGATCACCGGCAGCTGCAACAGGTGCAGCGCCTGCCGCAACTGGGGCGTCAGGACCAGGTGCTGGCCCAGCGATGTCTGGAGGCGCGGCTTCATTCGTCCGTGGATCCCCTGGACGACGTGCGCGGCTACAGCCGGAAGGATTCCCCGAGGTAGACCCGGCGCACGTCTGGATTGGCGAGGAGCATGTCCGGAGCCCCCTGCGCGAGCACACCCCCTTCATTGAGGATATACGCCCGGTCGCAAATGCCCAAGGTCTCGCGCACGTTGTGGTCGGTGATCAGAACGCCGATGCCACGGTGCTTGAGATGTTCGACGATGCGCTGGATCTCGCCCACGGAGATCGGGTCGACGCCGGCGAAGGGTTCGTCGAGCAGGATCAGGCGCGGGCGTGCGGCCAGGGCGCGCGCGATCTCGACCCGGCGGCGCTCGCCGCCGGACAGGCTGGCGCCGATCTGGTCGGCCACGTGCGTGATCTGCAGTTCGTCGAGCAGGCTTTCGAGCTCGCCGCGGCGGCCGGCGCGGTCCAGATCCTCGCGCAGCTCCAGCACCAGCATGATGTTGTCGGCCACGCTCAGCTTGCGGAACACCGAGGGTTCCTGCGGCAGGTAGCCCACGCCCCGGCGGGCACGCAGGTGCATGGGTTCGGCGGTGATGTCGCGCCCGTCGAGCACGATGCGGCCCTCGTCGGCCGGCACCAGGCCCACGATCATGTAGAAGCAGGTGGTCTTGCCGGCGCCGTTGGGGCCGAGCAGGCCGACCACCTCGCCGGCATCCAGGGTCAGGCCGAAGTCGCGCACGACCTCGCGCTGCCTGTAGCGCTTGCGCAGCCCCTCGGCGACGAGCATCAGTCCTCGTTCCCGTCGTTGCGGTTGCCGGCAGGCGGGGTTTCGCGCGCCGGGGCGCGGTTGCGCGGCTCGAACTGCAGGGTCACGCGGCCGCCCTCGCTGCCGCCGCCGCCCTGCACCTGGCCGGTGCGCATGTTGTAGACGATGCGCTCGCCGGCGATGCTGCCGCGCCCGGGCTGCTGCACCACCGCCTTGCCGGTGAACACCACGGTGTCCTGGGCGAGGTCGTAGTCGACCTGGGCGGCGGTTGCGTTCATCGTGCCGCCGTTGTCCAGCTCCTGCTTGAGCCGCACCGGCGAGCCGGTGAGCTTGGCGGCGCGGATCTCGCCGTCGGCCTGGCGCAGGTCGGCGCGCGCGGCGTCGATCACCAGCGAACCCTGGACGATGTGGACGTTGCCGGTCAGCACGCAGGGGCCGGCCTCGGTCACGGTGCAGTCGCTGCGGTTGGCCTGCACCTGCATGGTCTGCTGGCGGTCGGAGGACTTGCCCAGGGCGGCGCCGGCGCAGGCGACGGCGACCAGGCCCAGGACCAGCTTAGCGGCGTGTGGGGTCATTGTTCAGGCTCACCTTGGACAGGAGCTGGATGCGCTTGCTGGCCAGGTCGGCCTCCATCCCGGTACCGCGCATTGTAGTGCCGGGGGTGGTGATGGTGACGACAGCCCGGGACGTGGCCCGGTTCTCTTCCGGATGGACGTCCAGCTGCTCGGTGCGGACCACGGTGGGACGGCTGGCGCCCATCGGGCTGTCGGCGACGACGTCGCCGCGCAGCTGGATCAGGGTGCTCTTCTCGTTCACCCAGCCGGTCTTCGCGCGGACCTCCCAGCGGCTGCCGTGCTGGTCGGGCATCAGGAACAGCGGCGTGGCCAGTTCCAGGGTGCGCGCGCCCGGGGTCTGGTGCAGCTCCGGGGCGCGCAGCGAGAACGATTCCCGGCCGCTGCTGTCCAGGGTCACCACCTCGAAGTCCCGCAGGATGTAGTCCGAGCGCAGGCCCTGTGCGTCCCCCGCCGCCGCGTCGTGGTCGCCGGAGCGCCAGGCGAACCAGCCGCTCAGCAGCGCGCCGGCGAGCAGGGCGAGGATGATCCACAGCCGCCAGTTCATCCTTCGCGGTCCTCGAGCAGCGCCGCCACGCGGCCCTGGGCGTGCAGGATCAGGTCGCACAGCTCGCGGGCGGCGCCCTCGCCGCCGCGCGAGGGCGTGATCCAGTGCACGCGGTCGCGGATCCAGTGGTGCACGCTGGCCGGCGCCACGGCGAATCCGGCGATGCGCAGCACGGCGAGGTCGGGCAGGTCGTCGCCCATGAACGCGACTTCCTCGCGCGCCAGCCCCAGGCGGGTGCGGATCTCCTCCACGCAGGCGACCTTGTCGTGCACGTCCACATGCGGCTCGGCGCCGAGTTCGCGCGCGCGGTTGGCCGCCACCAGGCTGTTGCGGGCGGTCACGAAGGCCACCACGACCCCGGCCTTGCGCAGCTGCACCAGGCCCTGGCCGTCGAGCACGTTGAAGCTCTTGGATTCGCGCCCGTCCTCGTCGAACCACAGCCGCCCGTCGGTCAACGTGCCGTCCACGTCGAAGCAGGCCAGCCGGATGCGGGCGGCGCGTTCGACCAGTTCGGCGGGATACTCGGGACGGTGGTGCGGCACGTCTTACCTCGGGCGTCGGACATGGAACAGGAAAGCGCTCCGGGCCTGTACCGGCCGCGAATCGCGGGAGGACACGATCACACCACGCGCGCGCGCAGCAGGTCGTGCACGTTCAGCGCGCCGACCACGCGCCGCTGCGCGTCCAGCACCAGCAGCGCGTTGATCTTGCGCGTCTCCATCAGGCGCGCGGCCTCGACCGCCAGCGCCTCGCTGCCGATGGTCACCGGATCGCGGGTCATCACCTCGGCGATGGGGGTGGCGTGGACATCGATGCTGCGGTCGCCGAGCGTGCGCCGCAGGTCGCCGTCGGTGTACAGGCCCAGCAGCACGCCGTCGCCGTCCACCACCGCGGTCACGCCCAGGCGCTTGCGGCTCATCTCCAGCAGCGCATCGCCCAGCGAGGCCTCGCCCCGCACGCGCGGCACGTCGTCGCCGGTGTGCATGACATCGCCGATGTGCAACAGCAGCCGGCGCCCAAGCGCGCCGGCCGGATGCGAGCGCGCGAAATCGTCGGCAGTGAAGCCCCGCGCCTCCAGCAGGGCGACGGCCAGGGCGTCGCCCATGGCCATGGTCGCGGTGGTGCTGGCGGTCGGCGCCAGGTGCAGCGGGCAGGCTTCCTCCGGGACGCTCACGTCCAGGTGCACGTCGGCGGCGGTGGCCAGGGTGGAGCCGGGGCGGCCGGTCATGGCCAGCAGCCGGTTGCCCTGGCGCTTGAGCGCCGGCAGCAGCATCAGGATCTCGTCGGACTCGCCGGAGTACGAGACCGCCAGCACGATGTCGGCGTCGGTGACCATGCCCAGGTCGCCATGGCCGGCTTCCCCCGGGTGCATGTAGAAGGCGGGCGTGCCGGTGGAGGCCAGGGTCGCGGCGATCTTGCGGGCAACGTGGCCGGACTTGCCCATGCCGGTGCACACCACGCGCCCGCGGGCCGCAAGGACCATCGCGCACGCGCTGGAGAACGCGCCATCGATGCGCGCCGCGACGGCCTCCAGGCCTTGGGCCTCGACGGCGAACACGCGGCGGCCGCTGGCGGCGAAATCGATGGCGGCAGGCGCCGGTGCGGGGGACATTGCCATAGGCGGGGGGCGGTCTTTCCGATAACCTAAGCCGTTCATTTTAGGCGCTTGCCGGCGCGAAAGGTCCGCCACCCGGCTGGCGCGCGCGGCCGGCTCATGCGCGCTTCAGCAGGAATCCCACGTGAACCCCGATTTCATCCGCGATCTGATCCAGCAGGGGCTGCCCGGTGCCCGCGTCGAGGTGTCCGGCGACGACGGCGTCCATTTCGAGGCGCTGGTGGTGTCCGAGGCCTTCGCCGGCAAGCTGCCGCTGGCCCGCCACCGCATGGTCTATGCGACGCTCGGCGAGCGCATGGGCGGCGAGATCCACGCGCTCGCGCTCAGAACCCTGACCCCCGACGAGGCGGCCCGCGCCTGATGGACAAGATCATCGTCTCCGGCGGGGTCGCGCTCGACGGCGAGGTCCGGATCTCGGGAGCCAAGAACGCGGTGCTCCCGATCCTGTGCGCCACCCTGCTGGCCGACGAGCCGGTCGAGATCGCCAATGTTCCCCACCTGCACGACGTGCGCACCACGGCGCGCCTGCTCGGCGGGCTCGGCGCTGGTATCGGCCACGACCAGGCGGCCGGCGTGGTGCGCGTCGATCCGTCCACCGTCGACAGCCACCTGGCGCCCTACGAACTGGTGCGCACCATGCGTGCATCGGTGCTGGTGCTGGGGCCGCTGCTGGCGCGCCACGGCGCGGCCGAGGTCTCGCTGCCGGGCGGCTGCGCCATCGGCTCGCGTCCGGTCGACCTGCACATCAAGGCGCTGGAAGCGCTGGGCGCCGAGATCGTGGTCGAGCACGGCTTCATCAAGGCGCGCGCCGGACGCCTGCGCGGCGGCCATGTCGATTTCGAGATGGTCAGCGTCGGCGCCACCGAGAACGTGCTGATGGCCGCGACCCTGGCCGAGGGCACCACCGTCATCGACAACGCCGCGCGCGAGCCGGAGATCGTCGACCTGGCCGACTGCCTGGTCGCGATGGGTGCGCGCATCGAGGGTGCGGGCACGCCGCGCATCACCGTCCACGGCGTGGACCGGCTGCACGGCGCGCGCCATGCGGTGATCGCCGACCGGATCGAAACGGGCACCTTCCTGGTCGCCGGCGCGATCACCGGCGGCCGCGTCACCGCCACCCACGCGCGCGCCGACACGCTCGGCGCCGTGCTGCACAAGCTGGCCGAGGCCGGGGCGGACGTGGACGTGGAGGGCGACCGCATCACGGTGGACATGCGCGGCCGGCGGCCGAAGGCGGTCGACATCGTCACCGAGCCGCATCCGGGCTTTCCCACCGACATGCAGGCGCAGTTCATGGCGCTGGACTGCATCGCCGCGGGCACCGGCACCATCGACGAGCGGATCTTCGAGAACCGCTTCATGCACGTCAACGAACTCAGGCGCCTGGGCGCGGACATCCACGTCGAGGGCCATCGCGCCAGCGTGCGGGGCGTCGAGCGGCTCAGCGGGGCACCGGTGATGGCGACCGACCTGCGCGCCTCGGCCTGCCTGATCCTCGCCGGGCTGGTGGCCGAGGGCGAGACCACCATCGACCGCATCTACCACCTCGACCGCGGCTACGAGCACATCGAGCGCAAGCTGTCGGGGCTGGGTGCACGCATCCGGCGGGTGTCCTGACATGGCGCGCCCGCGCCTGTCGCCGCGCCGCAAGCTGCTGTTCGCGGTGCTGCTGCTGGTGATGGCGGCGATGCTGGCCCTGCGGCTGATGGGCATCGCCGGATTCAACGGCACCGAGCCGGGCGGCATGGACTGGAACGACGACGGCGTGGCCAGCCGCGGCGAGATCGTGCAGGGCTACACCATCATCGCCGTGCACGACACCCGGGAGGGGGCGCGCACATGTCGCCACTATGCGCGCCTGCGCGACCGCGAGGCGCCGTTCCGCGTGGAGTGCCGGGTCGAGTTCCCCGGAGACGGGTCCGAGGCCGCGCGATAGCGCGCGGCCAGTGTATTCAGCGCACCGACCTGAGCTTGAGGTCGATGTGGTCGCGGCCGTCGCGCTGCTGCAGGATGCGCGCGGGCACAGGCAGATCGTCCACGATCCAGGCGGTGATGCTCCGGTCCTCGTCGCGCCACGCGACCTTGGTCGCCCTGTGGGTCTGGCCGCCCACCGTCACCTGCTCGGTGCCGGCCGGCTGGAACACGCGCCGGCGTACGCGGCCGTCCTCCACCAGGCGGTAGCTGAGATCCTTGCCGGCCTTGAAGTCGCGCACCAGCGCCAGGTTGAGCAGCATGCCGTCGACGTCGCCCGACTGCAGTTTCACCGGCCCGCGGCGATCCTCCTTGACGTCGCCGTCCCAGGTGGCGCGACCCCGCTCCCAGTCGTAGTTGGCATTGACCGAGCGCTTCTTCACCAGCATCGCGGCCAGCCCGGATTCGCCGCCCTGCGAGTCGTTGGCCGAGATCGGGCGCAACTGGTCGCCCTGCGCCTCGAACACGGTGCTCTGGGCCAGTCGCGCGCCCGCGCCGTTGACCTCGAGGCTGTACTTCCAGCGTCCGTCGCCTTCCGGCGCGAGCGTCATGCGGCCATTGCCCTGCATGCCCATGTAGTTGGCGCTGTAGTCGGCGGTAAACGGCTGCACGGTCGTGGCGGCCGCGGGCGCGGCTGCGATGGCGAGCAGGGCGGCGCAGGCCACTGCCTGCAGCGGGCGTCGGAAGGTCATGGTGGTCATCCTCGTGCTCATTGCATTCCCTGGTATTCGATCAGTCGCAGGTCGACGGCGTCCTCGCCGTCCTCGCGCTGCAGGATGCGCACCGGCGTCGGCACGCCTTCGGCGATCCAGAAGATGGTTTCGTCGTTGCCGCCGTTGGTGCGCTCGACCCGCATCGCCTGGTAGCTCAGTTCGGCCACTTCCACCGGCTCGGTCTGCTCCGCCACGCGGTATTCGTAGTCGCGCACGCGGCCGCCATCGACGAAGCGGTAGCTCAGCGACCTGCCCGGCTCTGCATCGCGGATCACGGCGAGGTTGATCAGCAGCCCGCTCATGTCGCCCGGGCGGATCGGTACCGGCTCGCGGCGGTCCTTGCTGATGTCCCCGGTCCACTGCGCGGTGTTGGCGCGCCAGTCGTAGGTGCCGGTGATCCTGCGGTTGAACACCAGCGCCGCCTTGCGCACGGTGCTCTGCGACAGCGGCCGGTAGATGCCGTGGGCCTCGTCGAAGACCGTGCTCTGCTCCAGGTTGAGTCCCAGGATGCCGGCGAATCCGCGGTTGCCGCGGATGCCAAGGTCGATCCGCCAGCGCGCAGCCGCGTCGTCGTGCGCCAAGCGCATGGTCGCGGTGCCGGCCGCCCTGCCGCCATACCAGGCTTCGTAGCTGGCGACGAAGGGCTCCAGGGCGGTGTCGTCGGCAGCGTCTGCAGGAGGCGCGGTCGCGGGGACGGCGTGCTGGTAGGACGCGCGGGCCAGCCCCCCCGCCGTGAAGCAGAGGACGGCGATGAAGGCAGGCACGACGATGGCGGAGGACAGGCGCATTGGCCAGTCATCATGCAAACGCGTTATTGCACGACAGCTGAAGCGGAATGGCACGTTCATCGTCGATATGGACGCCATTTTCACGCAGCGTGAGCTTGCCCTGCGCGAACAGGCGCAGGGTCGCCACCAGCAGCGGATGCTCGCGCGCCAGTACGCGGCCGGCGAGGGCGGATTCGTCGTCGCCCGGCAGCACCGGCACCCGCGCCTGCGCGATGACCGGGCCGCCGTCGAGCTCGGCGGTCACGTAGTGCACGCTGGCGCCGTGCTCGGGCACGCCGGCCGCCAGCGCCTGGCGGTGGGTATGCAGCCCCTTGAACGCCGGCAGCAGCGAGGGATGGATGTTGACGATGCGGCCGGTGCGCGGCGCGACGGCCGCGGCGCCGATCAGGCGCATGTAGCCGGCGCAGACGATCAGGTCGGGTGCGACCTGGTCGATCGCCGCGAACAGTGCCGCGTCGAACGCCTCGCGCGAGCCGTAATCGCGTGGCGCCAGTGCGGTGGCCAGGATGCCCGCGGCGCGCGCGCGCTGCAGCGCCTGCGCCGACGCGCGGTCGGAGAACACGCCCGCGACCACCGCGTCCAGCTCGCCCGCGGCGATCGCGTCGAGGATCGCCTGCAGGTTGCTGCCGCGGCCCGAGACC
>JAEXLY010000305.1 GCA_023444765.1 Pseudomonadota bacterium | reverse complement strand
GGTGATCACCTCGATGCGCTGGAACACCACGCCCGGGTCCACCTGCCAGAGGGTCAGCGTATTCGCGCCCGCGGCGACCCGGTGGCGCGAAACGGCCGGATGCACGTTGTCGATCACGGCGCGCTCCCAGTCGCGGAAATCCGGATCGCCCGGCGTCGGGTCCAGGCGCATGGTCACAAGCCGCGGCGCCTCGTCGCCGATCGACACCGCATAGCGCAGGCCGCCGCGATGGCGCAGGTCCAGTGTCGGCGCCAGCGCGACGCGCACCTCGACCTCGCCGGCTGCGTCCACCACCAGCGGGTACTCGAGCCTTGCGCTGTCGCCGCCCGGCGTGAGCGGGGCGCCCGTGGCAGGCCATGCGGTGACGCCCGACCGGGTGCGACCGAGATTCTGGATCACCTGCCATTGCCCGCCTTCAGGGGGCACGGCACGGGAATGCTGTGCGGCCTCGATCGCGATCACGCCGTCGCCTTCGACGAAACCGCGGGCGCGCGCATGCGCCGGTGGTTTGCGCACCGGCACCTGCACGTACACCTCGGTGCGGTCGGTGCCGAGGATCGCGACCACCGCCTCGTGCTCGCCCTCCGGCAGGCGAGCCCAGTCGACCTCGAGTTCCAGCGCCTGGGCGTCGGCCACCTCGCCGCGCTGGGGCGAGACCTTCAGCCAGGGTCGGGTGGAGCGCGCGGTGAATCCGACCGGCCTGGCGCCACGGTTGTAGACCTCGATCCTGCGCGTCGGCGCGCCGACGGGATCAAGCTCCGGCAGGCGCGGCGAATCGGCGAGTTGCGGCCAGCCGCGTGCGTCGCCCTCCACGGCCACGCCCGTGACGCCGCGCTCGGGCACGTCCACGCGCGACAGCGGCGGCATCACGTTGCGCGGCGGCTGTTGCCAGTGGGTGTAGCCGATGCGCACCTGCGACATCATGTGCCGCCACTTGCCGCCGGCGACATCCTGCTCGTAGATGCGCTGGAGTTCCGCGTCGCGCCCGAACAGGCGACGCGTCTCATCCGCCCAGTGGTTGGCCGAGGCCCGCCCCTGCGCGGCATGCAGCCGGTTGCGTGCCGCTGCCACGTACATCCGGTTTAGGTTGGCGCTGGCCAGGACGGGGTATTCGACCAGCTGCACGAAGGCGTCGCGGTGGCTGTCGGGAATGCGCCGCGCGAGCGCCAGGGTACGCCGCTCGAGCGCGTCCCAGCCGGCGACGACGCGATCGGCCTCGCCGTCGTGCAGCAGGCTCCATGTGTCCGCATCGAGCAGTTCCGGCTTGCGGCGCGCGTTGTATTGCGTGTAGCGCGTGAGAATCGCACCGATTTCTGTCGCATGGGTGGGGCCGAACTGTTCCGCCGCCCATCCCGCGGGGTAGGCGGCGATCCATTCCTGACCGGCCGCCTCCGGGTCCCAGGCCTGGTCCAGGAACGCGCTGATGGGCAGTTCCATCGGTTTGATGTCGCCGACATTGACGATCCACAGGCGATCCACGCCATGCGCCCAGGCCAGGCGCATCTGCTCCCAGGCGCGCTCGATCTGGGTGGTGTTGAGCCACTTGTAGTTGCGAGGCCCACCCACGTAGTCGAAGTGGTAGTACACGCCGTAGCCGCCCGGGCGCCTGTCGGCCGGATCCGGCAGGCGGCGGATGTTGCCCCAGTTGTCGTCTGCGAACAGCAGGGTGACGTCGTCGGGCACGCGCATGCCCTTGTCGTAGTAGTCCTGCACCTCCTTGTACAGCGCCCAGACCTGTGGCGTCTCCCCGGCCGGCCTGCCGGTGACTTCGCCGATGATGCGCCGCTGGTCGGCGACGATGCGCTCGAGCAGGGCGGTGGCGGTTTCCCCGGTCATCGGCTCGTCGCCGTCGCCGCGCATTCCCAGCGTGACCACGGCCTCGCGGCCCTGCAGCCGCTCGATGCCGCCGCGCCAGAACGCCTGCAGCCCCTCGGCGTTGCGGGCGTAGTCCCAGGGGCCCTTGCCGTAGCGCGCCCATTCGTCGTGGGCGCGCATCATCGGTTCGTGGTGCGTGGTGGCGATCACCACGCCGTATGCGTCGGCCAGCTCGGCGTTGCGCGGATCGTCGTCGTAGAAGGCGCGCGGGATCCACATCGCCGGCCACAGGTAATTGGCCTTGTGGCGCAGGATCAGCTGGTAGACGCGCTCGTAGAAGCGGTGGTTGGTGCCGCCGAAGGTGGCCTTGCTCCAGTCGCCCAGTGCCGGATCCTCGTCGTTGATGAAGATGCCGCGGTACTTCACCTTTGGCGCATCGACGAGGCGGCCGGGCGCGATGTGCAGGCTGCTGCGTCGAGGCGGCGGCGCATCCGCCCACCACGTCCATGGCGACACGCCGATGCGGCGCGACAGTTCGTACAACCCGAACGCGGTGCCGCGACGGTCGGCGCCGATCACGAGCAGGGCGCGTTCGAGGCCCGGCTCCGGATCCTCGACCACCTGCAGCAGGTAGGCCTCCCAGACGCCTGCCACGCCACCGGTGTCAATCCCCTTCTCGCGCACGATGCGGTCGATGCGCGCGCTGTGGCCCAGGGTGCCGGCGATGATCGCCCGCGCGACCTGCGCACTCTCCGGCGCCTGTGCCCCCGCCACGGCTGCCAGGTCGCCGCGCAAGGCATCGGCGGCCAGCCTCGCCGAAGCGAAGTCGTCCTCGTCCACAAGTACCGGCAAAGGCACGCCGCGCTCGATCAGCGCGAGCGCACCTGGACTCCGCGCCTCGCAGACCGCCGCTGGCGCGCGGCATCCGCCCGCGGCCACCACGGCGCCCGGCAGCATCGCGAGCACGCACAGCAACAGGGCGGTCCGGGGCAGGAGAGAGCGTTTCATGAAGGTTCCTTGGCGGCGCGAGGCGGCGCGATCGGTGTGTCTGCGGCAGGCGGGCGGGAGGCCCGGATCAGGAAGGCGTGGCGGGCCGGTCCAGCCGCGCCGGTTCCAGTCGCGGTGCGAGCAGGTGGATGACCAGCAGCGCCGCCAGGTAGGCGCCCCCGGCCATGAAGAACATCGCCGCATAGCTGCCTGTGCTTTCGCGCAGCCAGCCGGCGCCCAGGTTCATGAAGAAACCGCCCATCGCCCCGGCGAAGCCGCCGATGCCGACCACGGACGCGACCGCCGCGCGCGGGAACATGTCCGAGGTCAGGGTGAACAGGTTGGCCGAGAAACCCTGGTGCGCGGCCGCGGCCAGTCCGATCAGCCACACCGCCACCCACTGTCCGTCGACGTGCGGGGCGAACACCACCGGCAGGATGCACAGCGCGCAGACCAGCATCGCGGTCTTGCGCGCGCCGTTCGCGCTCCAGCCGCGCTTCATCAGGAACGAACTGAACCAGCCGCCGCTGACAGACCCCACGTCCGCCAGAAGGAACACGGTGACCATCGGCAGGCCGATCGTGTGCAGGTCCACGCCGAAGCGGTCGGCCATGAACATCGGGAACCAGAACAGGTAGAACCACCACACCGAATCGCTGAGGAACTTGCCCGCGGTGAACGCCCAGGTCTGGCGGAAGCGCAGCAGTTGCAGCCACGAGGCGCGTACCGGCGGGTCGGGCGGGTCGCTGTGGATCAGCGCCAGTTCGCCCGGCGACACCCTGGGATGTTCGGCCGGGCGACGGTAGACAGGCAGCCAGAACGCGAGCCATGCCAGGCCCGCCAGGCCGGTCACGACGAACGCGGTGCGCCATCCCCACGTCAGCGCGAGCCATGGCACCAGCAGCGGGGCCACGATCGCACCGATGTTGGAGCCGGCGTTGAAGACACCGGTGGCAAGCGCACGCTCGCGCTTGGGAAACCACTCGGCGACGGTCTTGACCGCGGCTGGAAAGTTGCCCGATTCGCCGAGCCCCAGCGCGAAGCGCGCGATGCTGAAGCCGATCACCGACCTGGCCAGGGCATGCGCGGCAGCCGCGATCGACCACACCGTGAGATACACGCTGTAGCCCACCCGCGTTCCCACGCGGTCGATGAACCAGCCTGCGAACAGGAAGCCGATCGCGTAGGCGAGGGTGAACGAAGCGCTGATGACGCCGTAGTCCTGTTCGCTCCACCCGAACTCGGCCGAGAGCGTCGGCGCGAGCACGCCAAGCACGGCGCGGTCGACGTAGTTGATGGTGGTGGCGAAGAACAGCAGGGCGCAGATGACCCAGCGATACCTGCTGACCGGTGCCGTTGCGGCCGGGAGGGCGTGCGCGGCACTCATGCGCTCACCTGCCGCGTCGAGGCCGCGCCGGGTGCCATCGCTGCCGCGAATGCGTCCATACCCATCTCCCCGATGCGATACGTGATAGCGCTATCAGTACCACATCCGCCAAAGCCATCGCCAGCAGCAGCCGTATCCGGATTGCTTCGACGCGATCGCAATCGGAACGCGAGGCGCCGCTCACCATCGCCATGCTGCGTCGCAGCGTGTATGCGTAAAGCTGATAGCGCTACCATCCGGCCGCCACTCCCGAAGGGCGTGTCGTGCAAACGTCCCTGCGGGGGCACGAGGCACAACAGTCCACCGGTGTCACGATGCAGAGCATCGGCGCCAACAAGCGGGAGGGGAGTTTCGTGCAAGTCAGAATTGCAAGAACAGCGTTGTGCCATGCCCTGGGGCTGGCATTGGCCGGCATCGCCGGATCGGCCCTGGCCCAGGATCCGCCACCTCCGCAGACGGCGCCCGCTGCGCCCGCGGCGACCGACCTCGACTCCGTAGTCGTGACCGGTTACCGGCAGAGCCTGCAGTACTCCACCGACGCCAAGCGCGAATCGACCGGTTTCACCGATTCGATCTTCTCCGAGGACATCGGCAAGTTCCCCGATACCAACATCGCCGAGTCGCTGGCGCGCATTCCCGGCATCCAGATCGACCGCGACGTCAACGGGGAGGGCCTGAACGTCGGTATCCGTGGCTTGCCGCAGAGCTTCACCAAGACCATCATCAACGGCGGCGAAGCGGCCACGGCCTCGATCGGCCTCAACCGCGGCAATCAGAACCGCGAGGTCGATCTCAATCTGTTCCCGACAGAGTTCTTCAACAAACTCACGGTCTACAAGTCGCCGCAGGCGAGCCTGCCCGAAGGCGGCATCTCCGGTGTCGTCGAAATGCGCAGCATGCGGCCCTTCGACATTCCCGGGCGCCATTTCAACTACTCGGGGCAGTTCGACTACAACACCATCGGCGAGAAGTTCAATCCGCGCGGCTCGGCGATGTACAGCTGGACCAACGACGAAGGGACGTTCGGCGCGCTGGTCGGTGCGTCGGTGGTGCGCAGCCGCATCTCGGTGCGCGGCTGGGAATCGGTGGGCTGGATGAATCCCGGCCTCAACGAGCAGCAGTGCGGCACCGGAACCTCGGTGACCAACCGTCCTGCCGAGTGCAACCCCGGTGGTGGCGGCAGCCTGCAGATGCCCAACGAGGTGCCCGACAACGCCTCGACCATCGGGGCAGGCATGACACCGGGGGACATCATCGATGCGGAGTGGCTGCTGGCGCAGAACCCGGGGCTCAGCATCGGCCAGATCACAGAGGCGCTGTTTCCCCGCCTGGCACGTCCGGTCGACATGTCCGGCGATCGCGAGCGCGATGCCGTCGTCGGCTCGCTCGAATGGCGGCCCAGCGACCGCATGCACTTCTACGTGGACGCGCTCTACTCGCGCGCCAACTACGAGAACGACCGCATCGACATGAACCTGGTGGGCCGCACCTTCGGACCGGTGGGCTTCATTCCCACCAACATGCAGCTGGACGCCAACAACGTCGTGACCAGCGCCACCCTCGTCAATGCCCAGTTCTTCCTCGAGGCCCGCCCGTACCGGGACGAGGTCCAGTACTGGAACGTCAACCCGGGCGCGACGTTCTGGTTCGGCGAGAACGACAGCGTGAAGCTCGACGTGCAGGCCAACTGGAGCCGCAGCTGGTTCTTCCGCGAGTCGCCGACCATCATGCCTGCGTCGCCGTTCACGACGGTCCAGTACACCAACACCGGCAACCATCCGGTGTTCTCGCCCAGCGGCCTGGACCTCAACGATCCCAACGCCGGCTGGCGCTGGGAGGGCGGGCGCGTGAACCTCAACAACGAAAAGCGCGTCACCGAGGCCGGACGCCTGCGTGCCGACCTGCAGTTCGGCGAGGACGACCGCAACATCAAGGTCGGCGTTTCGCAGGACCGCTTCCGCCGCACCATCGTCGCCTTCGACAACAGCGCCGCCTGGCAGGCGAACGTGTTCGACACCGTGCCGAACTCCGAACTGCCGAACTTCCTGCGGCCGGGTCCCTACGGCTTCATCACCGTGGACTTCGACCGATTCATGGACGCGACCGACTACGGCCGGTTCTTCGACGAGGCGCCCGAGGTGAACTCGTCGCAGTCGGTCGGCGCGGCCACCGGCGGGGTGGACGAGAAGAACTTCGCCGCCTATGTCGAGTTCAACGGCCAGACCGAGGTCTGGGACCGCAACCTGCGCTTCAACGGCGGCGTGCGCTACGTCGACACGGACCAGGACATCAGCGGTCCCGTCACCCTGGGCGGCATGCGCGAGTGGCAGACGCTGAGCAGCAGCTACGACGAATGGCTGCCCTCGTTCAACGTCGCCTGGGATGTCGCCGACAGCTGGGTGCTTCGCATGTCCAGCTCGCGCACGATGACGCGGCCGAATCCGCGCTCGATGCTGCCGGCGACGACCTTCTCCGATCCCTCCGCGGAGATCGCCGACCAGGGCAACCCGAACCTCTCGCCCTACCTGTCGACCAACTTCGACCTGGGGCTGGAGTGGTACACCGGCGATGAAGGCCTGGTGGCGCTGACGATGTTCAACAAGCGCGTGTCGGGCTACACCTACCAGGGCATCAACGTGCGCCGCTTCCGCGACCTCGGAATCCCGCTGGACGCGCTGACCGAGAACCAGCTGGCCGCGCTCAACGCCAACGGCGGACTCGATGCGCCGGTCAACGTGCGCCAGCAGGTCAATGCCGATGCCACGCTCGACATCCAGGGCTGGGAGCTGATCTGGGTGCAGCCGCTGGACTTCGTCTTCCAGGGCCTGGGCTTCATGGCCAACTACACCGACATCGACCTGAAGCCGACCGGCCAGGAAGCCGACCAGCTGGCCGGCAACCTGTTCGGCATCTCGCCGGTGATGTGGAACGCCACGGCGTACTGGGAGAATGACGTCGCCTCGGTGCGCCTGTCCTACAACTGGGTCGAAGGCTCGGCCCAGCGCGCGCGCGGCAACAACGAGGGCGGCATCAACTACGGCCAGTACTTCGGCGAGGACCGCGGACAGTTCGACCTGTCGGCGAGCTACACGCTGGCGTCGCTGCCGTCCAGGCCGCAGATCACCTTCAACGTGCTGAACATCACCAACGAGCCGACCCGGAACTACATCTCGTTCCCGAACGTGCCCGGCGAGATCTACGAACCAGGCCGTACGTTCCTGGTCGGCTTCCGAGGGACGTTCTGACGTTCACCGTTTTACTCCCCACGACCCTCCCGGCACGGTTCTCCGC
>JAEXLY010000302.1 GCA_023444765.1 Pseudomonadota bacterium | reverse complement strand
CCTCCAGCGTGCCGTCCGCCTCCGCGCGCGCGTCGCGGCCGTGGCGCATGGCCCGGAACGCCTCGAACGACCCCCACAGCGCCGCGCCCAGGATCACCCCGTCCATGCCCAGCAGCAGCCAGTTGCGCTGCTCCAGGAAGCTGCCCAGCTGCACGATCAGCGCGTACACCGACATCAGCAGCAGGAACACCAGCGGCACCAGGGTGAACAGCGGGTTGCGGCCCTTGCGGATCAGGATCACCGAGATCACGGCCAGGGTGAGCGCGGCCAGCAGCTGGTTGGTGGTGCCGAACAGGGGCCAGATCACCATGCCGCCGCTGCCCTCGCTGCCGGCGCCGAAGGCAAGCGCCATGCACACCGCCAGCGCCACCACCGTGCCGAGGAACGTGCCGACCTTGAAGCCTGCCAGCTCCGCCGCCTCCTGCACCACGAAACGCTGCAGTCGCAGCCCGGTGTCCATGGTGGTCGCGGCGAACAGGATCGCCATCGTCGCCAGCATCGTCGAGCCGAGCTGCGCAGGCATGCCCAGACCTTCGACCAGCAGCACGTCGCCGCCGTTGACGAAGGCGTTCACCCCGCCTCCGCCGAACTGCGCGTACACCGCCTGCCAGTCGACCAGGGTCGCGAAGCCGGCGGTGCAGCAGATGATCGCCGCCAGCGACAGCATGCCCTCGCCCACCGCGCCGAAGTAGCCCACGAAGCGCGCGTCGGTCTCCTTGTCCAGCTGCTTGGAGGTGGTGCCCGAGGCCACCATCCCGTGGAAGCCGGAGATCGCCCCGCAGGCGATCGTGACGAACAGCAGCGGCATGATCCCGGGCGTGCCCTCTGGCACGGCGTCGTTGAACGCGGGCGCCACGATCGTGGGCGAGGCCAGCAGCACGGCGGCATACAGGATGCCGAGTCCGACGAACAGCTGCAGGCCGTTGATGTAATCGCGCGGCTGCAGCAGCACCCACACCGGCAGCAGCGAGGCGATGCCGGCGTACAGGAACAGCAGCACGATCCAGGCCGAGCGCGCGCTCATGCCGAACACCGAGTCGGGCAGCACGATGGGATAGCTGTTGCCGATCAGGATCAGCGCGTAGAGCACGATCACCCCGCCGATCGACGGCCAGAGCAGGCCCACCTTCCAGCGGTAGATCAGCTGGCCGATCACCAGCGCGACCAGGATCGCGCCCCAGACCGGGATCACGGACGTCGGCGTGGACACAAGCAGGTTGGCGATGACCACCGCGAACGCGGCGTTGACCATCAGCAGCAGCAGGAAGATCACCACCAGGAACAGGTTTCGCCCGCGCCGGCCGATGTAGCTGCCGCTGAGCATGCCCATCGACTTGCCCTTGTTGCGCACGCTGGCCCAGAGCGCCCCGAAATCGTGCACGCCGGCGAAGAACACCGTGCCGAGCGTGACCCACAGGAAGGCGGGCGCCCACCCCCAGATCACCGCAATCGCCGGGCCGACGATCGGCGCGGCGCCGGCGACCGAGGTGAAGTGGTGTCCCCACAGCACAAAGCGGTTGGTGGGCACGTAGTCCACGCCGTCGCGCAGCGTGTGCGCCGGCGTCGGGTAGTCGGCCTGCAGCCGGTAGATCTTCTCGGCGATGAACTTCGAATAGAACACGTAGCCCAGCGCCATCGCGCCGAGCCCGAGCAGCAACAGGATGATGGCATTCACGGCGGGACGCTCCCTGGTCGGATCGTGGTCCGGTCACGGGCAGGGTACTCCGTCCATCATCCCATCGGCAGAGGGCACCGGCTGCTGCGACGCAGCACGACGTCTGACCGCGCGGGCCGCGATCGCGCCCGGACGCCGCGCGTCGGCAGCGGATATCGCCGCGGCGCTACTGCCCGGCCATCACCCGCAACAGCTGGCCCAGCCAGTAGGCCACCAGGGTGCCGGTGGCGTAACCCACCGTCCCCAGCAGCACGCCCACCGGGGCCAGCGTGGGATGGAAGGCGGCAGCGACCACCGGCGCCGATGCCGCGGCGCCGATGTTGCCTTGGGAGCCGATGGCGAAGTAGAACAGCGGCGCCCGCACCATCCGCGCCGCCGCCCACAGCACCAAGATGTGCACCCCCATCCAGGTCGCGCCGAGCAGCAGCAGTTCGGGGCGGTCGGCCAGCTGCATGAAGTCCATCTGCATGCCGATGCTGGCGATGAGGAAGTACAGGCAGGCGCTCCCGATCTTGGCGACGCCTGCATCCTCGAGCCGGCGCACGGGGGTGAAGCTCAGCAGCAGCCCGGCGAACGTAGAGCCCACTACCACCCATACGAACGGCGAGTCGAGGCTGAACCGCGAGGCGTTGGCCACGTTCGCACCGAACCACGCCGCCATCGGGGCGGCCAACGCATGCGCCAGCGCCACGATGCCGAACCCGATGCCGATGATGATCATCAGGTCGGTCAGCGTCGGGATGCGCGCGTTCGCCGCCTCGTGCGCTTCCAGCCGGGCCTTCATCTCGTCGATGGCGCGGGTGTCCGCACCGCTACGCTGGTCGATCGCGGCCGCGCGCCCGGCCAGGAACAGCAGCGTCGCCATCCACAGGTTGGCGATCGCCACGTCGATCACCGCGAACTGCCCGAACAGCGTGGCGTCCACCTCGTAGACCTCGCGGATCGCGACCATGTTCGCGCCGCCGCCGATCCAGCTGCCGGCCAGCGCCGCCATGCCGCGCCACACGTCGCCGGCAACCACCGACGGCCACAGCCACTCGAACAGCTGGAACGAAACCACCGCGCCGAGCACGATACCCAGGGTGCCTGCGCAGAACACGAACAGCAGCCTCGGGCCGAGCCGCAGCACCCCCCTGAGGTCGATGGTCATGGTCAGCAGCACCAGCGCCACCGGCAGCAGCACGCGGCTGCCGATCGGGTTGTAGATGGCCCCCTGGCTGCCGTCGATCAGGCCGACGGTGTTGTAGATGGCCGGCACGAAGTAGCACAACAGCAATGCCGGCACCCAGGTGAAGAATTTCCTCCAGAACGGCGTCGGTCCGCTCGCCAGCCAGAAGATCAGGCCGAGCGTGGCGGCGATCAGGCCGA
>JAEXLY010000281.1 GCA_023444765.1 Pseudomonadota bacterium | reverse complement strand
AGCGGGAGGAGACAAGCATCCCCGCCATCTCCCCCAAGCGGGAGGAGACAAGCATCCCCTCCATCTCCCCCAAGCGGGGGGAGGCGAGCGTCCCCTCCACCTTCCGCAAGCGGGAGGAGACAAGCATCCCCTCCATCTCCCCCACGCGGGGGGAGGCGAGCGTCCCTTTCACCTGCCGCAAGCGGGAGGAGACAAGCATCCCCGCCAGTTCGCGCAAGCGGGAGGGGGCAAGCGTCTCGCGCAAGCGGGAGGAGGCAGGCGTCCCGGTCCCCCGCAGGCACCTGCGGCCGCGCCTTCGCTCCCTCCCCCGCTGCGCGGGGGAGGGTTGGGGTGGGGGTGCAGTCGCCGCCACGTCGCCCACCCGGAGCGCCCGCTGATGGCGCTCGCCTCCGCCCTGCGGTCGATCGGCCGCGCCGGCCTGTTCTCGCTGTCGGTGCTGCGTGCCTCGCGACCGAGCGCCGACCTGTTCGCCGAGCTGATCCGCGAGATCTACAAGATCGGCGCGCGCTCGCTGCCGATCATCGCGGTCGGCGGCGCCTTCGTCGGCCTGTCGCTGACCCTGCTCGGCGTGCGCGCGCTCGAGACCTACGGCGCCGCCAACCAGGTCAGCGTGCTGATCGGCCTGGGCCTGTACCGGGAACTGGCGCCGGTGCTGACCGCGCTGCTGTTCGTCGGCCGCGCCGGCAGCTCGATCGCCGCCGAACTCGGCCTGATGCGCGCCACCGACCAGATCACCGCGCTCGGCCTGATGGCGATCGATCCGGTCGGCAAGGCGGTCGCGCCGCGCTTCTGGGCGGCGGTGCTGACCGTGCCGCTGCTGGTGGGGTTCTTCGCCAGCTTCGCCATCGCCGCCAGCTGGTTCCAGGCGGTGCAGGTGCTGGGCATCGACAACGGCACGTTCTGGCAGACGATGAAGGACGCGGTGGACTTCCACAGCGATTTCGTCCCGGCCTTCGTCAAGGCCGCCGTGTTCGGCGGCACCGCCGCGCTGGTGGCCTCGTACGTGGGCTACCACGCCGAACCCACCATCGAGGGCACCTCGGTGGCCACCACCCGCGCGGTGGTGAACGCCTCGCTGCTGGTGCTGATGTTCAACTTCGTGCTGTCGGCCTTCCTGTTCCGGTGAGCCGCATGCGCGAGGTCCGCTTTCCCGCCGCCCATTCCGCAACACGCAATCCGCCGCGCTGCGCGGCGACGAGGTGATCCAATGGCTACCCGTGGCCCCCGTCTCGAATTCGCCGTCGGCGCCTTCCTGGTCCTTGCCCTGGCCTCGCTGCTGGTGCTGGCCATCGCCTCCACCAATGGCCGCTTCGGTTTCTCGCGCGACAGCTACGAGCTCACCGCGCGCTTCACCCAGATCGGCCAGCTGCGGCCCAACGCGCCGGTCAAGATCGGCGGCGTGACCATCGGCCGCGTGTCGAAGATCGACCTGGACCCGGTGAAGTTCGACTCCATCGTCACCCTCGCCATCGACAGCCGTTTCGACGAGATCCCGATCGACACCTCGGCCGGCATCCTCACCGGCGGCCTGCTCGGCGAGAGCTACGTCGGGCTCCAGCCCGGCGGCGACATGGAAGTGTTCAAGCCCGGCGAAGAGCTGGTGTTCACCACGCCGGCCGTGGACCTGATGCAGATGGTCGGCAAGTACATGTTCAGCGGCGGCGGCGACAATGCCGCGCCCGGTGATGCGCCGCCCGCGCCCGCCGGTTCCCCCGCTCCGGAAGAAGGAACGATCCCATGACCCTCCGCCTCCCCCGCCACGCCCTCGCGCTCGCCCTGGCCGCGAGCCTGCTCGCCGCCGCGCCCGCGCTGGTCTTCGCCCAGGCCCAGCCCGCGCCCGCCGCGGCCAACATGCAGGGTTCGCCCAGCGAGCTGGTGCTGGACAACACCCGTCGCGTACTGGAGACGATCGAGACGCGGCGCGCCGAGTTCACCCGCGACCGCGCCGCCCTGGAGCGTTTCGTCAGTGGCGAGTTCGACTCGATGTTCGACCGCGACTACGCCGCGCGCCAGGTACTCGGCCGCCACGGCCGCGGCGCCTCGGACGCCGACGTGAAGGCCTTCGGCGACGCGCTCGCCGACAACCTGATGCGCCGCTACGGCTCCTCGCTGATCGACTTCAACACCCGCCTGCGGGTGCGCATCAAGTCCGAAACCGCGCTGCCGCGCGGGCTGGGCGTGAAGGTGTCCAGCGAACTGCTGCGCCAGGGCGGCGAACCGATCCCGGTCGACTACCTGATGCGCCGCGCGGGCAACGGCTGGCGCGTGTTCGACGTGATGGTCGAGGGCGTGTCGTTCGTGCAGACCTTCCGCCAGCAGTTCGACAGCGAGCTGCAGCGCAAGTCCATCGCGCAGGTGACGCAGGAACTGCGCAGCGGCCGGATCTCGGCCGACGCCGGCAGCAACTGATGGCGCAGCCGGCCTCGGTGCATCGCGACGGCAACACGCTGGCCTTCGCCGGCGCGCTGTCGCGCGATGCCGTGGCCGCGCTCTGGCCACAGGCGCTCGCGCTGGTGGCGGGCGTGGAACGCTTCGATCTGTCGGCGGTGGCCTCGGTCGACAGCGCGGGCCTTGCCCTGCTGGTGGAACTGGCGCAACGTGGCGACGGCGTGGCGGTCAGCGGCGATCCACCCGGGCTCGATGGCCTGCGGCGCGCCTACCGCCTGTCTCCCACCCTCAGCTTCGCGCGGGCATGAAGTCCGCGCCGCGTCTTCGACGGATCGTCCAATGAGTCCAGTCCCGCGCAGCACTTCGCGCCTGCCACTGTTCCTGCCGCTGCTGCTCCTGGCCGCTTGCGCCGGCAACGGTGGCACCCGGGCCACCGCACACGGACACACGCAGATCGCGCCGTCCACCGCGGTCGCCGTACCCGCACCGCCCGCCCCCGCGTCCGCCGCGGTGGCGCACCAGCACGTTGCCGGCGACGCCGTCGGGCCGCTGCCGGCCGCATCCGCGCCCCTTGACGCCGCACCGCCCGAGGCCGATGCGCCTCCCGCGCCCGCGGTCGATGTCGCGGGCACGACCCAGGCCGCGCCGACCCAGGCCGAACTCGATTACGCCGCCATCTACGGCGCTTCGCCCTACGACCCGGTCGCCGACCCCAACCTCCCTGCCCCGGCGCAGCTGCCTGACAGCTACGACCCCTGGGAAAACTGGAACCGCAAGGTCCATCGCTTCAACAACGCCGTCGACCGAACCGTCGCCACGCCGCTGGCGCGCGCCTACATGAAGGTGGTGCCCCGTCCGGTGCGGCTGGGCGTGGGCAACTTCTTCAACAACCTCGGCCAGCCGGTGAGCGCGCTCAATGCCCTGCTCCAGGGCCGGCCGAAGCAGGCCGGACAGTCGCTCGGCCGCTTCCTGCTCAACGCCACGGTGGGCGTGGGCGGCCTGTTCGATCCCGCCACCGCGGCCAACATCCCCAACCGCAGCGAGGACTTCGGGCAGACGCTGGGCGTGTGGGGCTGGCGGAACTCGCGCTACGTCGAGCTGCCGCTGTTCGGCCCGCGCACGCTGCGCGACACCTTCGGCCTGGTCGGCGACGCCCCGCTGTCGCCCACCCGCCAGATCGAGGACGACGGCACCCGCTACTTCCTCCAGGGCCTGCAGCTGGTCGACCTGCGCACCCAGCTGTTCGCCGTGGATGCCATGCGCCAGGGCGCGGCCGACGAGTACGCGCTGGTGCGCGATGCCTGGCTGCAGCGTCGCAACTACCAGATCCAGTCCGACCGCCGCACCGAACAGGACGACGAGCTGCCGGACTACCTGCGCGACGACGAGGCCAATCCCACGGTCCCGGTGGACGTGATGCCGGTGGTGCCGCTCTCGCCCACGCCCTGACGCGGCCTCAGTCCGGGAAGCGGACCACGGCGTTGTCCGGCGGGCGTTCTCCGCGACGCGCGCCGGCGCCTTCCGGTGTCCAGCGCGCCTGGCCCAGGCGCTCGACGTCCGCGTAGCGGCCCAGCACGGCGAAGCGGTCGAAGACGAAGGGCAGGCCCTCCGCGCCGAGCAGCGAGGGGCCGTCGGCGACGTGGAAATGCAGATGCGGCCAGCCGCCGCTGCCGCTCAGCCCGACTTCGCCGAGTACCTCGCCACGCCGCACGCGCTGGCCGACCGCGACGCGCACGCTGCCCGGACGCAGGTGTTCGTAGAAGGCGTGGCGGCCGTCGCCCAGCGCCAGCACCACGTGGTTGCCGCTGCCGGCCGACAGCCGGTGGCGCCCGTTGGCGGAGATGCGCTCGGCCTCCGGATAGTCGTCGCGCAGCGCGACCACCTCGGCGTCCGCCACGGCGAGCACCGGTTCTCCGTAGCCATGGGCATTGCGGATCACGTCCGGATCGCCGGCGGCAATGCGCCCTTGCGCGTCGAGCTTGACCAGGTCGAGGGCGAAGCGGCCCGGCAGGGTGGCGCGCCCTTCGACCGCGTAGTGGGCGGCGGCGGGGGCGGGCGGGCCGGGGCGCACCCCGGCGGCCCCACTACGCGGTCGAAGGGCGCGCCACCCTGCCGGGCCGCTTCGCCCTCGACCTGGTCAAGCTCGACGCGCAAGGGCGCATTGCCGCCGGCGATCCGGACGTGATCCGCAATGCCC
>JAEXLY010000268.1 GCA_023444765.1 Pseudomonadota bacterium | reverse complement strand
CCCCCGCGGGGGCCGACGCACGGCCCCAGGTGTTTATTACCAGCGGTAGTGCGCGAACGCCTTGTTCGCATCCGCCATGCGGTGCGTTTCCTCGCGCTTCTTGATCGCGCCGCCACGGCTCTCGGATGCGTCGATCAGTTCGGCGGCGAGCTTGCGCGGCATCGAGTTCTCGCCGCGCTTGCGCGCCGATTCGATGACCCAGCGCATGGCGAGCGCCATGCGGCGCGACTGGCGGACTTCGACCGGCACCTGGTAGGTGGCGCCACCGACGCGGCGGGACTTCACCTCGACCGCCGGGGACACGTTGCCCAGGGCCTTCTCGACCACTTCCAGGGCGTTGCCGTTCTTCTCGCCGATCACGTCCATGGCGCCGTACACGATCTTCTCGGCGACCGACTTCTTGCCGCTCTGCATGACCATGTTGATGAAACGAGCGATGGTCTCGCTGCCGTGCTTGGGATCGGGCAGGACCGAGCGCTGGGGAGTATTGCCTTTACGCGACATGATTCAGTTTCCTCAGGCCTTCGGGCGCTTGGCGCCGTACTTGGAACGCGCCTGCTTGCGCTTGGCGACGCCGGCGGCGTCGAGCGAGCCGCGCACGGTGTGGTAGCGCACGCCCGGCAGGTCCTTGACGCGACCGCCACGGATCAGCACCACGCTGTGCTCCTGCAGGTTGTGGCCTTCGCCGCCGATGTACGAAATGACTTCGTACCCGTTGGTGAGGCGCACCTTGGCGACCTTGCGCAGGGCCGAGTTCGGCTTCTTCGGGGTCGTGGTGTACACGCGGGTGCACACACCGCGCCGCTGCGGGCAGTTGGCCAGCGCGGGCGACGTGCTCTTGTAGATTTCAGGGCTGCGCGGCTTGCGCACCAGCTGATTGATTGTTGCCATCGGTCAGGGGTTTCTTGGGTTTCGGGGCGGATGCCCTCGTGAAAACGACGGCAGGCGGGAACTCCCCACCTGCCGAGACGAAAAAGTATAGCCCGCGCTGACGGAAACCGTCAACGCAAGCCATGCTTCAGGCCCCGTCGCCGCGGTCACCCGCTGCCGGACCGAACTGCCTCCGCCCGTCCTGGGCCGAAAACGAGGCGCTCCCTGCGCCTCATTTCGAGATCTGGGCCCCCTGGCGGAGGCCGGGTACCGCTGCTCAGCTCGCGCTGGGCTCCTGGTCGCCCGCGGGGGCGTCCTCGATCATCACCGTCGACGGATCGGCCGCGACCGGGGCCTCCTCCACCGGGGCACCCGCCAGCGCCTCCAGCTCGGACTCGGTCAGCCCCGTGGCCTTGTTGCGGCGACGGGTATGGTAGGCCAGGCCGGTGCCGGCCGGGATCAGGCGGCCGACGATCACGTTCTCCTTCAGGCCGCGCAGGCTGTCGCGGGTACCGCGGACGGCGGCCTCGGTCAGCACGCGGGTGGTCTCCTGGAAGGAGGCCGCCGACAGGAACGACTCGGTGGCCAGCGAGGCCTTGGTGATGCCCAGCAGCACCGGGTCGAACCGCACCGGAAGCTCGCTGCGCGACCCCAGCTTCTGGTTCTCCTCGATCACGCGCTGGCGCTCGGCCTGCTCGCCGGCCAGGTAGCGGCTGTCGCCCGGATCGGTGATCTCGACCTTGCGCAGCATCTGGCGAATGATCACCTCGATGTGCTTGTCGTTGATCTTCACGCCCTGCAGGCGGTAGACGTCCTGGATCTCCTTGGTCAGGTACGAGGCCAGCGGTTCCACGCCCAGCAGGCGCAGGATGTCCTGCGGGCTCGGCTCGCCGTCGACCACCGTCTCGCCCTTCTCCACGTGCTCGCCTTCGAACACGATGATCTGGCGGTACTTGGGAATCAGCTCCTCGTGGTCCTCGCCGTCCGCGCCCTTGATGATCAGGCGCTGCTTGCCCTTGGTGTCCTTGCCGAAGCTGACCACGCCCGACTTCTCGGCCAGGATCGCCGGGTCCTTGGGCTTGCGTGCCTCGAACAGGTCGGCCACGCGCGGCAGGCCGCCCGTGATGTCGCGGGTCTTGGACGCTTCCTGCGGGATCTTGGCGACCACGTCGCCCACGCCCACCGGCGCGCCATCCTGCAGGTTGACGATCGAGCGCGGCGGCAGCAGGTACTGCGCCGGCAGGTCGGTGCCCGGGATGTTGAGGTCGTTGCCGTCCTTGTCGACGATGCGCACGATCGGACGCAGGTCCTTGCCCTGCGAGCCGCGGCGCTTGGGATCGGTGATCTCGCGCGAGGCCAGGCCGGTCAGCTCGTCGGTCTTCTCGATGACGGTGACGCCGTCGACGAAGTCCACGAAGCGGATGAAGCCAGCCACTTCCGAGACGATCGGGTGGTTGTGCGGATCCCAGTTGGCCACGGTCTGGCCGGCCTTGATTTCGGCCGCGTCCTTGACGGTGATGGTCGCGCCGTAGGGCAGCTTGTAGCGCTCGCGCTCGCGGCCGTGGCCGTCGAGCACCGACAGTTCACCCGAGCGCGACACCACGGTCAGGTTGCCGCTGGCGTGCTGTACCGTCTTGAGGTTGTTGAACTTGATCGAGCCGGTGGTCTTGACCGTCACGTTGTCGATCGCCGCCGCACGCGACGCCGCGCCACCGATGTGGAACGTACGCATCGTGAGCTGGGTGCCGGGCTCGCCGATCGACTGCGCGGCCACCACGCCCACGGCCTCGCCGAGGTTGACGATGTGGCCACGGCCCAGGTCGCGGCCGTAGCAGTGCGCGCACACGCCGAAGCTGCTCTCGCAGGTGATCGTCGAGCGCACCTTGAACGACTGCACGCCCGCGTCTTCCAGCTTCTGCACCCAGGCTTCGTCGAGCAGGGTGTTGCGGGTGACGATCGGATCCTCGTCGTTGCCCGGCAGGAACACGTCCTCGGCCACGACGCGGCCCAGCACGCGGTCGCGCAGCGGCTCGACCACGTCGCCACCTTCCACGATCGGGGTCATGGTCAGGCCGTTCATGGTGCCGCAGTCGCTCTCGGTGATCACCACGTCCTGGGCCACGTCGACGAGGCGACGGGTCAGGTAGCCGGAGTTCGCGGTCTTCAGCGCCGTGTCCGCCAGGCCCTTTCGGGCACCGTGGGTGGAGATGAAGTACTGCTGGACGTTCAGGCCCTCGCGGAAGTTCGAGGTGATCGGCGTCTCGATGATCGAGCCGTCGGGCTTGGCCATCAGGCCGCGCATGCCGGCCAGCTGGCGGATCTGCGCCTGCGAACCACGTGCGCCGGAGTCGGCCATGATGTAGATCGAGTTCATCGACTTCTGCGCAACCTGCTCGCCCTTGGCGTTGGTCACGGTCTCGGTGCCGATGGTGTCCATCATCGCCTTGGCCACGCGCTCGTTGGTGCGCGACCAGATGTCGACCACCTTGTTGTAGCGCTCGCCCGCGGTGACCAGGCCCGACTGGTACTGCTGCTGGATCTCCAGCACCTCGGCCTCGGCCTCGGCGAGGATGCCCTTCTTCTCGTCCGGGAGGGTCATGTCGTCGATGCCGATCGACACGCCGGCACGGGTGGCGAAGCCGAAGCCGGTGTACATCAGCTTGTCGGCGAAGACCACGGTGTCCTTCAGTCCCAGCTGGCGATAGCAGCTGTTGATCAGGCGCGAGATGTTCTTCTTGGTCAGCTCGGTGTTGGCCAGCGCGAAGGGCAGGCCCTCGGGCAGGATCTCGGCCAGCAGCGCGCGCCCGACCGTGGTCTCCACGATCGAGGTCTTCTTTTCACGCGAACCGTCCTCGCCCACCACCGTCTCGGTGATGCGCACCTTCACCTTGGCGTGCAGGCCGGCTACCTTGTTGTCGTAGGCGCGGCGCGCCTCGGCGACATTGGCGAACGCCATGCCCTCGCCCGGGGTGTTCTCGAGCGCGCGGGTCATGTAGTACAGGCCGAGCACCACGTCCTGCGAGGGCACGATGATCGGCTCGCCGTTCGCCGGGGACAGGATGTTGTTGGTCGACATCATCAGCGCGCGCGCTTCCAGCTGGGCCTCCAGGCTCAGCGGGACGTGCACGGCCATCTGGTCGCCGTCGAAGTCGGCGTTGAACGCGGTGCAGACCAGCGGGTGCAGCTGGATGGCCTTGCCCTCGATCAGCACCGGCTCGAACGCCTGGATGCCCAGGCGGTGCAGGGTCGGGGCGCGGTTGAGCAGCACCGGGTGCTCGCGGATCACCTCTTCGAGGATGTCCCACACCTCGGCCTCTTCGCGCTCGACCAGCTTCTTGGCGGCCTTGATCGTCGTGGCCAGGCCACGGCGCTGCAGCTTGGCGAAGATGAAGGGCTTGAACAGCTCCAGCGCCATCTTCTTCGGCAGGCCGCACTCGTGCAGGCGCAGGGTCGGGCCGACCACGATGACCGAACGGCCCGAGTAGTCCACGCGCTTGCCCAGCAGGTTCTGGCGGAAGCGGCCCTGCTTGCCCTTGATCATGTCGGCCAGCGACTTGAGCGGGCGCTTGTTGGTGCCGGTGATGGCACGGCCGCGGCGGCCGTTGTCCATCAGCGCATCGACCGACTCCTGCAGCATGCGCTTCTCGTTGCGCACGATGATGTCGGGCGCGTTGAGCTCCAGCAGTCGGCGCAGGCGGTTGTTGCGGTTGATGACGCGGCGGTACAGGTCGTTCAGGTCGGAGGTCGCGAAGCGGCCGCCGTCCAGCGGGACCAGCGGGCGCAGGTCCGGCGGCAGCACCGGCAGCACGGTCATGACCATCCACTCGGGACGGTTGCCCGACTCGAGGAAGGCCTCGACCAGCTTGATGCGCTTGGTGAGGCGCTTGAGCTTGGTTTCTGAACCCGTGGCGGCGATGTCTTCCTTCAGCTTCACCACCTCGGCCTGCAGGTCGATGGTGCGCAGCAGGTCGTAGACCGCCTCGGCGCCCATCGCCGCGTCGAAGTCGTCGCCGTGCTCCTGGCGCATCTGCATGAACTGCTCTTCGTTGAGCAGCTGGCCGCGCTCGAGCGGGGTCAGGCCCGGCTCGGTGACGACGAACGCCTCGAAGTACAGGATGCGCTCGATGTCGCGCAGGGTCATGTCCAGCATCAGGCCGATGCGCGAGGGCAGCGACTTGAGGAACCAGATGTGGGCGACCGGCGAAGCCAGGTCGATGTGGCCCATGCGCTCGCGGCGCACCTTGGCCAGGGTCACTTCCGTGCCGCACTTCTCGCAGACCACGCCACGGTGCTTCATGCGCTTGTACTTGCCGCACAGGCACTCGTAGTCCTTGATCGGACCGAAGATGGCGGCGCAGAACAGTCCGTCGCGCTCCGGCTTGAAGGTGCGGTAGTTGATGGTCTCGGGCTTCTTCACCTCGCCGTAGGACCACGAGCGGATCAGGTCCGGCGAGGCCAGCGCGATCTTGATCGCGTCGAAATCGGGCGTCGGACGCTGCTGGTTGAAGAGGTTCAGTAGGTCTTTCATGTGTTTAGTCTCCGGAGGAGCGTGATTCATGATTGGTGATTGGTGATTAGTCGGAGCGGATTCGCGAGGGTCGGATACGAAGCGGGCTGCGCTTTCGAATCACGAATCACGAATCCCCAATCACGGTCCCTCAGTGCTCCTCGAGCTCCATATTGATGGCCAGCGAGCGGATTTCCTTGACCAGCACGTTGAACGATTCCGGCATGCCGGCAACCATCTCGTACTCGCCGTCGACGATGTTCTTGTACATCTGGTTGCGGCCCTGCACGTCGTCGGACTTCACCGTCAGCATTTCCTGCATGGTGTAGGCCGCGCCGTAGGCTTCCAGCGCCCACATTTCCATTTCGCCGAAACGCTGGCCGCCGAACTGCGCCTTGCCGCCCAGCGGCTGCTGGGTGACGAGCGAGTACGGGCCGGTCGAACGCGCGTGCATCTTGTCGTCGACCAGGTGGATGAGCTTCAGCATGTGCATGTAGCCCACGGTCACCTTGCGCTCGAACGCTTCGCCGGTGCGGCCGTCGAACAGCTGCGCCTGGCCGCCGGTGGGCAGGTCGGCCAGCTCGAGCATGCGCTTGATCTCGGCCTCGCTGGCGCCGTCGAACACCGGGGTCGCCATCGGCACGCCGTCGACCAGGTTCTTCGCCAGGGTCAGCAGTTCCTCGTCGCTGAACTGCTTGAGGTCCACGCGCTGGGCGACCAGTTCCTTGTCGTGGTTGTAGATCTCGTCGAGGAACTTGCGCAGCTCGGCCACCTTGGCCTGCGCCTGCAGCATCTGGTCGATCTTCCGGCCCAGGCCCTTGGCGGCCCACCCGAGGTGGGTTTCCAGGATCTGGCCGATGTTCATACGCGAAGGCACGCCCAGCGGGTTGAGCACGATGTCCACGGTCTCGCCGTTGGCCATGTGCGGCATGTCCTCGACCGGCACGATCGTCGACACGACGCCCTTGTTGCCGTGGCGGCCGGCCATCTTGTCGCCCGGCTGGATGCGGCGCTTCACGGCCAGGTAGACCTTGACCATCTTCAGCACGCCCGGCGCCAGGTCGTCGCCCTGCATGATCTTGCCGCGCTTGTCGGCGAAGCGCTTCTCGAACTCCTTCTCGTGCACCTCGATCTGCTTCTGCGCGCGCTCGATCGCCTCGGCGGCGTCGTCGTCCTTCATGCGCAGCTGGAACCAGTCGGACTTCTTCAGGCCGTCGAGCACCAGCGAGGTGACGGTGTCGCCCTTCTTCAGGCCCGGACCGCCGTTGGCGACCTTGCCCAGCAGCTGCGAACGCAGGCGATCGTAGATCGCCGCCTCGAGGATGCGGAACTGGTCGTCGAAGTCCTTCTTGACGCGCTTGACCTCGGATTCCTCGATCTGGCGCGCGCGCTTGTCCTTCTCGATGCCGTCGCGGGTGAAGACCTGCACGTCGATGACGGTGCCGTCCATGCCCGGGGGCACGCGCAGCGAGCTGTCCTTCACGTCCGACGCCTTCTCGCCGAAGATCGCGCGCAGCAGCTTCTCTTCCGGAGTCAGCTGGCTCTCGCCCTTGGGCGTGACCTTGCCCACCAGGATGTCGCCGGCGCGCACCTCGGCGCCGATGTACACCACGCCCGACTCGTCGAGGCGGTTGAGCGCCTGCTCGGAGACGTTCGGAATGTCGGCCGAGATCTCCTCCGGACCCAGCTTGGTGTCACGGGCGACGGCGGTGAGTTCCTCGATGTGGATCGTGGTGTAGCGGTCTTCCTGGACCACGCGCTCGGACAGCAGGATCGAGTCCTCGAAGTTGTAGCCGTTCCACGGCATGAACGCGACCAGCATGTTCTGGCCCAGGGCCAGCTCGCCGATGTCGGTCGAGGGACCGTCGGCCAGCACATCGCCGCGCGCGACCACGTCGCCCACGTTCACCAGCGGGGTCTGGTTGATGCAGGTGTTCTGGTTGGAACGCGTGTACTTGATCAGGTTGTAGATGTCGACGCCGGCATCGGTCTCGCCTGTGATCTCGTCGTCGAACGCCTTGACCACGATGCGGCCGGCATCGATCTGCTCGATCACGCCGCCGCGGCGTGCGTTCACCGTCACGCCCGAGTCGCGCGCCACGGCGCGCTCGATGCCGGTACCCACCAGCGGCTTCTGCGCGCGCAGCGTCGGCACGGCCTGGCGCTGCATGTTGGCGCCCATCAACGCGCGGTTGGCGTCGTCGTGCTCCAGGAACGGCACCAGCGCCGCGGCGACCGACACGGTCTGCATCGGCGAGACGTCCATGTAGTGGATCTCGGCCGGCGGCTTGAGCAGGTTCTCGCCCTGGAAGCGGCAGGACACGAACTGCGCGTCGAGGTTGCCCTTGGCATCCTGCGGCGAGTCGGCCTGCGCGATGACGAACTCGTTCTCCTCGATCGCCGACAGGTACTCGATCTCGTCGGTGACGCGGCCGTCCACGACCTTGCGGTACGGGGTCTCGAGGAAGCCGTAGCGGTTGGTGCGGGCGAACACCGCCAGGGAGTTGATCAGGCCGATGTTCGGGCCTTCAGGCGTTTCGATGGTGCAGACGCGGCCGTAATGGGTCGGGTGCACGTCGCGCACTTCGAAGCCGGCGCGCTCGCGGGTCAGGCCGCCCGGGCCCAGCGCCGAGACGCGGCGCTTGTGGGTGACTTCCGACAGCGGATTGTTCTGGTCCATGAACTGCGACAGCTGCGAGGAGCCGAAGAACTCCTTGACCGCGGCCGCGACCGGCTTGGCGTTGATCAGTTCCTGCGGGGTCAGGCCATCGGCCTCGGCCATGGTCAGGCGCTCGCGCACGGCGCGCTCGACGCGGACCAGGCCCACGCGGAACACGTTCTCGGCCATCTCGCCCACCGAACGCACGCGACGGTTGCCCAGGTGGTCGATGTCGTCCACCACGCCACGGCCGTTGCGGATCTCGGTCAGGACCTTGATCACGTCGAGGATGTCGGAGGTGTCGCCGCAGGCCTCGCGCAGGCGCACGGACTCCTCGTCCTTGCGCTCGGCGAAGTACTTGGCGTCGTACAGCACCGCGGCGCCGGTCACCTCGCGGCGGCCCAGGCGGCGGTTGAACTTCATGCGGCCCACGGCCGACAGGTCGTAGCGCTCGAAGGCGAAGAACAGGTTGTGGAACAGGTTCTGCGCGGCGTCCTTGGTCGGCGGCTCGCCGGGGCGCATCATGCGGTAGATCTCGACCAGCGCGTCGAGCTGGGTCTTGGTCGCGTCCACGCGCAGGGTGTTGGACAGGTAGGCGCCGCGGTCCAGGTCGTTGGTCCAGATGGTGCCGACGGCCTCGATGCCCGCCTTGCGCAGCGCGGCCAGGGTGTCGTCGTTGATCTCGTCGTTGGCCGAGGCGATCAGCTCGCCGGTCGAGGCATCGACCACGTCGTGCGAGAGCACGCGCCCGACCAGGTACTCGTCGGGCACGGCCAGCGCGGCGACGCCCGCGGCCTCGAGCTGCTTGACGTGGCGCGCGGTGATGCGCTTGCCGGCCTCGACGATCACCTTGTCGCCGTCGGCCAGGTCGAAGTTCAGCGTCTCGCCGCGCAGGCGCTCGGGCACCAGCTCCAGCTGCACGCCCTCGCCCTCGGGCAGGATGTGGAAGGTGTTGATCTCGAAGAACTCATTGAGCATTTCTTCGTTGTTGTAGCCCAGCGCACGTAGCAGAACGCTGACCGGCAGCTTGCGGCGGCGGTCGATACGGGTGTACAGCGCGTCCTTCGGGTCGAACTCGAAGTCCAGCCACGAGCCGCGGTAGGGGATCACGCGCGCGGAGAACAGCAGCTTGCCCGAGCTGTGGGTCTTGCCGCGGTCGTGGTCGAAGAACACGCCCGGCGAGCGGTGCAGCTGCGACACGATCACGCGCTCGGTGCCGTTGACGATGAAGGTGCCGTTGTCGGTCATGAGCGGGATCTCGCCCATGTAGACCTCCTGCTCCTTCACGTACTTGATCGCCTTGCTCGACGATTCGCGGTCGTAGATCACAAGGCGCACGGTCACGCGCAGCGGCGCGCCGTAGCTCATGCCGCGCTGGCGGCACTCGCGCTCGTCGAACACCGGCTCGCCGAGCTTGTAGCCGACGTACTCCAGCGCGGCGTAGCCGTTGTAGCTGACGATCGGGAACACCGACTTCAGCGCGGCGTGCAGGCCCTTGTCGTCGCGCCTGTTGGGATCCTTGTCCGCCTGCAGGAACTCCCGGTAGGAGTCGACCTGGATGGCGAGCAGGAACGGCACTTCGAGGATCGAGCGGCGCTTGCCGAAGTTCTTCCGGATGCGCTTCTTCTCGGTGAACGAGTAGTTCGACTGGAGTTGGGTCGTCATGGGGAGCTGATGCCTCGGTGTGGGACCCGCGCTGGCGCAGGCCCTTGATAACGAAAAGTTGTCACTGGACAGTCGCTGGTATTGCCGGCACCAGCACGCCCTCTCCCGCTACTGACCACTGACAACTGGTTGAGCCGTGATCTGGACTGGTGATTGGTGATCCGTCGGAGGCGAAGGCCTGCCTTTTCCGAATCACGAATCACGAATGACCAATCACCGCCTTACAACGACCGAAGGCCGGGGACGTCCGTCCCCAGCCTCGGCTTCCGCCATCACTCCCCCAAACGCTGGAATGTGGCGGCTCCTGCTTTGATTTGCACTCGATCGAGGGCCAATCTCTACCTCTATCCGGTCCCAGCGGTTGCGGGAGCCGTGGACCCCCGCTTGCGCGGGGGTGATGTCCGACCAGCCGCGCGCCTGCGG
>JAEXLY010000200.1 GCA_023444765.1 Pseudomonadota bacterium | reverse complement strand
GGGGCACGCTGGCGAGGACGGTCTCACTTGGCATGGCGGTACGCGTCGGGAATGCCGGGCCGGGGATCCCGCCGGCCAACGCCGGTGCCGCGCGCGTGGAATCCCATGGTGGCATCAGTGCAGGCGCCCCCCGCGCCGTCGAGCGCGATGTGCGCGTCCACAGCGCCAGAGCACGGCATCCGCGGGCCGATGCGGACAAGGGGCCGGAGTCCCGGGCCCGGCTGGCCTGACGCGGCCGCGTTTCGCGTTGTCTGTCTGGAATCATCCGCCCACCGAAACGAGCGATGTCCGAGTCCACCGATTTCGTCGCCCTTTACCACGAACTCGGCATCGAGCCCGACTGCACGATGGACGACCTGCGCATGGCGTATCGCCGGCGTGTGGCCGACCTGCACCCCGACCGCAGCGGCGGCGCCGGCGAGGACGCGCTCAAGATCCTCAATCTGCGCTATGCGTCCGCCCTGGAGTTCCACCGCCATCACGGCCGCCTGCCCGGAGCCGCGCCGGTCGCGACGCGGCCCGTGCCGGTCGCCTTCGCGCCGCGCCCGGAGATGGCGTTGCCGCCGCAGCACGAAGCGCGCCGGCCGTCGAGGGTCGTGGTGTGGGGCATCGTCCTGCTGGCGATCCTGATGGTCTGGTGGGTGTCGCGCACCGACGCCGGATTGCCGGGCTTCACTGGTGCTGGTGTCGCTGCAGTTGAACGGGAAATTGCGGGGCGCACGGCCATGGCGCTGCGCCAGGGCATGCCGCTGCGCGAGGTGCTCGCCATGCTGGGCGAGCCGGTGAGCCGCGAACTCGGCGGCAGCCAATGGAGCTACGGCCCCTCCTGGGTGCGATTCGAATGCGACGAAGTCATCGACTGGTACAGTTCGCCGCTGCATCCCCTGCGCGCGTCGAAGCCGCGGCCGACCGGCGATGAGGCGACGATTGCCGCCGCCGCAGGGACGCGTCGCTGCCCGCACGGCTCCACCGCCGCCACTGGCCATATCCGATGAACCGTCTGAA
This sequence comes from Pseudomonadota bacterium, assembly GCA_023444765.1. Classification (GTDB taxonomy): domain Bacteria; phylum Pseudomonadota; class Gammaproteobacteria; order Xanthomonadales; family Xanthomonadaceae; genus Luteimonas. The sequence continues at coordinate 15,194 of JAEXLY010000200.1, read as the reverse complement.
CGCGAAGCTGCGCAAGCTCGTGCGCCGCACCTGGATGAAGTACGCGATGCGCGGCGTCAGCGGCGCCGACAACTACGAGCGCCTCGACCTGGCCTACAAGCTGGGTGATCCATGGAACATGGAGTCGAGGCTGGAACGGGCGCGCTTCGAGGCCACCAATGCGCTGATCAGGCGCCACTTCGGCCAGGTGGATTCGCTGCTGGAGATCGGCTGCGGCGAGGGCCACCAGACGCTCGCGTTCACGGAGCTGGCCGGCCAGGTGCACGGCATCGACGTCAGTCCGACGGCGATCGAGCGTGCCCGCCTGCGGGTCCCCGACGCGCAGTTCGCCGCAAGCGACATCCACGGCCAGCCATGGGGGGATGGGCGCGGCCGCTTCGACCTGGTGGTGGCCTGCGAGGTCCTGTACTACATCAAGGACATCCCGGCGACGATCGAACGCATGCGCCATCTCGGTCGAGCCTGCCTGGTCACGTTCTTCGCGCCGGCGCTGGAGCGGGTGTCGCCGCACGTCGAGGGCATCGACGGACTCAACAAGGACTGGATGCAGTGCGACGGGCAGACATGGCTGGTGTGCTGGTGGCGCAATCCACAGTGAGCGCACGGCGCGCGCGCGGCACACCCGCGCACAGGGGGAGCTGAGACATGTGTGGACTCGCGGGATACGTCGGCCACCCGGGCGGGGAGGACGGCGGCCTGCCGCTGCTCCAACGGATGATCCGCACGCTGGCCCATCGCGGTCCCGACGGCTACGGCTTCCACGTCGAACCCGGCGTCGGGCTGGCGCACGCACGCCTGTCGATCATCGACCTGAGCACCGGCGACCAGCCGATCCACAACCCGGCGCGCACGGTGTGGACGGTGTTCAACGGCGAGATCTTCAATTTCGTCGAACTGCGCGCGGATCTCGAAGCGCGCGGGCACGTGTTCTACACGCGTTCGGACACCGAGGTGATCGTGCACCTGTACGACCGCTACGGCGACCGTTTCGTCGAGCACCTCAACGGCCAGTTCGCGATCGCGCTGTGGGACAGCGCGCGCAGGCGGCTGGTGCTGGCGCGCGACCGGGCCGGCATCCGCCCGCTGTACTGGACGCAGGCGCGCGGCACGCTGTGGTTCGCCTCCGAGCCCAAGGCGATCTTTGCTGCCGTCCCCGATGCCGCCCGGCTGTCGCTGCAGGGGCTGCTGCAGACCTTCAGCTACTGGGCGCCGCTGGACCCGGATACCGTCTACCAGGACCTGCACAGCCTGCCGCCGGGCCATCTGCTCAGTATCGAAGCCGACGGCCGGCAGGCGCTCACCCGCTACTGGGACTGGACGTTCCCCGTCGCCGCGCACACGCGCGCATCGCGCCATGGCAGCGTCGCCGACGCCGCCGCCGAACTGCGGGAACGACTGATCGACGCGGTGCGCCTGCAACTGCGCGCCGACGTGCCGGTGGGCGCCTACCTCAGCGGCGGGCTGGACTCATCCGGCATCGTCGCCCTGATCCGCGGGTTCACCCAGACCCCGGTGCGCACCTTCTCGGTGGCGTTCGACCAGGCCGAGTTCGACGAGAGCGCGCACCAGATGGCGATGGTGCGCCACCTGGGCACCGACCATTCCACCCTGCGCATCGGTCCGCGCGACATCGGCACGGCGTTTCCGCGGCTGGTCGCGCATACCGAGACGCCGGTCCTGCGCACCGCGGCCGTGCCGATGATGCTGCTGGCCGACGCGGTGCGCGCGCACGGCTACACCGTGGTGCTCACCGGCGAGGGCGCCGACGAAGTGTTCGCCGGCTACGACCTGTTCAAGGAAGCCAAGGTGCGGCGCTTCTGGGCACGGCAGCCGGAATCGCAACTGCGGCCGAAGCTGCTGTCGCGGCTGTATGGCTACCTCGAGAACTCGCCCGCGGCCAATCCCGCCTTCGCCGCCTCGTTCTTCGGCCAGGGACGCGAGCACATCGACCGCGCGGTGTTCGCGCACGTGCCACGCTGGACCACCTCGCAGCGGGCCTTCGCCTTCCTCGCGCCGGAGCTGCGCGCCGAGGCCGCGCGCTGGGACGCCCTGGCGCTTGCCGAATCGCGCCTGCCCGCCGACACCGGCGACTGGGCGCCGCTGGCGCGCGACCAGTACGTGGAGGCCAGGACGCTGCTGGCCGGGTACCTGCTTGCCGCGCAGGGCGACCGCGCTGCGATGGCCGCCTCGATCGAGGGCCGCTACCCCTACCTCGACCACACCCTGATCGAGTTCGCCAACCGGCTGCCGCCCTCATGGAAGATCCGCGGCCTTACCGAGAAGCACATCCTGCGCCTGGCCCTGGCCGACCTGCTGCCCGACGACATCGCACGGCGCACCAAGCAGCCCTACCGCGCACCGGACAGCGCCAGCTTCTTCGTCGACGGCAAGCCGCTGGACTACGTGGCCGAGCTGTTCTCGCCAGACAACCTGCGTGCAGGCGGCGTGTTCGACGTCGATGCCGCCTCCCGCCTGTTCGCCAAGGCGCGGGCCGGCAAGGTGATCGGCTTCGCCGACAACCAGGCCTTCACCGGCCTGCTGTCCACGTTGCTGCTGCTGCGCGACCGGCCGCTGGCGGCCTGACCGTGCGGTCACCGGGGGAGGCCTGCGGGCGTATTCCGACCTGCCGCTCGGCACGGGTTCGCGAGAGGGACTAGGCACACGGGCCATGCCTTCTTGGAAGCGACGGGGCCCACGGCCGCGGACGCGGGGGGCATCGAAGCCGTGGCGATGACGTCGCCTGCGGACCCGCAATGGCGGTCGCCCACGGGACAGGCCCCGTCCTACTGCCCGGTGTCCTCCACAGGCTCCAGCCTGAGAATCGTCCCCTCGGCGCTGTCGGTGAGCAGGTACACCAGGCCATCGGGTCCCACGCGCACGTCGCGGATGCGGCCGCGCCCCTGCAAGAGCCGCTCCTCGTGGACCACGCGTTCGCCGTCGAGCTGCAGCCGGATCAGCGCCTGGCCCGCCAGCGCGCCCACCAGCAGGTTGCCACGCCATTGCGGGAAGGCACCGGCAGCGTAGAACGCCATGCCACTCACCGCCGGCGACTTCGGCCAGTAGTGCAGCGGCGGTTCGGTGCCCTCGGCCGCATCGCCCACCGAGCCCGGTACGGCCTGCCCCGAGTAGTCCATGCCGTATGTGGCCAGCGGCCAGCCATAGTTGAGGCCCGCGCGCGGCAGGTTGATCTCGTCGCCGCCCATCGGGCCGTGCTCGTGCAGCCAGAGTTGCCGCGTGTCCGGATGCAGCGCCATGCCCTGGATGTTGCGGTGCCCGTAGCTCCAGATCTCGGGACGCGCGTCGTGGCGCCCCACGAAGGGATTGTCTTCCGGCACGCGGCCATCCGGATACAGCCGGACCAGCTTGCCCTGCAGGTGGTCGAGCAGTTGGGCCTTGTCCGCATCGCGGCTGTCGCCGGTGCCCACGAACATCAACCCCGCGTCATCGAACACGATGCGCGCGCCCAGGTGCGTACCGTGCGAGAGCTTGGGCTCCTGGCGGAACACCACCTCCACGTCCTCCAGCCCGCGCTCGCCCAGTCGCCCGCGCGCGACCGCGGTGCCGGCCTTGTTGCCGCGCCAGTTCGGCTCGCCATAGGCGATGTACACCAGGCGGTCCTGTGCGAAGGCGGGCGAGGGCACCACGTCGAGCAGGCCGCTCTGGCCCTGCAGGAATACCGCGGGCACGCCTTCGAGCGGTGCCGAAACCGAGCCGTCGGGTCCAATGCGCCGCAGCCGTCCCGGCCGCTCGGTGACCAGCATCGTGCCGTCGGGCAGGAAGGCCAGCGACCACGGCCGCACCAGGCCATCGACGAGGACCCGCACGCCGATCGCGCCGTGCTCGGACACGATCGTCTCCAGCGCGCCGTCTGCGTGCCAGCGCGGCGTGGACACGATGTCCTCGCCACTCTCCGGATCACGTTCTAGACCACAGGCGGACAGTCCCAGCGCGATGCACAGGCAGGCGAGGGACAGCCCGCGACGGATGGCTGCACGGCGAAGGCGGGAAGCGCGCGGGGCCATAGACATGGTGGTTCACCTGGACAGGGGATGCGGAGCGACATGAGCCGGCGGCAGCAGATCAAGCAGTTCATCCTGGGCAACTTCCTGTTCACCGATGACGAGTCCGCCTTCGCGGATGATACTTCGCTGATCCAGCAGGGCATCGTCGATTCCACCGGCATCCTGGAGCTGATCGGCTTCATCGAGGAGACCTGGCCGGTCAACGTGCCGCCCGAGGACATGACCCCGGCCAATTTCGACAGCCTGGCCGCGATCGACCGCTACCTCGACGGCCGCCTCGCGGCGTAAGCAGGCCCTGCGATGGAAACACTGCTCGCGCGGCTGGACCACACCGCCGCGGCGATGCCCGCGCGCGTGGCCCTGCAGCAGCGCGAGCGGCAGCTCGACTACCGGGGGCTGCGCGATGCCGCGTCCGGCTTCGCGCGCAGGCTGCGCGCGCAGGGCGTGGCTCCCGGCGACCGCGTCGCCGTGGTCCTTCCAAACTGCCTGGAAGCGGCGATCGCGTGGTACGGCAGCTGGTGCGCGGGCGCTGCGGTGGTGCCGCTCAACGCCCAGGCGCGCGAACGCGATTTCGTCCCCTGGCTGCGTCACAGCGGCCCCCGCGTGCTGGTGCATGCCACCGCGCACGAGGACGCCCGGCTGGCGGCCCTTGCCACCGGCGTCCCGGTCCTGTCGCTGGAGCCTGCCGCAGAGCCGCTCGAAGCGCTGACCGGAGCCGCGGATGCCGAGACCCTGCCGATGCCGGGTCCCGGTGCGCTCGCCGCCATCCTCTACACATCCGGCACCACCGGCGCGCCGAAGGGCGTGGCCCTGAGCCATCGCAACCTCGCCGCCAACACCGCATCGATCCTCGATTACCTGCAGCTCACCGCGACGGACAGCACGGTGAGCGCGCTGCCGTTCTACTACGCTTACGGCGCCTCGGTACTCCACACCCACCTTGCGGCCGGCGCACGCGTGGTGCTCGAGGACAACTTCGTGTTCCCGCACCTGATCACCGAGACGCTGGCGCGCGAGCGCGCCACCGGCTTCTCGGGCGTGCCCTCCACCTTCGCACTGCTGCTCGACCGCGGCCAGCTCGAACGCCACGACCTCTCCGCGCTGCGCTACCTCACCCAGGCCGGCGGCGCGATGTCGCCGGCGCTCACGCGCCGTCTGCGCGCGGCGCTGCCACGGGCCCGGCTGTTCGTGATGTACGGCCAGACCGAAGCCAGTGCGCGCCTGACCTGTCTGCGCCCGGAGCGCCTGGACGACAAGCTCGGCTCGGTCGGGACGCCCATCGCCGGGGTCGAGATCCAGGTGCGGCGCGAGGATGGAAGCCCCGCCGCAACGGACGAGCAGGGCGAGGTCTGGGCACGCGGCGACAACGTCATGACCGGCTACTGGCACGCGCCCGAGGCGACCGCCGCCACGCTCGTCGACGGCTGGCTGCGTACGGGCGATCTCGGCCACCTCGACGCCGACGGCTTCCTGTGGCTGGCCGGCCGCCGCAGCGACATGATCAAGACCGGCGCGCATCGCGTGCACCCGCAGGACGTCGAGGAGGCGATCGCCGAACTGGCGGGCGTGCGCGAGGTCGCGGTGCGCGGCGTCGACGATCCGCTGCTGGGCCAGGTGGTCGCCGCCTTCATCGTGCGTGACGACGCGCTGCCCACCGAGATGATGGTCAAGGCGCACTGCCGCCAGCGCCTGGCCGCCTACAAGATTCCGAAGACCGTCGCCTTCGTGGCGGACCTGCCCCGGACCGCGTCGGGCAAGATCCGCCGCGCCGCCCTGCAAGAGGAGATCCAATGACCGTGCTCGATCCGTCCGTGCTTGCGCTCGACTACGGCGCCGAGGCCGACCGCATCTCCGCGCGCCTGCGCGAGATCGTCGCGCGCGACCTGCACCGGCGCGGCCTCGTCGTCGCGATCTCCGGCGGCATCGACTCCACCACCTGCGCCGCGCTCGCGGTGCGCGCGCTGGGAGCCGAGCGCGTGTTCTGCCTGATCCTGCCCGAGCGCGATTCCAGCGACGACAGCGCGGTGCGCGCAAATGTGCTGGCCGAACACCTGGGCGTGCGCGTCCACACCCACGACATCGCCCCGGCACTGGCGGCCATCGGCTGCTACGAGGCGCGCGACACCGCCGTGCGCAGCGTGCTGCCCGGGTACGGCGAGGGCTGGAAGTTCAAGATCGTCATCGCCGGGGGGGCGCAAGGGCTGATCAACCGTTTCCGCATCGTCGCCGAAGACCCGGCCGGCCATCGCCACGAACAGGACCTGCCGCTGGACGCCTACCTCACCATCGTCGCGGCCACCAACTTCAAGCAGCGCATCCGCAAGACCCTGGAGTACTTCCATGCCGACCGCCTCAACTACGCGGTGACCGGCACGCCCAACCGGCTGGAGTACGACCAAGGCTTCTTCGTCAAGAACGGCGACGGCTCGGCCGACGTCAAGCCGATCGCGCACCTGTACAAGAGCCAGGTCTATGCGATGGCGCGCCATCTGGGCGTCCCCGAGCGCGTGACCTCGGCCACGCCCACCACCGACACCTACTCGCTGGCGCAGGGCCAGGACGAGTTCTACTTCGCGCTGCCGTACGCACAGATGGACCTGGCGCTGTGGGCGATCAACCACGACCGTCCGGCCAGCGAACTCGCCTCCGCACTCGGCATGACCGAGCAGCAGGCGCAGGCGATCTACGACGATATCCGCGCCAAGCGCCGCACCACCGCCTACCTGCACCGCCCGCCGGTGCTGGTCGAACCCGTCCCCGAGCCGCACCGGCGCTGATCCATGCCGCAGACCCCGGCCTATACCGTCCACGAAGCTGACGTCGAGCGCGACCGCGCGCTGGTCCTGTCGCTGTGGAGCGGCAACCTCGGCCAGGACGCGCGCATGGCGCGCAAGTACGACTGGTTCTATCGGCATTGCCCGTTCGGGGCACCGCTGACCCTGCTGCTGCGGCACGAGGAGAGCGGGCAGTGGGTGGGCGTGGCCAGCGCCGGGCCGCGGCCGATGTGGATGGACGGCGAGCGCATCACCGCCGGCGTGCTGGTGGACCTGGCGGTGGCCGGCGAACATCGCTCGCTGGGGCCGGCGCTGATCCTGCAGATGGCGCTGATGGAGGCCGGCCTGCGCCGCTTCGACCTGCTCTACGGGTTCCCCAATCCGAAGGCCGCACCGGTCTTCAAGCGCGTGGGCTACACCCCGCTGGGCGAACTGGCCCGCCACGCGCGCGTGCTGCGCCATGGCCCCTACGTACGCCGCCGGCTGCCGGGGCTGCTTGCCGTGCCCGCGGGCAGGCTGCTCGATCTCGCCGACAGCGTGCGCCTGTGGTCCGCGCGCGAAAGCCTGCAGGCGCAGTGGCACGATCGCGCGGACGCCAGCGGCGAAGCGCCGTGGTCAACGATCACGGCAGGACAGGGACCGGTCGCCCTGCGTGACGTCGCCTTCCGCCGCTGGCGCCTGGACGACTGCCCGTTCGCGAAGTTCCGCCACCTGCTGGTACGCGACCGCAGCGGTGCTCTGCTGGCCTGGTTCGCCTGCGACGCGCGTGAGGGCGGACTGCATGTACTCGACAGCTGGACGGTCCATGGCGCTGCCGGCCCCTCGCGCGCCGAACTCGTCGCGCTGCTGCGCGCCGCGCGCGCGGCCGGACACGCTTCGGTCTCGGTGGAGCTGAGCAGCGCCGCCGCCACCGCCGGCTGGCGCGAAACCGGCTTCGTCGCCCGCGAATCCCGCTCTGTCTTCGGTCGCGCCCGCAGCGGCGACAGCGCCGCGCTGAAGGACCGCATCTGGCTCACCTCGGCCGACGAGGACGAGTGATGGCGGGCGCGCCGCCGCAGAAGTCGTCCACGGCGGAGCGCGCTGCCGCCGGCACGCGCGCCTTCTTCCCTGCGAGGCGGGGCGTTGCGTCCCTTGTGGGTGGAGCGCCGGACCCGGGGAACGGCCCGCCTCGACGCACCTGACCATACAAGCCCATGACCACCCGCATACCCGGAGGCGCCATGCGCATCCAGACATCGCTGTCTCTTCTCGCTTTCGCAGTTCTGCTTGCCGGCTGCGTCGAATCCGCCTCGTCCAGTACGGTCAACCCGCCCACGCCCTGGGCGGCCGTCGCTGCCACTGCGCAAGGCGCCGGCCGGACGCCGGGCGTGCGCGTCGAGCAGGTGGTCCACGACGGGCTGGCATCCCCCACCGCCATCGCCAGCCCCCGCGACGGGAGCGGCCGCATGTTCGTGCTCGAGCGCGAAGGCCGCATCCGCGTGCTCGACCGCGACGGCAAGCTGTTGCCAGAACCCTATTACAGGCGCGCCGTCACCACTGCGGACACCGAGCAGGGCCTGCTGGGTCTGGCGTTCGATCCGGATTTCCGCAGCAACGGGCGCATCTACATCGCCTACAGCGGCGCCGCCGACGGCGAACGCCATGGGCTGGTGCTGCGCCGCCTGCAGGCCGCCGATCCGTCCGCCAACCGCTTCAGCGGCAGCGACGAGCTGCTGATGCGGGTGGACGAGCTGGTCGCCAACCACAACGGGGGCGACATCCGTTTCGGCCCGGAAGGCCTGCTGTACTGGAGCGTCGGCGCCGGCACGGGCGAGCCTGCCGACCACGCCCACGCCGCCGACACCGGCAACCTGCGCGGCAAGATCCTGCGCATCGATGTGCGCGACGGTGCGAAAGGCGTCAGGAACAGCTGCGGACAGAGAGGCCGTGCCGCCTACGCCATCCCCGAAAGCAACCCCTTCGCCGGCCAGCGGAGCCAGTGCGGCGAGATCTGGCTGCATGGCCTGCGCAACCCCTGGCGCTTCAGCGTCGATGTCGATGGTGCGGTGTGGATCGGCGACGTCGGCAAGGACCGCGAGGAGGTGAGCGTCTGGCGCGACGGCGCCGCGCGCGACCTGGGCTACCCCCGCTGCCAGGGCAGTCACGACTATCCTTCCACCGGCGCCACCGACTGCGCCGCCAGGACCGCCACCACCGGCCCGGTGTTCGAGTACGGGGGGCGCGAACACGGCCGCTGCGCTGTGACCGGCGGCATCGTCTATCGCGGCAGCAACGTCGCGCTCAGGGGCGCCTACGTGTTCTCGGATGCCTGCTCGAGCGAACTGCTGGTCGGCCGCCTATCCAGCAGCGGCAGGCTGGAAGTCGCCTCGCTCGTCAGTGGCGTCGCGCCAGGCTACGGCACCATCGCCTCGTTCGGGGAGGACGAGGACAATGAGCTGTGGTTCGTGAACCACTTGAATGGTGGGGTGTATCGGGTGAGATGACTGGCTGCAGCGTGCGGTACAACCGCTCGGCCCGGCGGACGAGGGCGCATCTCACTGGCCGGTGGAACGGCTCCCACCATTGCCATTCCCGTTCGCGCGACTCTGCGCGAACTCGGGGAACGTCTCCGAGAGCGGCGCCGCATCCGGCAGGATGTAGAACACGCCGCCACGCTGGAACGTCGGGCGCATGATCCGCTCGTAGAACTCGGGCGAAACGTTGATGCAGCCATGGGTGACGCGGTTGTCATCCGGCGAAGGCGATGCGAGGCGCTCGGCGCGTCTCTCGGCCGGGACGCCGGTCGCGGTCGGGTGGATGGACACCGCGGATTCGTAATCCACCCACAGTACGCGCCCGGCATCGCTCGACGGGCCATAGCCGCCCACGAAGCGACCGGCAGGCGTCGTGCGATCCCGTCCTGGAATCTCGCGAAGCGCGAGGCCTGCGATGCCCGGGGCGGTGTGATCGCCGATCGCCGAACCGAACAGCCCGGGGGCGGCACCCCGAGGCCGGCCGTCGCCGTCGAACACCAGGATCTGTGCCGCCGCCTTGTCCATGATCGCGAACGGATAGCCCTGGCTGTCCCTGCTTGCGACCACCCAGCCCGCGAGTTCGATCGCCGTGTCGGACACTTCCTGGCCCCGGGGCAGCTGGTCGACGGTGGCGACTGGCTGGGCGGCGACATTTGCGGCGCCCACCAGGCCGGCACTCGCGAACGCAAGCGCCAGGACAAGCGCGCGACGTGGGGTCGGAAAAGCTGGGCGCGTGGAGGTACGAATGGGCGGCTCCTTGAAACCAGGATCGAGTGCCTAGAGGAGGCCGATGGCCCGCGAAGGCCACCGGCCCCCGACTTCAACAATGCGGCGGAACAGGCGGGCAACTAGCCGCGCGGCGTACGACGCGGCGCGGTCTCAAGCTGACGGACCCGGTTCTCCATCTGGTCCAGCCGCTGGTTGGCCTGCGTTGCGGACTGGTTGGCGGCCTCGGCGCTCTGGGCCGCGCTCTGCACCCGCGTGTCCAGCTGATCCAGGCGCGAGTTGATGGTCGCAAACTCGTCGTCGTAGGTGGCGCAGCTTGCAAGGCCCATGGCGACAACAGCCGCGAGGCCGAGTGTGCGTGTCGTCTTCATCACGTGCTGCTTGGTCGGAAACATCGCGATCCTCCTTCGTCTGGGGTGTCGAAATATAGCGCCGTTCTTGCCCGGAACCCACGACCCGGCTTCAGCTGAGGTTGTGGTCGAACAACTGGGAATTCTCAAACGATGGTCGTGCCTGGAAACGCATCCTCGACGTGCGTCGACGATGGTGCGGACTGCGGGTCCCTGTTCGTTTCCCGCTTTCCAGCAATGCCGGTGAGGGGGTGCGGCCATGCCTCTGGCGATGCGCCTGTCCGGGCGTTCGATGCGCAACACTAGGCGACAGCCGCGTCTGTAGTCGCCACCGGCTTCGTCGCGAACTGCATCGTTGCTGGTGGCGACGCTTTGCCAGCGTTGGACGAACGGTAAGCCGGGTCGGGTGCCTCGTCGAAAGGTGATGGTGGTCGGTACCGCGGTTCCGGACCCTAGTTATCACCATCGGGAGTGCGTCGATGTGAAGATGCCTGGCCTGGGACGCGCGCGTCGGGCACGCATGTTGGCGCGCCTCTGGTGGTGAGCCAGCCCGGCTCGGGGTACGTTCCGGCGATTCAAGATCTGAGCTTCCCGCCTGCAGGCGGTCCTCGCCGGCCGATCGCGGGCGTGAGCCTCAGCCGGCCAAGCGCCTCGCCGGCGCCCGGAACAGGAACAGCCCCAGCCAGTCCGGCCGGAAGCGCCCCTTGCGGTCCACGATGCCGGCCTGCTCGAAGCCCAGCCGCCCCAGCAGCCACCCGGGGCGGTCGTCCATGGGGTTCACCACGGGATCGCTGGTAAAGGCCAGCTCGTAGCCGGCGGCCCGGGTGCGTTCGAGCACCTTCGCGTCGTAGCGGCCGTGCGGGTAGGACATGGTCGGTGGCGGCGCACCGCCGTCGAGGTGCTGGCCGACCAGGTGCCGGGCCGTGGCGAGTTCGGCGTCGAGATCGTCGGCGCGTGTCATCGGCGTATGCGTCTTGCCATGCACGCCGATCTCGACGCCGCCGGTGGCCAGTGCGCGCAGTTCGTCGCGGGTGACCATCTGCCGCACGCCGTCGTCCATGGCCGCGGCGAACGGGGCCAGCAGCGCGTTGCGCTCTGCCGTGCCCAGCGCTTCGAGCGCGGCGATCACCTTGCGCAGGCCATCGATGGTGTCGGCGGGTGCGGGTTCGAGCGGATGCCCGGCCCCGGACAGCGCCTGCACCAGGGCGGGTACACGCAGGGTATTGCGACGGAAGGCGGCCACCAGCCGTTCCTGGAAGAAGGGTTCGTTGCGGTCGACCACGTCGGCCACGGTGAACAGCAGGCCCGGCATGCCGGCCGCCCGCAGGCGCGGGAGGGCGTGGGCGTGGTTGTCGGCCCAGCCGTCGTCGAAGGTGATCAGCAGCGCGCGGTCGGGCAGCGGCGTGCCGTCGCGGCGCGCGACCAGCACCTGCTCGGTGGACACGACGTTGTAGTGCCGCCGGAAGAAGTCCAGGCAGCGCTCCAGCAGCCAGGCCTCGAGCGTGTAGTCGGGATCGCAGGTGGCCCAGCGCGGGTCCTGGTCGGTCAGCACGCGGTGGAACATGATCACGGTGAGGGCGCGGCGGTTGCGCAGGCGGTGGTACAGGCCCAGCAGTCCGCTGCGATAGAGTGCGCGCTTGACCAGATCCACTGCCATGCCCGACATGCGTCCTGAAACCTCCGTCATCATTCCCACGTGGAACCGGCGCGACCTGGTCGCGCGGGCGATCGATTCGGTGCTGGCGCAGAGCCGGCCCGTGGAAGAGATCATCGTGGTCGACGACGGTTCCTCCGATGGCACCGGCGAGTTCCTTGCCCAACGCTATGGAGAACGGATCGTGCTGCTGGCTCAGGCCAACGCGGGGGTCTCGGCGGCGCGCAATCGCGGCCTGGCCGTGGCGCGCGGGCGTTACCTGGCGCTGCTGGACAGCGACGACGTTTGGTTGCCGGAGAAGACGGCGCGACAGGTGGGCTTCCTGGAGGCCAATCCCGGAATCGGCCTGGTGCTGTGCGATGTGTTCCGCGTGGACGTGCACGGCGGGACGATCGACGTGTTCGAGCGGCGCGTGCAGATCCCCGAGGACGGCCCGGCGCTGCAGTGGGTGCTGCGCGATCCGGCGCTGGCGCCGCTGTCGGCGATGATGCGGCGCGAGGTGTACGAGGACGTCGGCGGTTTCGACGAAACGCTGCGCACCGCCGAGGACCTGGACTTCCATCTGCGCGTGGCGGCGCGCTGGAGCATCGGCGTCGTGGCCGAGCCGCTGGCGCGGGCGCTGCGCGGGCACGACGGGCTCTCCGCGCTTGCCTCCACCGAGGACGACTACATCGCGGTGATGGAGCGCGCGGCCGAGCGCGCGCGGGGAGCAGTGCCGGAAGATGCGCGGCGGCAGGCGCTGGCTGCGGCCTACGTCAGGAACGCCGAAGGCTGCGTCTGGCGCGGGCGGTACGGCGAGGCCCGGGCGCTGGCGCGCAAGGCGAAGGCGTTGGGGCCGGACTCCGAGCTGCAGGCGCGATTGCGGAAACTGCCGGTGATGATGGCGAAGCGGATGGTGCGGTCGCTGTTGCCACGCAGGGAATGAGGGCGGGGTCGGATGCGGAGCTTGCGAAGGGCATTGGCCGCGGCGCCCGTCCTGGCAGGGAGTCCCCGTCCGGTGGCGGTGGAAGATCCGGTGACCGGCAGCCTGCGCGTCGGCGGCCGTCAGCCACGCGGGGATTCGCCTGGCGCGGGTCCCCCGCTCGCCGTGTTCGCGCGGGCGACAGCGTGATGGTCGGGGACAGCCTGGGCGACTGCGCGGATTGCGCCCGTCCGCTCAGGCGTCCTCGCCCGGCAGCTCGCGCCCTTCGGCTTCGGCCTGCAGGGCGGCGCGGCGGATCTTGCCGGTGCTGGTCTTGGGCAGGGCATCGCGGAACTCGACCAGGCGCGGCACCATGAAGTCCTCCAGTCGCGCCGCGCAATGGGCGATGACATCGCGCGGAACGATCCGCACGCCATCCTCCACCACCAGCAGCGCCTTGAGCGCGCGGCCGAGTACCTCGTCGGGTACGCCCACCACGGCCGCCTCGCGCACGCCGGGCAGGGCGTAAAGCACGTTCTCCACTTCCTTGGGGCTGACCTTCTCGCCGCGCGACTTGATGATGTCGTCCTTGCGGCCCACGAAGTAGAGGAAGCCTTCGGCGTCCATGCGGAACAGGTCGCCGGTGTGCAGCACCTTCTCCCAGGGATAGCGGCCGGGCCTGAGCGCCTTGTCGGTCGCCTCCGGGTTGCGCCAGTAGCCCTGCATCACGTGGCCGCCGCGCACCACCAGCTCGCCCACGGTGCCGGGCGGCAGTGGCCGGCCGTCGTCGCCGGCCACCCAGACCTCGGTGTCGGGAATGGCGATGCCGACGCTGTCGGGGCGGCGGTCGAGCTCCTCCGGCGGCAGCCAGGTGCAGCGCTTGGACTCGGTCATGCCGTACATCGAGTACAGCCGCGCCTGCGGGAACAGCTCGCGCAGGCGCGCGATGTGCGCCGGGGGCAGGGCGGCGGCGGTATTGGTGAGGAAGCGTACCGGGGCCGCCCATTCGGGCTTGAAGTTGCGCAGCTGCACGATCAGCGCGGCCATGGTCGGCACCAGCGGGAAGCCGGTCACGCGTTCGCTTTCCAGCAGCGGGAGGATCTTCTGCGGGAACGCGAAGGATTTCTCCAGCACCAGGGTCGCGCCGAGCTTCACGCACATCAGCAGCTGGTACAGGCCGTAGTCGAAGGCCAGCGGCAGCACGCTCAGCACCACGTCGTCCGGGACCATGCGCAGGTAACCGGTGATGGACGCGGCAGCGTGCTCGATGTTCCTGTGCGTCATCATGACGCCCTTGGGCTGGCCGGTGGAGCCGGAGGTGTAGACCAGCATCGCCAGGTCGATGTCGATCCCACGGGCGGCGTCGGCGAGCGTCGACGGGGACGAAACGAACGCGTCCCAGCTGCACTCGCCGGCAGCCGCATCGTCGCTGCCGTCCACCACCACCAAACGCGTCGCCGGGGACGACTGCGCCAGCGCCGCGCGCGCCACCGGCAGCAGGCTGGCCTGGGTGACCAGCACCGCAGCCTCGCAGTCGTTGAGCACGAAGGCCAGCTTGTCGGCCTTGGTGGTGGGATTGATGACGCTGAAGATGCCGCCGGCGCGCAGCGTGCCGAAGATGCCGGCTGCGGCTTCGACGCGGTTCTCGAGGAATAGCACGCAGCGGTCGCCATTGCGGAAACCGCCCCCGACCAGCGCCGAGGCGAAGCGTTCGGCGGTGTCGGCCAGTGCCGCGTAGGACACGCGGCGGCCGGCGCTGACCAGGGCGGTGTGCGCGGGGCGCTCCCCGGCGCGGGCGCGCAGGTGCGCCTCGTAGCGCATCAGCCGGCCGTGGCGTCGGCGTCGAGCTTGGAGCCGACGTAGGCGACCAGGCTGGCCACGCTGTCGAGGTTCTCCGGCACCACCTCGTCGTCCTCCACCATGAAGCCGAACTCCTGCTCCAGCCAGGTCACCAGGGTCAGCACGCCGATCGAGTCGAGCACGCCACTGTCGAGCAGGCTCTCCGCGGCGGGCAGCTGCTCTGGCACCGGGAACTCCTCCTGGAGGAATGCGCGGATGCGGGACTCGATGTGGTCCATGGCGATGCGGGGACTCCGGTGGGGCAGGTCCGTCCCGGGGTAGCGGGCCGGCGAAGCGGCGTATTTTGCCAGACGCGCGTGCGCGGGGGCCGGGCGGCAGGGTTGGGGGCCCCCCGTGTTCAGGACGCCGGGCGGCCGCGTTGGGACCTCTCGCGCCCGCGCCGGGGCGGGAGCGG
>JAEXLY010000167.1 GCA_023444765.1 Pseudomonadota bacterium | reverse complement strand
CGGGCACGGTGTTCTCGCTGCGCCTGCCTGGCGCGCAGGCGGCGCCGCGGGCCGCGGCCGAGCTGCCGCGCGCCGGCCTGGCGGGCATGCGCATCCTGGTCGTGGACAACGATCCGATGGCCCTGGCCTCGCTGCGTGGTCTGCTGCAGGGCTGGGGCTGCGTGGTGGACGCGGCCGCCGACGGTGCCGGCGCCGAGGCGCTGCTGCAGGAACGAGCTGCGTCGCTGTGGCTGTTCGACTACCACCTAGACGACGGCGACACCGGCATCGACCTGTGCCAGCGCCTCTCGGCGCGGTTCGGCGCGCGCCCGACCCTGGTGTTGAGCGCCGACGACAGCGGCGAGGTGCGTCGCCGCGCGCTGGAGCACGGCCTGTCGCTGCTGCAGAAGCCGGTGCGACCGCTGGCGCTCAAGTCCACGCTCGATCGCCTGCGCACGATGCGCCAGGACTGACCGGCTGCCGCGCGACCCTGCGCGCCTGCTCGCGGGCACGGGACCTGGGATGGCGGGATGGCGGGATGGCGGCGTGACCGGGTGCTGGCCGCCCTGCTGCTGGAGCTGGCTTGCCTCGGGCCCGTGCGGACGCAGGCGACGCCCGCGGAACCCGCACACCGGATCGCGACCACCATCGACGACCTGCCGTGGCCGTCGTTCGAGGGGCTCGGCGAGGAACGGCTCGACGCGCGGCACCAGCGGCCGATGGCCGCGCTGGACGCGGCCGCCGTGCCGGCGACCGGCGTCGTCAACGGCGACAGGCTCGAGGCCGGTGGACGGGTGCTGCATCGCGGCTGGCTGCACCGCTGGGCCATCGGCGAGGGCGGTGCCGCGACTTCTTCGCCGGCGGCCCGGAAACGCCGGCGTGGGTGCTGGCGCCGGCAGGCGTGGCTCCCGCACAGCGGTCGACCCCGGCGGCCGAGCGCCGTTACCATGCGCCGCCACCCGCCGCATGGTCCGCACATGCCGTACACCCCCATCGCCGCCACGCTCGGCTATGTCCTGTCGCCCGACCGCCGCCGCGTGCTGATGGTCCACCGCAACGCGCGCCCCGGCGACCAGCACCTGGGCAAGTACAACGGCCTGGGCGGCAAGCTGGAGGCCGACGAGGATGTCGTGGCAGGCATGCGCCGCGAGATCCGCGAGGAGGCCGGCATCGAGTGCGAGGAACTGCAACTGCGTGGCACCATCAGCTGGCCGGGTTTCGGCAAGCATGGCGAGGACTGGCTGGGCTTCCTGTTCGTCGTGACGCGCTGGTCGGGCGAACCCTTGGATTCCAATCCGGAAGGGACGCTGGAATGGGTCGAGGTCGAACGCATCCTCGACCTGCCGCTGTGGGAAGGCGACCGGCAGTTCCTGCCGCTGGTGTTCGACGACGATCCGCGCGCCTTCCACGGGGTGATGCCGTATCGCGACGGCCGCATGGTGTCCTGGCGCTACTCGCGCATTTAACGCTGCCCGCCGCCCTCGTCAGGGCGCGCGCCGTGCCCGCCAGGCGCGCAACGCAGCCGTCGCCAGCGTCCATGCCAGGACGCCGTACGCGCATGCGGCCAGCGCAAGGCTGAGCGCCAGCCAGGCATTGCCGCGACGACCGCCGAAGTTGAGCTCGGGATTTCCGGCCAGCAGCAGCGAGGCGGGCATCCAGGCCAGCGCCAGCACCAGGGCGGCCACCGCCAGGCGGCGCGCCAGGCTGCCGTAACGGGCGATGAGCGCAGCCGCCGCGGCCGGCGCGCACAGCGCCAGCGCCGCGAGTACGTTGCCTGCGGGCAGTCCACCGGGCAGCGTGGATTCCAGCCAGCCCGCGCCGGAGAACAGCACCCCGAGGGCGGCCAGCGCGATGGCGAGCAGCAGCGCCGCGGCGCTGCGCAGGGCCGCGCCGGCGCGCGGCCGCGCAACTGGCCGATGTGGTCGCGAGGCGCCCGCCTGCCGACTCAAGCCGCCGGCTCGCTCCACACCGCGAACTCGCTGCCGCCGGGGGCGAGGAAATGGAAGCGGCGGCCGCCGGGGAAATCGAAAATGGGCTTGAGCACCTCGCCGCCGGCTTCCACCACGCGGGCCAGGGTCTGCTCGAGCGCATTGCTGTAGAGCAGGACCAGGGCGCTGCCGGCCTCGCTGCGCGCGGCCAGGGTGGATGCGTAGAAGCCGCCATCCAGGCCGGCACCCTCGATGGCCAGGTACTCCGGTCCGTATTCGACGAAGCGCCAGCCGAAGGCCTGCTCGAAGAAGCGCCGCGTCGCGGCCAGGTCGCGCGAGGGCAGTTCGACGTAGTTGATGGTCCCGTGTTCCGGCATGGCGTGCTCCCGCTGCGCTCGCGTCTGCGATGGCGCCGTGCGGCGCGCGGCGATCATGCCACAAGGGCGCGTCGTGGGCAGGGGCGCGCCGCCGCAGTCATTGCATCGCCACCGCGCGCGCCGGTTCGATCCGCACCGACTGTCCGGGTTCCACGCGTTCGCCGCCACGGACCACCAGGCGGTCGCCGGGTTGCGCGTTGCCCTCGACCTCCACCAGGTCGTCGAGCTCGGCACCGGCGCGTACCGGCAGGCGCGTCGCGCGTCCGCCCGCGTCGATGCGCACCACGGAGTCGCCCTCGCTGTGCAGCACCAGCGCGTCGCGCGGCACTGCGATTACTTGGGCAGGTGTGAGCATTGCATAGTTTGCGACGATGCTCACGAACGCTCCTTGCCGCTAACACTTGAGTTAATCCGCGCCGCGAAGCGGCGTCGGCTTGGACGAATTGTTAGCCGTCGCGGGTTAACAAAGTAAGTGCAACACCCGCACCGCCCGAAAATGGAGAGGTGAGCTGGCAGACTGGAGGGGATCACTCCGGCAAGAGACGATCCCCCATGTACCACCAGCTCACCG
>JAEXLY010000008.1 GCA_023444765.1 Pseudomonadota bacterium | reverse complement strand
CCAGCAGCTTGCGGAACATCTCCACGCCCGTGACCGTGGTCTTCTGGGTCGGACGGATACCGACGATCTCGATTTCGTCGCCAACCTTGATGATGCCGCGCTCGATGCGGCCGGTTACCACGGTGCCGCGGCCCGAGATCGAGAACACGTCTTCAACCGGCATCAGGAACGGCTTGTCGATGTCGCGCTCGGGCTCCGGAATCCAGGTGTCCAGCGCCTCGACCAGCTTGATGATCGCCGGCACGCCGATGTCGCTCTGGTCGCCTTCCAGCGCCTTGAGCGCCGAACCGTGGATGATCGGGGTGTCGTCGCCCGGGAACTCGTACTTCGACAGAAGCTCGCGGACTTCCATCTCCACCAGCTCCAGCAGCTCGGCGTCGTCCACCATGTCCGCCTTGTTCAGGAAGACCACGATGTAGGGCACGCCCACCTGGCGCGCCAGCAGGATGTGCTCGCGCGTCTGCGGCATCGGGCCGTCGGCGGCCGAGCACACCAGGATCGCGCCGTCCATCTGCGCCGCACCCGTGATCATGTTCTTCACGTAGTCGGCGTGGCCGGGGCAGTCCACGTGCGCGTAGTGACGCGTCGGGGACTCGTACTCCACGTGCGCGGTCGAGATCGTGATGCCGCGCGCCTTCTCTTCCGGCGCCGCGTCGATCGCGTCATAGGCCTTGAACTCGCCGCCGAAGCGCTCCGCACCGATCTTCGTCAGCGCCGCCGTCAGCGTCGTCTTGCCGTGGTCAACGTGACCAATCGTGCCCACGTTCACGTGGGGCTTGGTGCGCTCGAACTTACCCTTTGCCATGACTGTGACTCTCGCTGACGGTTGTGACTGCTGGGGATGGTTGGCGCGGCCGGGGGAGCCGGACGCCTGCGGGAGGTCCCGCCTGGGTGGTGCTCACGAATGGAATCGAACCATCGACCTCCTCCTTACCAAGGAGGTGCTCTACCGACTGAGCTACGTGAGCGTGAAACTGTTGCGTGTCGCCGGGTGCAATGGAGCGGGAGACGGGAATCGAACCCGCACCATCAGCTTGGAAGGCTGAGGTTCTACCATTGAACTACTCCCGCGCCGCGCGGTTGCATCGTTTTCCCGGCTGGTGACTGGTGGAGGGAGGTGGATTCGAACCACCGAAGGCGTAAGCCAGCAGATTTACAGTCTGCCCCCGTTGGCCGCTTGGGTATCCCTCCGGTCGTCGTGGAACCGGTGAAACAGCCCGTTATTTTGGGGGTGTCGCGCGGGCCTGTCAACGCATTCCGCACGCCGCGCTGCGAATCGACCCGGCGGCGCCCTCCCCCGCGGGCCAGGGCGTCAGACGTTGAACCGGAAATGCAGGACGTCGCCCTCCTGGACCCGGTACTCCTTGCCTTCCAGCCGCAGCCGGCCGGCCTCGCGCGCCCCCGCCTCGCCCCGGTAGCGGATGAAATCCTCGTAGGCGATGGTCTCGGCGCGGATGAAGCCCTTTTCGAAGTCGGTGTGGATCACCGCCGCCGCCTGGGGCGCCGTGGCGCCCGCCTTGACTGTCCAGGCGCGGACTTCCTTCACGCCGGCGGTGAAATAGGTCTGCAGGCCCAGCAGCCGGTAGGCGGCGCGGATCACCCTGTTCAGCCCCGGCTCGTCCAGGCCGTAACTGGACAGCATCTCGTCGCGGTCGGCGTCGTCGAGCTGGCTGAGCTCCTCCTCGATCGCGGCCGAGACCGGCACCACCTCGGCGCCCTCGGCCGCGGCGCGGGCCCGGACCGCATCCAGGTGCGGATTGCCCTCGAAGCCGTCCTCGAGCACGTTGGCGATGTAGAGCACCGGCTTCATCGTGAGCAGGAACAGTTCGCGCAGCAGCGCGCGCTCCTCGTCGGCCAGCGTCACCGAACGCGCGGGCTTGCCCTCGTCCAGCGCCGCGCGCAGCCTGCCCAGCACCTCGATCCGCGCCTTGGCGTCCTTGTCGCCGCTCTTGGCCACGCGCTCGTAGCGCGCGATCGCCTTGTCCACGGAATCGAGGTCGGCCAGGGCCAGCTCGGTGTCGATGGTGTCGATGTCGGCGAGCGGGTCCACCCTGTTGGCGACATGGATCACGTCCGGGTGTTCGAAGCAGCGCACCACGTGCGCGATCGCGTCCACCTCGCGGATATGCGCCAGGAACTTGTTGCCCAGGCCCTCGCCGCTCGCGGCGCCCGCCACCAGGCCGGCGATGTCGACGAACTCGACCGCGGTAGGCACCACCTTCTCCGGCCTGACGATCTCCGCCAGCGCCGCGAGCCGCGGATCGGGCACCGGCACCACGCCGACGTTCGGCTCGATCGTGCAGAACGGGAAATTGGCCGCGGCGATGCCCGCCTTGGTCAGCGCATTGAAGAGGGTCGACTTGCCGACGTTCGGCAGGCCGACGATGCCGCATTGGATGCCCATGGGGGGTCCGTGACTGGTGATTCGTGATTGGCGATTCGAGGCGCGACTGCCGCACTTCCCGAATCACCAATCACCAATCACGAATTACGGCTTCCCGGTATGCAACCGCTTCATCGCCTCGTTGAAATCGCCGTCGACCGCCAGCGGCAGCACGTCGATGGCGTCGTCGATGGCGCGGTTGATCAGGATGTCGTCCTCGTTGCCGGGCCGGCCCAGCACCCAGGACACGACCCGGTCCTTGTGCCCCGGATGGCCGATGCCGATGCGCAGGCGGTGGAAGCGGCCGTGCCCGAGCAGCCGGATGGTGTCGCGCAGGCCGTTCTGGCCGCCGTGGCCACCATCGAACTTGAGCCGCGCCACGCCGGGCGGCAGGTCGAGCTCGTCGTGCGCGAGCAGGGCCTGCTCCGGCTCGATCTTCCAGTAACGCAGAGCGGCCATGACCGACTTGCCGCTGAGGTTCATGAAGGTCGCCGGGCGCAGCAGCCACACCGGGCGCCCGCCGATGTCGACCTTCGCCGTCTCGCCGAACAGCTTCGACTCGATGCCGAAGCGGGCGCCGCCGCGTCCGGCCAGCGCATCGACGAAGCGGAACCCGGCATTGTGCCGGGTCCGCGCGTGCTCTGGCCCCGGGTTGCCGAGGCCGACGATGAGTCGTAGTCCTTCCATCGTGCCGCTCCCCGGCGCGGACCGACCGGCCGGCGACGGCGACCGCACCAGGGCGTCGCGCCGCAGCCGGCCCGTCGCGACCGGGACGGACCTCCGCTAGGCGGCGGTCACTTTTCCTCGCCGGCCGCCTCGCCGCCCTCGGCGGCCTCGTCGGCCGCCACTTCCTCGCGGCCGTGCTTGGCGATCACCACGGCGTCGTCGTGGTCCTTGCCCAGCTTCAGCTGCGGGATCTCGACGCCCTTGGGCAGCTTGATGTCCGACAGGTAGACGATGTCGCCGAGCTTGAGCTCGCCGAGGTCGACTTCGATCGATTCGGGCAGGTCGGACGGCAGGCACTCGACACTGATCTCCTTGAGCTCGTGGGTCACCACGACCTCGGAGGACTTGCCCGCCGGCGACTTGTCTTCGTTGACGAAGTGCAGCGGGACCGAGGTGCGCAGCACCTCCTTGTCGTTCACGCGCTGGAAGTCCAGGTGCATGATCAGCTGCTTGTACGGGTGGCGCTGGATGTCGCGCAACAGCACCTTCTGGATGTCGCCGCCCAGGCTGAGGTCCAGGATCGAGGAGTAGAACCACTCGTTCTGGCTGGCCACCCACACCGGCTCGTGGTCGAGCTGGATGCTGACGGGGGCGTTGTCGCCACCGTAGACGATGGCCGGGATCTTGGCTGCGCGGCGAAGGCGGCGGCTCGCACCCTTCCCTTCGTCCGTGCGGCGCTCGACCTTGATTTCATGAGTCGTTGCCATGTTTTGCTTCTCTTCTTTGCGTAGTAGACCGCCTCGCGGCGGTTGGAAACGCTCACCCGCGACCAGGTGAGCGGCGTTGTCAGTCCAGGTAGAGCGAACTGACGGATTCTCCGAAGGCGATCCGGCGGATCGTCTCGGCCAGCATCTCGGCGACGCTGAGCTGGCGGATGCGGCTGCACGCGCGCGCGGCATCGGACAGCGGGATGGTATCGGTGACCACCAGCTCGTCCAGCTGCGAGCGGGTGATGTTGTCGATCGCCGCGCCCGACAGCACCGGGTGGGTGCAGTAGGCCACGACCTTCTGCGCGCCATTGGCCTTGAGCGCGCCGGCGGCGGCGCAGAGCGTCCCGGCGGTATCGACGATGTCGTCGACCAGCACGCAGGTCTTGCCCTCGACGTCGCCGATGATGTTCATCACCGTGGCCACGTTGGCCTTGGGGCGGCGCTTGTCGATGATGGCCAGGTCGGCGTCATCCAAGCGCTTGGCGATGGCGCGGGCGCGGACCACGCCGCCCACGTCGGGCGAGACCACGATCAGGTTGTCGGTGCCATGCGCGCGCCAGATGTCGGCCAGCAGCAGCGGCGAGGCGTAGACGTTGTCGACCGGAATGTCGAAGAAGCCCTGGATCTGGTCGGCATGCAGGTCCACGGTCAACACGCCGTCGGCACCCGCGGCGGTGAACATCTTGGCCACCAGCTTGGCGGTGATCGGCACGCGCGAGGAGCGCATGCGCCGGTCCTGGCGGGCGTAGCCGAAGTACGGCACCACCGCGGTCACCGAGGCGGCCGACGCGCGCTTGAGCGCGTCGATCAGCGCCAGCAGCTCCATCAGGTGCTCGGCCGAGGGTGCGCAGGTGGGCTGGATGACGAACACGTCCTGCCGCCGCACGTTCTCCTCGATCTCGACCTGGGCCTCGCCGTCGGAGAAGGTCGAGACCAGGGCCTTGCCCGGCCGCACGCCGAGTTCGCGGCACACGGACTGCGCCAGCGTACGGTTCGCGTTGCCCGAGAAGATCAACAGGTTCCGATCTTCGTTCATGTCATGACAGCCGGGATTGGGAAGGAATGGTTCGGGATGGGTGATTCGTGATTTGCGACGGGGAACGGCGGGCGCATGCGCACGCTTGCCGGACCACCAGTCACGGATCACGGTTCCAACTGGCAGGGGCGGAAGGATTCGAACCTACGCATGCCGGGATCAAAACCCGGTGCCTTAACCACTTGGCGACGCCCCTGTAATAGACGTGATTCGTGATTGGCGATTCGAAACAGCACGGTGGCCTTGCCGCTTCGAATCACCAGTCACCAATCACGTCCCGACCTTCGAGTGCATCCAGCAACGGCGAGCGCGGCGCCCCTGCCACGACCCAGGCCCGAAGACCCGACGGCAGGGAGGACAGCGCGGCCATGGCGGATTCGCGCGTGGCGAACTCCACGAAACAGCCGCTGCCCGACCCGGTGAGATGCGGCGTGCCGACGCGCGACAGCGCCGAGAACACCGCCTCCACGGCAGGTTCGCGGCGGCGCAGCACCGGCTCGAACGCATTGCCGAGCCCAGCTCCCGAAACGAAGTCGGCTATTGTCGCGGGTGGGGCATTTCTGGTCAATTCAGGGGCCTGGAAGAGCGCCGCGGTCGCCACGTGGACACCGGGGTCGACCAGCAGGTACCAGGCCGGCGGCAGCGCGACCGGGGTCAGCACCTCGCCCACGCCCTCCGCCCAGGCATTCTGCCCGCGTACGAATACCGGCACGTCCGCGCCCAGGCGCAGGCCGAGGGCGGCCAGACGGTCGACCCCCAGATCCAGGCCCCAGAGGCGCTCGAGCGCGCGCAGCACCGTCGCCGCGTCCGAGGAACCACCGCCGAAGCCGGCACCGGAGGGAATACGCTTGTCGATGCGGATATCGACACCTTGGGCGACGTTGGCTTCCAATCGCAGGATGTTGGCCGCACGAACGAGCAGGTCGTCCGCCTCCGCCACGCCCGGGACCGAAGCGCCGCAGCGGCGGACCCGACCATCCTGCCGCCTGCGCAGGTGGACGGTGTCGCCCCAGTCCAGCAGCCGGAACACGGTCTGCAGCTCGTGGTAGCCGGCGGCGCGCCTGCGGGGAATGCGCAGGAACAGGTTGAGCTTGGCCGGCGCCGGCCAGGACGACCAGGCCGCGGCCCCCGGATGCGCCACCACCGCTCAGTCCGCCGGCCGTGGCCCGCCGCCGCCCGGGCGTGCCGCCAGCCACGCCGCCAGCGCGCGGTTGTAGGCGTGGGCGTAGGCTTCGGCCTGGAGTTTCAGTGCCAGATGACGCTCGCCGATGACCACGTCGCCGCTGCCGTCAAGGATCCGCAGTTCGCGGTCGCGCCCTGTCACCGCACCGCCGCCGGGGCCGAAGCCCGGCGCCAGGCAGGCGAAACCGCACACGGCGACCGGCCGCAGGTCGCCGGCCGCGACGCGCGAACGCATGTCGGCGGCCGGATCGTCCAGACGCAACGCCTGCAGGGCCTCGGCCAGGGCCTCGTCGGGTGACGCCGTCGCCGCCCCGGATGTCGCGGGCGCTTCCGTCGCGCCCGGCACCACGGTCCAGCCGTCCACGAGCAAGCGCACTCGCGCGTCGCCGCGCGTGGCCTCGATCCGCCGCGGCAAGGCAGGCTGGCCAATGCCCGCCTCGTACCAGTCCCGGTACTCGATGCGCCAGCCGCCTTGGCCGATCGCGGCTGGCAGGCCTTCGGCGCCCGGCGTCACCCGGGCCGGCCCGTACGCACCCTCGGGGGCGGGCACCGCCCGCACCCAGTCGACCATGGCCCGCACGGGGATCTCCCAGCCGGTCGCGGCCAACAGCAGGTCTTCGACGTCGCCACTGTCCCGGGGACCGCCCTCGACGCCTTCGAGCCGGGCCGACGCGTCGTCGCCCGCGAGCCGCCAACCCTGGCGGGTCACCGGCGCGGCCAGGGTGATTTCGTAGCGGTCGCCGCGCTGTGACCAGTCGATGCGTCCGCTGCCGCCCTGGCGCGCGCCTGAAATCGCGACCCGGCCCGACAGGCTCCACTCGGCCAGCGAGGCGCGCTGCATCTGGGCCAGGCGCACCTGCGCCGGATCGACCGGTTGCGGGGCACGCTCCGGCTGCGAGACACAGGCCGACAGCGACGCCGCGGCCAGCGCGGCCATTGCGGTGATTGCCAGGCGCCTCATGCCCCGGTCTTCTCCAGCGCGCGCAGCAGCGAGCGGTTCCCGGGATCGAGCCGGCGCGCGTCGTCGAAATAGCGCCGGGCCTCCTCGCGCCTGCCCAACACCCAGAGCACCTCGGCGATATGGGCGGCGATCTCGGCGTCCTTCTGCAGGGTGTAGGCGCGGCGCAGTTCCACCAGCGCCTCGTCGAGGCGGCCGAGCCGGTAGAGCACCCAGCCGTAGCTGTCGATGATGGCGGCGTTTCCGGGTTCGGCCACGCGCGCGCGGTCGATCAGCTCCAGGGCCTCCTCGTAGCGATCGGTACGGTCGGCCAGGGTGTAACCCAGGGCATTGAGCGCGGCCACGTTCTCGGGTTCGGCAACGAGAATGCGGCGCAGGTCGGCCTCGGCGCGGGCGATGTCGTCGCGGCGTTCCCACATCAGCGCGCGCGCATACAGCAGCGAAGGTTCGTCCGGCCAGTCGGCCAGGCCGCGGGCATAGGCGTCGTTCTCGGCTTCCAGATCCCCATCCCTGGCACGCAGTTCGCCCTCGAGCAGATACGCGGCGCGACGGGCGTTCTCGTCGATGGACCCGTCCACCTGCAGCCGCTGCAGGGCGGCGAACGCCTCCTCCCGGCGTCCGAGTTCGTGCAGCACGTTGGCCGCACGCAGTCGCGCCTGCAGTCGCGCTTCGCCGCCCGGGACGCTGTCGTACCACTCCAGCGCCTCGGCGTCGCGGTCGAGGAACTCGGCCACCTGCCCGAGCAGCAGGCGCTGCTGCGGGTCGGGATTCGCGGCGTCGCGGCGCAACTCGTCGTACAGCGAGGCCAGCGAACCCTTGTCGTCGGCGCGCGCCAGCAAGGATGCGCGCAGCGTATAGCTGCGCCGGTCCTGCGGACCCTGCGCAAGCACCCGTTCGGCCGCTGCCGGGTCGCCGAGTGCGTCGTATTCGGCGGCCATGGCCAGGCGCAGTTCCGGCGCGGCCGCCGCGGCGTCCCCAACGCCGGCCAGGGCCTGGCGGGCGCCGTCGAGGTCGCCGGCCTCGCGCAGCAGGGAAGCGCGCAACAACCCGATGCGGGGCTCTCCGGGGAATCTCCGGACAATGCGCTCGACCACGTCGCGCGCCAGCTCGCCTTGCTCCAGGCGCTGGGCGAGGTCGCCGAATGCCAGCCAGGCCTGCAGCTCGTCGGGCACCGCACCGGCGTCGAGCAGGCGCCGCATCATGCGGCCGGACACGTCCGGATCGCGCGGACCGGTGGCGATCACCGTCAGCGCATGGCGCCACCCGGCCGGATCGGGGTCGGCCACCAGCGCACGCAGTCGACGCAGGGCCAGGCGCTCGCGCCCCTGCCGCAGGGCCAGGGTGGCTT
>JAEXLY010000001.1 GCA_023444765.1 Pseudomonadota bacterium | reverse complement strand
CCCCCCCCCCCCCCCCCGCGCCCGCCCCCCCCCCCCCCCGCGGCTGACGCCGCAAGCCCGATTACTCGGACTTGTTCTCCAGCTGCTCGCGCAGCAGCGCGCCCAGCTTGGTGGTCCCGCTGGAGGCTTCCGCCGCGGCCTTGTTGTACTCGGCCAGGGTCTCGGCAGCCTCGGCCTCGTCCTTGGCACGGATCGACAGCTGCAGGGTGCGGCTCTTGCGGTCCTGGCCGATGTACTTGGCCTCGATCGACTCGCCCACCTTCAGGTGCTGGCTGGCATCGTCCACGCGCACGTCGGCGACGTCGCGCGCGGCCACGTAGCCTTCCACGCCCTCGCCCAGGTCGATGACCGCACCCTTGGCGTCGACTTCCTTCACCGTGCCGGTGACCTTGGAGCCGCGGGGGTGGTTGGCGAGGAACTGGCCGTACGGATCCTGCTCCAGCTGCTTGACGCCCAGCGAGATGCGCTCGCGCTCCGGATCGACCGCCAGCACCACCGCTTCAAGGGTGTCGCCCTTCTTGAAGTTGCGCGCGACTTCCTCGCCGGTGGAGTTCCAGCTGATGTCCGAGAGGTGGATCAGGCCGTCGATGCCGCCGTCCAGGCCGATGAAGATGCCGAAGTCGGTGATCGACTTGATCTGGCCCGACACCTTGTCGCCCTTCTTGTGGATGGCCGCGAAGGTCTCCCACGGGTTGGACGTGACCTGCTTGATGCCCAGCGAGATGCGGCGACGCTCCTCGTCGACGTCCAGCACCATGACCTCGAGCTCGTCGCCGACCTGCACCACCTTGGACGGGTTGACGTTCTTGTTGGTCCAGTCCATCTCGGACACGTGCACCAGGCCCTCGACGCCCGGCTCGATCTCGACGAACGCGCCGTAGTCGGTGACGTTGGAGACCTTGCCGAACACGCGGGTGTTGGACGGATAGCGGCGGGCAATGTTGTCCCACGGATCCTCGCCCAGCTGCTTGAGGCCCAGGCTGACGCGGTTGCGCTCGCGGTCGTACTTGAGCACGCGCACGTCGAGCTCCTGGCCCACTTCAACGACTTCGGACGGATGGCGCACGCGCTTCCAGGCCATGTCGGTGATGTGCAGCAGGCCGTCGATGCCACCGAGGTCGACGAACGCGCCGTAGTCGGTGAGGTTCTTGACCACGCCCTTGAGCACGGCGCCCTCAACCAGCTTCTCCATCAGCGCCTCGCGCTCCTCGGAGTGCTCGCTTTCGACGACGGCGCGGCGCGACACGACCACGTTGTTGCGCTTGCGGTCGAGCTTGATGAGCTTGAACTCGAGTTCCTTGCCCTCGAGGTACACCGGGTCGCGGACCGGGCGCACGTCGACCAGCGAACCGGGCAGGAACGCGCGGACGTCCTTGATGTCGACGGTGAAACCGCCCTTCACCTTGCCGCTGATGCGGCCGACGATGGTCTCGTTCTTCTCGAGCGCTTCTTCCAGCTCGTCCCAGACCATGGCACGCTTGGCCTTCTCGCGCGACAGCACGGTCTCGCCGAAGCCGTTCTCGAGCGAGTCGAGGGCGACCTTGACGACGTCGCCCTCGGCCACGTCGATCTCGCCGGCCTCGTTACGGAACTGCTCGATCGGCACGATGCCTTCGGACTTGAGGCCGGCATTGATGACGACCACGTCGGTGCGCACCTGCACGACGGTGCCGGTGACGATGGCGCCCGGCTTGAGCTTGGCCAGGTGCGACTGGCTGGCTTCGAACAGTTCTGCGAATGATTCGGTCATTTGGAAATATCCGGTTGATGACACAGACCGCGCGCCCGTGGGCGTGGCGGTCCACCCGTTTGTCGGCCTGCGCGGGATTGCGTATGGCCGTGAGTGTGATGATGGATGAAACCACGCGGGACCTCCCGCATGGCGCGCTTGCCTGCCGGCGCGACCCTGGGCCGGGACATCGCCCGGACCGGTCAGGAACCGGAGCCGGGGACGACCAGCGCCAACACGCGCCCGACCACCTCGTCGATGCCAAGGCCGGTGGTGTCGATGTGGACGGCGTCTTCGGCCGGCCGCAGCGGCGCCACCTTGCGGCTGGCGTCTCGGGCGTCGCGCGCGAGGATCTCGCGCAGCAGACCGGCCATTGTGACCGAAACCCCCTTGTCCTTCAACTGTTTATAGCGCCGTTCCGCGCGCTCCTCGGCGCTGGCGGTCAGGAACACCTTGTACGGGGCGTCCGGAAAGATGACCGTGCCCATATCGCGGCCGTCCGCGACCAGGCCCGGCGGCTGCCGGAAGGCGCGCTGGCGCTCCCGCAGCGCGGTCCGCACTTCCGGGATCGCGGCGATGGCCGAGGCCGCCGCGCCAGCGGTTTCGGTGCGCAGCTCGTCGGTCGCGTCGTGCCCGTTCACCAGCACGCGCAGCTCGCCATCGGCCGCCTCCCGGAATCCGATCCCGGTGTCGAAGGCGCAGCGCACCAGTGCGCCCGCGTCGTCGAGGTCGATGCCGGCCCAGCCTGCGGCCAGTCCGACCGAACGGTACAGGGCCCCGGAATCCAGGTAGTGCCAGCCCAGGTGCCGCGCCACCAGCCGGCTGATCGTGCCCTTGCCAGAGCCCGAGGGCCCATCGATGGTGAGGACGGGGGAAGTGTCTGGCATGGCGGTAGACCTGGTGGCGGACCCGGGATTATCCCGCAGCAGCGGCGCACGCCGCCCCGCCCCGACCCCACCGCCACAAGCGCTTGAATGGCCAAGGGAATTGCCGCTATAATGCGCGGCTTACTTTTCAACCCCGTTTTCCGAGGTCTCCCATGAAGGTCCTGTCCTCCCTGAAGTCGGCGAAGGCCCGTCACCGCGACTGCAAGGTCGTTCGTCGTCGTGGCAAGGTCTTCGTGATCTGCAAGTCGAACCCGCGTTTCAAGGCGCGCCAGCGCTGATCCGCGCGACCTGCCGGCCGGCGCCGGCGGGTCTGCCAGGCTAGCAGCAAAGGGCCGCAGCGATGCGGCCTTTTTGCATGCCTGCGCCACGGGCCGCCGTTCGCAACCGGCGCCCGGCGATGCGCAGGAGCGCACGACGCGGTCCGGGCGAATCTGCTAAAACGCCCGGATCCATCCACACCACGGCCCGCGCCTGAGGATCTCGACATGCGTACGACCTCCTGCCTTGTTCTCTCCGCCCTGCTCTGTTTCGCAGGCGCAGCCTCCGCCGACACGCTGCTGGTCGACCGCGCGCAGCACAAGGCACATGTCGCCCTGCCCGAACGCGGCCTGACAGCCGCCCAGGTGCAGGCACGTTTCGGCGCCCCGAGCCAGCGGCTCGAGCCGCGCGGTGGGCAGAAGCGCCAGTGGCCGACCATCCATCGCTGGGTCTACCCGCAGTTCACGGTGTATTTCGAGCGCGACCGCGTCATCGACGCGGTGCTCAACCAGGCCACCGCCAGCGAAACCGGCCCCAGGCCGGCAATCCGCTGAGCCCGCAACCCAAGGACGCATTCTCCAGGATGACGCAGGCTGCAGCGCGATTCCCCGCGGAGTGGGAACCCCAGTCCGCGATCCTGCTCGCGTGGCCCACCGCCGGGACCGACTGGGCGGAGCGGCTCGGCGAGGTCGAAGAGACCTACATTGCACTGGTCGCGGCGATCGCCAGGTTCCAGCCGGCGATCGTGCTGGTGGCCGATGCCGACGTCGAGGCATACGCACGCGCGCGTCTGTCCTCGGCACGCGTGGACATGGGCCGGGTGCGCTTCGTCGAAGTGCCGTACGACGACACCTGGCTGCGCGATTCGGGCCCCATCACCCTTTGCGAAGGGGACGGTTTCCGGCTCCTGGACTTCCGCTTCACCGGCTGGGGCGGCAAGTTCGACGCGCGCCAGGACGACTTGCTGGTCGAACGCCTGCACGGGTTCGGAATCTTCCCGGACAGCTCACGCCAACCGATCGATTTCGCTCTTGAAGGCGGGGCCATCGAAACCGATGGAGCCGGCACGTTGCTGACCACCTGGACCTGCCTCGGGGAGCGCCACCCCGGTGCCACGCAGCAGGAACTGGGGGCGCGCCTGGCAGGCTGGCTCGCGCAGGACCGGGTGCTGTGGCTGGAGCACGGACAGCTCGAAGGCGACGATACCGACGCCCACGTCGATACCCTCGCCCGCTTCGCCGCGCCCGATGCGATCGTCTACCAGGCCTGCGACGACCCCTCCGACAGCCATTACCCGGGACTGCAGGCCATGGCCGCCGAGCTGGCGTCACTGCGCACCACGCAGGGCCAGCCCTACCGGCTGTTCCCCCTGCCCTGGCCCGCGCCGGTCCTGGACGAGGGACGTCGGCTGGCGGCCTCCTACGCCAACTTCCTCATCGTCAACGGTGCGGTGCTGATGCCGGCGTACGGCGATCCCGCGGACCCGGCGGCCGCGGCCGTGCTGCAGCAGGCGTTTCCCGACCGCGAGATCGTGCAGGTGCCCTGCCGACCGCTGATCTGGCAGAACGGCAGCCTCCACTGCGTGACCATGCAGCTCCCGGCAGGCCTGGTCGCCTGAGCCCTTCGCCGTTCCGACGTTCCCGCGACGGACACGGGGCGCGGCCTACAATGCGCACATGAACAAGCGCACTCTCCCCGTTGCCCTGATCCAGGAAAAGAACCACGGCGATGCCGCCGCCAACCTGTCGGTGATCGCCGACCGCGTCGCCGAGACGGCCCGGCAGGGCGCCAGGCTGGTGCTGCTGCAGGAACTGCACAACGGCTGCTATTTCTGCCAGCACGAGTCGGTCGACGAGTTCGATCTGGCCGAGTCGATCCCCGGCCCCAGCACCGAGCGCCTCGGCGCCCTGGCCAGGGAGCACGGCGTGGTGCTGGTGTCCTCGCTGTTCGAGCGCCGCGCCGCGGGGCTGTACCACAACACCGCCGTGGTCTTCGAGCGCGACGGCAGCATCGCGGGCAAGTACCGCAAGATGCATATTCCAGACGATCCGGGCTTCTACGAGAAGTTCTATTTCACGCCGGGCGACCTGGGTTTCCGGCCCATCGACACCTCGGTGGGCCGGCTGGGGG
Organism: Pseudomonadota bacterium; assembly: GCA_023444765.1. GTDB lineage: Bacteria > Pseudomonadota > Gammaproteobacteria > Xanthomonadales > Xanthomonadaceae > Luteimonas. Next base: position 3,661 of record JAEXLY010000001.1, on the reverse strand, counting down.
TGCTGGTGTGCTGGGACCAGTGGTATCCCGAGGCTGCCCGACTGATGGCGCTGGCCGGCGCGGAACTGCTGTTGTACCCGACCGCCATCGGCTGGGATCCGTCCGACGAAGACGCCGAGAAGACGCGACAGCGCGATGCGTGGGTGCTGAGCCACCGTGGCCACGCGGTGGCCAACGGGCTGCCGGTGCTGTCCTGCAACCGCGTGGGCCACGAAGCGTCCCCGCTGGCGGCCGATGGGCCGGTCGGCGCCGCGGGCATCGATTTCTGGGGCAACAGCATCGTGCTGGGCCCGCAGGGCGAGTTCATCGCCGAAGCCGGCGGCGAGCCGACCCTGCTGCTGGCCGAGGTCGACCTCCAGCGCAGCGAACACGTCCGCCGGATCTGGCCATTCCTGCGCGATCGCCGCATCGACGCCTACGACGGCCTGCTCCGGCGCTACATCGACTAGCCGCACCAGGGGCAAGCGGTGTTCGACGGGCTGGGCGATCGGCACTTGATTGAAACGAACGGTCGTGCTTTTATTGCCGCATGCGCGCGACCGCTCCCTCGACAAAAGGCGCCCAGACGCGCGACCTGATCCTTGGGCGCGCCTATGCCCTGGCCTGCGTCGATGGCCTGGAGGGCCTGACCATCGGCGCGGTTGCCGAGCAGGTGGGGATGTCCAAGAGCGGCGTGTTCGCCCATTTCGGCTCGCGCGAAGAACTGCAGCTGGCGACACTCGATCGGGCCGGAGAACTGTTCCTGGAGTCCGTGCTGGTCCCTGCGCTGAAGGAGCGGCGTGGCCTGGCACGCTTGCGTGCGATCCACGACCGCTGGGCCGAATGGGTTCGGCACGAGGACGACGGCGGCTGCCTGTTCCTGGCGGCTGCCACGGAGTACGACGACCGGCCCGGCGCGATCCGCGAACGCCTGCTGCGCTTGGAAGAGGCGTGGCGCGGGCAGCTCGCCCATGCGGTGCGACTGGCGGTCGAAACCGGTGAGCTGGATCCAGCCACCGAACCGGAGCAGTTCGCTTTCGAAATGTACGCGCTCGCGCTGGCGATCCATCACGATGCCGGCCTGACCGGCCATGCCGACGCGGCGGCGCGCGGCCTGCGGGCTTTCGAGCGCCTGATCCGCAGCTACCAGCCCCCTCCCTCTCCCTGACGGCGTACGCGAGGCCAGACATGGAACATCTGCACTCCTTAAATAGCACGATCGTTCGTACGGAAATGGACTCCGACGCCGAGGCGATCGCGCCCCTCCCCGACGGTCGACTGCACCCGCATGGCGACCCGATCGAGCCGCCGCCGGCGGAAGCCTCCTGGCTGGTGCGGGACTGGCGCTACGCCATCCTGCGGGCAGGCATGGCCACGCTCTCACGGCTTGCCCCGGCCCGTGCCGCCGATCTGTTCGATCGCATCTGGTTCACGCCACCGCGGACGCGACCCGGCACCGACGCCGCGCGCTGGCTGGCGCGTGGGGAGCCGATCGAGATCCTCGTGCACGCAAGGCCCGTCCGGGCGTGGTCCTGGGGGGAGGGCCCGGCGGTCCTGCTGGTGCACGGCTGGGGTGGCAATGCCGGCCAGATGCGCGCGATCGCCGGTGCATTGCTGGAACGCGGCCTGCGTGTGGTGGCATTCGATGCGCCGGCCCACGGCGCCTCGGGCCCCAGTCGCATGGGCGGCGGCCGGGTCAGCATGATCGAGATCGCCGACGCCTTGCGCGTCGTCGCCGCTTCCGCCGGCCCGCTGGCGGGCCTCGTCGCCCATTCCGGCGGTTGCACCGCGACCGCCCTCGCGCTCCGGGAGGGATGGACCGGTCCCGACCGCATCGCCTTCATCGCACCCTTCTCGCTGCCCTCGCAGGCAATCGTGCCATTCGGCCGCGCAATCGGCGCCAGCGCGTCGGTCACGTCCATGTTCGGCGCGCGGGTGGAGCGGCGTTTCTCGCGGCCGTGGACCGACTTCGACATCCCGCCCCTGCCACGCCTGCGCGCGCTCCCGCCGTTGCTGGTGGTCCACGATGAGCGCGACCGGGAAGTGCCCCTGTTCCATGGCCAGGCGGTCGCCCACGCCTGGCCGGACGCGCACATGGTCAGGACCCGGGGACTCGGCCATCGACGCATCCTGCGCGACGAGGCCGTGCTGTCGGATGTCGCCGGCTTCATCGCGCGCTCGCAGGCGCCGGTCCGGGGCGTGCCTGCGCGTTCGCGGGCGGAACTCGACCAGGCTTACGCTGCGTCCGGCCTGGTCCGAAACCTGCGCTGATCGAAGGCGGCGTCCCGCCTTTCCGCCGCCGCCGCGAAGCCCTACCCTGTCGCGTTCCAAAGCCGGGACGGCGTCGCAAGGCGCCGTCCCCGCGATGGCCCCGCCCTTTCCGCAGGTCCGACTTGAACGAACCCGTCTCCACGGCCGCCGACTGGCGGTCGCAGCCCCACGCCGTCGTCGAACGCGACGGGGTGCGTTACACCCTGCTGGGCACCGCCCACGTCTCCCGGGCGAGCGTCGAGGCGGTGCGCGATGCGGTCGCCAACGGCGGCTTCGAGGCCGTGGCGGTGGAACTGGACGAACAGCGTCTTGCCGCGGTGACCGATCCCGACGCCCTGGCCCGCCTGGACCTGGTGAAGGTCCTGCGCGAAGGCAAGACGCCGCTGTTCGCGGCCAACCTCGCCCTCGCCAGCTATCAGCGGCGGCTTGCCGAACAGCTGGGTATCGAGCCCGGGGCGGAACTGAAGGCCGCCGTCGAGGACGCGCGCGCACGCGGCCTGCCCACCCACCTGATCGATCGCGACGTCGGCCTGACCTTCCGCCGTGCGCTCCAGGGGCTTGGCTGGTGGCAGCGCGCCAAGCTCGGTGGCGGCCTGCTGACCGGGCTGATCGTCAACGAGGAAGTCGCCGAGCACGACATCGAGAAGCTCAAGCAGGGCGACATGCTCGAAGCAAGCTTCAGCGAATTCGCCGAACAGACCCCGGAACTCTACGAGGCGCTGATCGCCGAGCGGGACCGCTACATGGCCGCGCGCCTGCGCGAAACCGCTGGCGATGCGCGGGAGGTGCTGGCGGTGGTCGGCGCCGGACATCTCGATGGACTGGCGCGACACCTGCGCGTCGAAGCCGCCTCGCCGGCATCGGTGACCGCAGCGCTCGAGTCGGTGAAACCGAAGTCGAAGCTGCCGGTGATGGAACTGCTGATCGGCGCCTTCCTGCTTGGCGGCTTCGCCTGGGGCTTCGCCAGCGGCGGCTTCGACGTCGGCGCCGACCTGCTGCTGTACTGGGTGCTGTGGACCGGCGGCCTGGGCGCGCTCGGTTGCCTGGCTGCCGGCGGACACCCACTCAGCATCCTCGGCGCCTTCGTCTCGTCGCCATTCACGCCCCTGCATCCGGCGCTGGCGTCCGGTACGGTGAGCGCGCTGATCGAAGCCTGGGTGCGCAAACCGACCTATGCCGACTTCATGGCCCTGCGCGAGGACGTGAACACGGTGCGCGGCTGGTGGCGCAACCGGGTGGCGAGGGTGCTGGTGAACTTCTTCCTGACCTCGCTCGGTACCGCCATCGGCGTGTGGACGGGTGGCGCGAGGATGCTGGCGCGGCTGTTCGGCTGAGCGACCGCAATCCGCCCTCCGGCGTCAGGGCGCCTTCGCGCCGGAGTCGCGATGCGGCCGGACGATCCGCGTCCGGC
>JAEXLY010000312.1 GCA_023444765.1 Pseudomonadota bacterium | reverse complement strand
CGCCTGACCAGACCGCGCCCGCGCAGCTCGCACCGGCATCGCCGCCAGCCGTCCCGCCTCCGCCGCCCCGCGCGCTCGCACCGGTGCTCGATCCCGCGAGCCTGGATGATCTGCAGGCACTGCTCGGCGATGAGGTCGAACGTCTGGTCGACGTGTTCCTCGAGGACACGCCGCGGCTGCTCAGGACACTGGAGAACGCCGCGGGCGGGCCCGACTACGTCGCCCTGCGCGAGGCCGCGCATTCATTGAAGTCCTCCAGCGCCAACCTCGGCGCGATGTCGCTGTCGGCGGCGGCCAAGCGGGTCGAACTGGCCGCACGCGAGCGTTCGCTCGAGCGCCCGGCGGTGGCGGTGGCGCTGATCGCCAACGAGTTCGCGCGCGCGCGCCAGCAGTTGCTGGCGCGGCGGACCGCGCAGCGGGCCTGAGCCCGGCGCTCAGTCCTCCATCTTGCTCTGGAGGTAGTTCTGCTCGCCGATCCGCTCGACCAGGTCGAGCTGGGTCTCCAGCCAGTCGACGTGTTCTTCCTCGTTTTCCAGGATGTCGGAAAACAGCTTGCGGCTGACGTAGTCGGACACCGATTCGCAGTGGGCGACGGCCTCGCGCAGCAGCGGGATGCCTTCCAGTTCCAGTGCCAGGTCGCAGCGCAGGATCTCGACCGGGTTCTCCCCGATCTTGAGCTTGCCCAGTGCCTGGAAGTTGGGCAGGCCCTCGAGGAACAGGATGCGCTCGGACAGGGCGTCCGCATGCTTCATCTCGTCGATCGATTCCTCGTACTCGTGCTTGGCCAGTTCCTCCAGGCCCCAGTTCTTCAGCATCTTGGCATGCAGGAAGTACTGGTTGATCGCGGTCAGCTCGTTGTAGAGCGCCTTGTTGAGGTACTGGATGACCTTGGGGTCGCCTTTCATGGGTGCTCCCTGCGCCTTGAAGAAGGACACTCTAGCGCCCCACCGCACCCCCGGGTGGAAAGCGAATGCGATGCATTTGGATTAGCACGCCCGCCCCCGGGGACCGGAGCCGGCGAGCGCGCGTGGGGGTCGCCCTGGCGACCTGCGCCAGGCGGCGGCAGACCCCCGCCAGCGGACCGGTGTCAGGCCGCGCGCGCCACCAGGGGCAGGGCGACGAGTTCGCCGCACGCCGCCGGACGAGCCTCCTCCAGCAGGGCCGCGGCGGTGTCCACGCAGGTGCCGCAGCAGGCCCCCACGCCGGTGCGCATCGTCAACTCCGACAGGGTCGCGCAGCCGGCATCGGCCGCGCGGCGGATGTCATGGTCGGTGATGCCATTGCAGATGCAGACGTACACGGCGCAAACCCGGTGGGCCAGGCCGCCATTGCGCCAGACATGAGAATGATTGTCAATGCCTCCAGCGTTCGCCCTCAGGCTTCGCGCGGGCCACCGCGATCCCGCACTTCCGGGGCGCGCACCCCGCCGCCGCGGGGGCGGCGCCGCCGGCCCTCCTGGCCGCGGTGTTCCGGGGCGATCGGCGGGATGGCCACCGGCCCTGCGATCTGCCGGGCGAATGGCGCCAGGTGGCGCAGCGCGCTGGCGTATACCCCGCGCTTGAACATCACCACGTGCTCCACCGGGTACCAGAAGTCCACCCAGCGCCAGTGGTCGAACTCCGGCTTGGCGGTCAGGTCCAGCCGCAGGTCGCTCTCCCGGCCGGTGAACTGCAGCAGGAACCACACCTGCTTCTGGCCGATGCACACCACACGGTCGTTGCGCCGGATGGCGTTGCGCGGCAGCCGGTAGCGCAACCAGCCCGGGGTCACCCCGAGCACGGCCACGTGGTCGGGCAACAGCCCGGTTTCCTCGCGCAACTCGCGGTACATCGCCTCGATGGGCGTCTCGTCGCTGTTCATCCCGCCTTGAGGGAACTGCCAGCCGTCGCGCCGCACCCGCCGCGCCCAGAACACTCGGCCGTCCGGATGCATCAGCACGATGCCGACGTTGGGGCGATACCCGTCCGGATCGATCACGATGCGGACTCCAAAGATCTACTGTCCCCGACTCTGCCACGACTGCCGGCAAAGTGACAGCCTGCGCGCGCGACGTTGACGCGGTGGCCGGATCCCCGGACAATACGCGGCTCACCGCCCTGCGGGCGGTCCGTGGCTATGTAGCTCAGCCGGTTAGAGCACAGCACTCATAATGCTGGGGTCGGTGGTTCGAGTCCACCCATAGCCACCATCCGTCCCGGCGATCGCGCGCCGCCTTCCCGCCCTCTTGTCAGACCCCGCAGCCAGCCAGACCCCGCAGCCAGCCCGTGGGCTCCCGCGGACGGTCGGCGCGCGCATCGGCGGCGTGTATCGATGTCGAGGCGGCCACAGCCGCCACCGGGCCGGCGATGTCGTCCGCCGGCCCGCACCAGGCGCCCGTCGGCGATCGCGAGGGGCCATCAGGCGGACTGCCCGCCCATGCTGTCCTGGATCAGCTGCACGATCTGCGCCACCGTGGGGTCCTTGGGCAGCGACATCTGCTTGAATGTGAAATCGAACTCGCTTTCGAGGTCGAGCATGATGTCGACCTGGATGATGGAATCGATGCCCAGTTCCTGCAGCCGCGTCTGTGCGCTAATGGGCACCTCGGTCGGCCCCACCCGTTCCTGTAGCATTTCGGTCAGACGACGCAGAATGGCGGAGTTTTCCATGCGGGACACCTGTCATGTCCTCGCTGGCCCGGTTCCTGCGTGCCGGAAGCTGTGGATCCCCGGTTGCGGAACGAACGACAGCAATCGGACGTTGAGGGCATTGTAATGGACGCGGCCGGCACCCACGAGGCGAACAGGAACGTCATCGCGCAGGCGAACTTCCGTCTCCGCTTCGGCGTGCTGGTGGCGGTCACCATCGCCTGTGTCTACTGGTACAACACCTCCGGCAAGGGCGCGCCCGACGGCCTGGTGCTGGGCATGCTGAGCGGCTACATCGGCTACGCGGTGCTCGCGCGCTGGCTGGCCGCGCATCCCGGATGGCTGGCGCACCGGGACCTGGTGGTCATCACGGCCGTGATCGATCCACTGATCCTGTCCGCGTGGATGTACCTCGCCGGCGGGTCGTCGATGGTGTTCGTGGCGTTCTATCTGTTCACCACCCTGGGCTTCGGCTTCCGCGTGGGCACGATGCCGATGCACATCTGCCAGGTGTTTTCCCTGGTGGGGTTCGGCACGGTGGCGATGACGTCGCCGGCCTGGCAGGACCACCTCATGTTCGCCGCATCGCACGCGCTGCTGCTGGTGGTGGTGCCGCTGTACGCGGCCAGCCTGGTCAACCGCATCAACGCGGCCAGGGAAGCGGCGGAGTTCGACAGCCGCGCCAAGTCGCAGCTGCTGGCCAAGGTCAGCCACGAGCTGCGCACGCCTCTCACCGGCATCGTGGCCGACGCGCAACTGCTGGAAGTCGAGGCGATGGATGCCGGAACGGTCAACCGCGCCCGCTCGATCCAGCGCCTGGCCACGACCCTGGATTCGGAGATCAGGCAGCTCCTCGACCTGTCCAAGATCGCCGTCCACGGCGGCGACCAGGGACTGCCGGCGGAAACCTTCAGCCTGGCCTTCACCGCGACCCAGGTCATGGGTTCGATCCGTTCGATCGTCGGCACCAGGCCGCTGGCGGTGGAGCTCGATTTCGACGAGCGGATCAAGCTGCCGGTGGTAGGGCGCCACCAGGAGCTGGTGTCGATCCTCACCAACCTCGCCGGCAACGCGGTGAAGTTCACCGAGCAGGGTTCGGTCACGCTGGAAGTCCGGCTGCTCGAGGCCACCGACTCCGCGTACCGGATCCGCTTCGCGGTCAGCGATACCGGCATCGGCATCGATCCGGCGTATCACGAGAAGATCTTCCAGCCCTTCTTCCAGGTCGAGAGCGGCCCCGCGCGGCGCTATGGCGGTACCGGCCTTGGCATTTCGATCGCCAGCGAACTGGTGCGGCGCATGGGCGGGCGGCTGGGCGTCGACAGCGCTCCGGGCCGGGGCAGCACCTTCTTCTTCGAACTGCAGTTGCCGGTGGACGCCAGCCCGGCCGGGGAAACGGCACTGGCCGCGACGGCGTCCTCCTGCGTGGCCGGAAAGCGGGTGCTGGTGGCCGACGACAACGCCACCAACCTGTCTCTGCTGAGGGAAATGCTGCTCAAGGACGGCCACCACGTGACCGCGGTGGAAAGCGGCCACGAGGCCATCCTGATGCTCAGCGCCAACACCTACGACGTCATCTTCCTCGACTACAACATGGACGACGTCAACGGCGCGGTGGTCTACCAGACCTACGCCTACAGCCGGGTGCAGCTGGCGCCCACCTTCTTCATCACCGCCGATACGACGGCGATGACCACGCGCCTGCTGGAGGACCTGGGCGCCAACGGCGTGATCTACAAGCCGCTGACCTTCGAGAAGATCCGCGCCGCCATCGCCAGCGTGTTCCCGGACGAGGCGCGGCCCGTGGCCGAGCCTGCGCGTCCGCGCCTGGCCGGTGCGGTGGCGCTCAGCGGCGTGCCGGTGGAGTACCTCGACCCGACGGCGATCGAGGAACTGCGCGAAATCAAGGACAGCCCGGAGTTCCTGCACGCGGTGGTGGCCGACGGCATCGCCGACATCCATGCCCTGCACCAGTCCATGGCCGAAGCCATCGACGGTGCCGACCTGCCCGGCCTGCACAAGCAGGCCCATGCGATGAAGGGCGTGGCCCTGAGCCTGGGCGCGGTGCGGCTGGCGCACCTGGCGGACCGGCTGATGACCATGACCCACGACACACTGACCGGCAACGCGCACCGCTGGCACGAGGACCTGGACGTGTGCGTGGCTAAGAGCTGCCAGTCGCTGGACGACCTGCGGGCGACATTCGCGACCCAGGCGGCGGTGAACGACTGACGTTCCCGCACCGGCCAGGCCGCGGCGATGCCCCCTTCCCGGCCGGAAAGGGGGCTAACGAGGCCCGCCGGGGCGGCTGGCACGTGCCACGCGTCAGGCAACCCGCGCCACCGTGGCCGGCGTCCCCGCCTGCGCAGGCGCGGCCCCCTGCTGCTCGCCGGCCTGCATCAGGATCAGCATCTCCATCGCCCGCACCTCGTCCCCGGACAGCTGCATCGCCGCGTCGACCCAGTCCTCGACCACCCGCTGTCCCTCGGCCGGGTCGATGCCGGCGGTCCGGCGCACCGCCTGGCGCACCAGCATCCGCGCCTTGCGGCGCGAGGCGTGTTCGCGGATGTAGCGCTCCACCGCCAGTTCGCCCGAGCCCTGCGGCACGACCTCGTCGACCAGCCCCATCTCAAGCAGCTGCGCGGCGCTGTAGACCTTCTTGCTGGTCATCAGCTTCTCGGCCACCTTCGGTGCGACCCGCTCGCACAGCAGGCCCATCGCGCCGCTGCACGGGAACAGGCCGAACATGATCTCGGGGAAGCCGAAGCTGCTGTGCTCCTCCGCGATGACATGGTCGGCGGCCAGGGCCAGCTCGAAGCCGCCGCCCAGCGCACGCCCCTGCACCAGCGAGATCGTGGCCATGCGCCCCTTGAACTCGGTGGACCAGGCCAGGATCGCCTCCAGGCAGCGCATCGAGTAGGCGCGCAGGCGTTGGGCGTCGCGGCGGCGGATGCAGTCCAGGAAGAAGCGCAGGTCTCCGCCCTGGCTGAAGTAGGTGGGATGGCGGGAGCGGATCACAGCGTACGGTGGCGGGTGTCCGATGGCTCCCGCGACGGCCGCGGGGATGCGCAGCTGCTCGATCAGCGCGTGGAACTCCTCCACCAGCGCCGGGGTGAAGTTGTGGACGCCGTTGGCATCGGGGGCGACGTCGATCCACAGCGTGCGCTCGGCCAGCTGGCGGACTTCGGTGGTGACACGGGGCATGGGGCGTGCTGCGTTCAGGGCGTGTTGCATGGTGTCTCTCCTTGTGTGCGGGAAGGCGATTGCCTGGGGGTGCTGGAAATCACGAGCGCGGCATTGGTGCCGCCGAAACCGCAGGAGAACGACAGCGCGTGCGGGATCGGCATGGCGCGCGGCGCAGGGCCGACATGGTTGACCGCGCAGTCCGGATCCGGCTCGCCGAGGTGGGCACTGGCCGGGGCGACGCCGATGCGCATCGCCAGCAGCGTCAGCACGAACTCCAGCGCGCTCGCGGCGCCGAGGAGGTGTCCGTGTACGGATTTGGTCGAGGAGACGAAAGCCGCTTCGGGGCCGGCCCCGAAGACCTCGCGGATGGAGGCGGCCTCGATCTCGTCGCCGCCGCGGGTCGCGGTGGCGTGCGCGTTCACGTAGGCGATGTCGCCAGGCTGCAGCCCTGCTGCCGCCACGGCCGCGCGCAGCGCCGCCACCTGCCCGCGCGAATCGGGCATGCCGATGTGGTGGGCGTCGTTGGTGCAGGCATAGCCGCCGAGGTAGCCCAGCACCTGCGCCCCGCGTTCGCGCGCGAGCCTGGCGTTCTCCAGGATCACGAAAGCCGCTCCTTCGCCGAGCACCAGTCCAGTGCGCTGTTTCGAGAATGGACGGCAGGTCGTGGACGGATCGTCAGGATCGGGCTCGGACATCGCCCGGGTGCCGTCGAAGGTGCCCAGCACCAGCGAGGTCAGCGAGCCCTCCGAGCCGCCGGCCACGGCGATGTCGAGGTCGCCGCGCGCGATCGCCCGGCCCGCCTCGCCGATCGACACGCCCGACGAGGCGCAGGCACTGGCGCTGGTGATGACCGGGCCGGTGATGCGGTGGCGGATCGCGATCTGCGCGCCGCCGCCGTTGCCCATGATCGCCATCGAGGTCCACGGCCGCGAACGCTGCCGGCCCTCGAGCAGCAGTTGCTGGAACCAATCCAGCCCGGTCGCGGTGCCGCCGTTGACGTTGCCGTAGTACAGCCCCGCCCGCTCGCCGTAGGCCGAGAATTCCTCCAGGCCCGCCTGGCCGATCGCCTGCCTCGCGGCCAGGATCGCCATCTGCTGCACGCGGTCGAGGAACGGCCGTTCGAGCCTGGGGAACTCCTCCTCGAACTGCACCGGGATCGCCCCCGCCGCGAACAGCTTGCGGATCGGCGGCGCCTCGTAGAGGCGGATTCCGGAACTTCCGCTCCGCAACGAGGCTTCCGCCTCGGGTACGTTCAAACCGATGGGCGACACAAGGCCCATGCCGGTGATCGCGACATCTTCCATCGCCATGCGTGTCCATCCCGATCGACGATCTCGGGACGCACCAGATTGCCTTCCCTGTTCCCAGCGCGCCCGGATCCATAAGAAAACATTGCGCGCAACGACGGTATCACCGAAGGCCTCGACCGGCATAGCAGGAATGTGACGGCCCGGTGCCGGCCACGCGCGCGCCGCGTGCAGGAGCTCGTGCGCGCCGCGACCGGCCACGGGCCGCCCCGACGCCGTCCCGGTTGATCTGGGTCATGGGGCCGGATGCGCGGTGCCCCTACGCTGGCGCCATGCCAGCCGTCCGCCCTGCCAGCCCCGCCGTCCCCGCCGCCCCGCCGGAGGAGGGCCAGCGCACGCTCGATGCCTGCTTCCTGGGCCCCTATGCCGAGAACGACACGCTGCTGGAGAGGCTGATCGTCGAGTTCCTGCGCGACCACGTGCACTGGCGGCGCAACTTCCATCCCGAGGATCCGCCTGCGATTCCCACGCGCGCCGCGCTGGATCCGCAGTACCAGGCCTTCGAGGCGCGGATGCGGCGCGAGCTGCACCAGCTGTCGGCCGCGCTCAAGCGCTCGGTACCCTTCCACAGCCCGCGCTACATCGGCCACATGGTCTCGGACCTGCTGCTGCCCGGCCTGGCCGCGCAGATCCTGACCCTGCCCTACAACCCCAACAACGTCAGCGGCGACGCGGCCCCGGTGACCCTGCAGCTGGAAATGCAGGTCGGCCTGCAGCTGGCGCGCATGCTCGGCTGGCCCGACGATCCGGCGCGACCGGACTGCGCCTTCGGCCACCTGACATCCGGCGGCACACTGGCCAACTACCAGGCGCTGCGACTGGCGCTGGCGCTCAAGGCCTTCCCGGTGGCGCTGCGCGCCGCCGCGGTGCCGGACCTGGCCCTGCCGGAAGACGACCGGCAGGCCTTCAACCTCACGCCCGGGGCCGGCATCGCCCTGTTCGCGCAATGGCAGCAGTGGCTGGCGGCGCGGCCTGTCGCGGAACGCGCGCACTGGAGCGCGCGGGTGCAGGCGCAGCGCGTGGAGCAGCTGGGTCTGGTGGCGTTCTTCGCCCGCCACCCCGACCTGCGCGTGCCGCTGGTGCTCGCACCGATCACCGCCCACTACTCCTGGAGCAAGGGCCTGAAGATGCTGGGCCTGGGGCGCGACCAGCTGCGGCTGCTGCCCACCCGCGGCATGCGCCTGGATGCCGACGCCCTGGAGGCGGAGCTCGAGCGCTGCGCGCACGAACGCCAGCCCGTGCTGATGACGGTCGCCGTACTCGGCACCACCGAGTACGGCACGATCGACCCGGTCGATGCGGTGGTGGCGGCGCGCGAGCGCGCAGCCACGCGCGGGCTCGGCTTCTGCGTGCACGTGGACGCGGCCTGGGGCGGCTATCTGACCACCCTGTTCCGGAACCCGGACGGCGGCCTGCGCCCGCTGCACGAAGTGCGCGAGGGCTTCGCCGGGTTCCCGCAGCCTGCGGTGCACGCCGCATTCGCCGCGCTGGCCGAGGTCGATTCGGTGACGGTCGACCCGCACAAGCTCGGCTACCTGCCCTACGGCGCCGGCGCCTTCGTCTGCCGCGACCAGCGCGCACTGCCGCTGCTGGCCGAGTCGGCCGACTACGTCTTCCAGGACGGCGGCCCCGGCGACTACGCCAGCCGCTACCGCCAGCTCGGCCAGCTCATCCCCGAGGGCTCGAAGTCCGGCGCGATGGCCGCGGCGGTGTACGTCAGCCACCGCGTGCTGCCGCTCGACCACGCCAACTTCGGCCTGCTGCCGCGCCAGACCGTGCTCGCCGCCGAGGCGTTCCAGGCCCGCGCACAACGCTTTGCCGGGGAGATGGCCGGCACCGTGGCGGCCGTGGTGCCATTCCCGCCGGACAGCAACCTGGTCTGCCTGGCGCTCAATCCGCGCGGCAACCGCGAACTGGCCGTAGCCAACGCCTTCGTGCGCCAGCTGCACGACGAACTGCGCGCCGATCCGGGCCAGCCGCTGCAGGTCAAGCAGTTCTTCGCCTCGATCACCACGCTGCGCCGCGACGTGGTGGGCGAGCACGACATGCACCACATCCTCGACACGCTCGGCATCGACCCGGACAGCCGCGACGAAGGCGACGACAGCGGGCGCCTGGTGATCCTGCGCCACACCCTGATGAACCCCTACCTCATCGACCGCGAGAACGGCATCAGCTACATCGACCGCTACTTCGAGCACCTGCAGGCGCGGCTGCGGGCGCTGCTCAGGACGTTCT
>JAEXLY010000299.1 GCA_023444765.1 Pseudomonadota bacterium | reverse complement strand
GCGCAGGGTGCCGGGCGCGCCCTACGCCACCGGGGTGATCCCGCCGCCGCCGCGCGGCCACCTCGAGCTGCACCGTGCGTCGATCCAGGGGCTGCGCGACAGCGGCCCGGCCGCGCTCGAGAAGCCGCTGCCCGGCGGCTGGGCGCTGGCCGGCTTCGAACTGCGCTTCCTCAACGGCGACCACAAGCTGCGCCGGATCGGCGTGCTGGGGGAGGAACGCTTCGCGCAGCTGGCGCTGGCCGACCGGAACGGCGACGACCCGTTCGCGGGCCGCGTGCTGCTGACCTCGCTGCCGGCCGCGCGCGTGCAGCAGGTGAGCGCGGATGGTGGCGGCAAGTTCGACATCCCGCTGCCCGGGCAGGCGCCACGCGATTCGACGCTGGTGCTGTCGGGATTCGAGTTCCGCCGCAGCGACGGCACCGATGCCAACCTGCGCAACATCGGCGTCTGGCTCGACTCGGCGCGCAACGTGGCCCGGGTCTCGCTCACCGACGACCAGGGGCTGGATGTCCGCGGCCTCGAGGCGAGCCTGGGAGCGATGGCCGCGAGCCTGGCCGTGCCCCTGCCCGGCCTGATGGAGGCCGGCAGCGTGGTCGCCGGCACGCGTGGCGCGGCCCGTGCGATCGGCGCGCGCTCCGGACCCTATCGCGGCTACCGCGTCGTCGTGCAGTACGCCTGGATCCCCAACCACCAGGTCGTCGCGACCGGCGCGCTCTCGGGCACCGACCGCCACCGTCGGGCGAGTGCGGCGACGCGCATCGATGCCCTGCAGGGCTTCGAGTTCACCTTCACCAACAGCGACCACCATCTGCTCGGGCTCGGCCTCAACGGCGACGGCCGCGGCAGCACCCTGTTCCAGGACAACAACACCGACGACCCGCTGCAATGGCACGCCACCTACCTCACGCTGAGGTAGGAGTCGGCCCGCGCGGTCGCGCCGGGTCGTGCGTGGCGGCTCCCCGCCCTTGCGGCGCCCGCCGTCGTTGCCGGATCAGGCACGGCCGCGCGGCCGCGACGCCCGGCGGAAAGGGGCATCAACGCCGCAACGCAGGACCGGCGCGAAACCCGTCGGACAGCCGTGCAGGCACCGGGCGCGGACGCGCCCGCGCGTCGCAGACAATCCTCTGCGGTCAGCCGCCTGCTGCCCCGGCGGTCTCGTAACGCTGCAGATGCACCCAGGCCGCCTGCAGCCGTGGCGCGTCGATGCCGGCGGCGCGCGCACGCCGCCACATGTCGCCGACGATGTGCGCGGCCTCGACGCGCTGGCCCGCTTCCAGGTCGCGCAGCATCGATGCCTTCACATCCGAAGCCGGGTCGACCAGGCTGGCGCGGGCGATTTCGCGAGCCCTCTCCGGCACCGGCTGGCCGACGGCCGCGGCCACCGCCAGGCATTCCTCGTGCAGCGCGGCCATGAAGTCGGCGCCACCTTCGCAGCCGGCGATGCCGCCGACGCTGGCGCGCATCAGGCAGGTGCCCGCGGCGAGCGAGGCTAGGAAGCTGAACTTGATCCACTGCTCCTGCGCGATGTCCTGGCTCGGCCTGTGGTCGATGCCCGCCTGCGCACAGAGTGCGGCGATCGCCTCGACGCGCGCACTGCTGCCGCCATCGCGCTCGCCGAAGGTGACCGACGCCGGTCGCCCCAGGTGAAGGATGCTGCCGTCGTCGTCCTTGACCACGCTGATGAAGCACAGCCCGCCGAGCACGCGGGCCCTTCCGAAGCGCGCGTCCAGCGCGTCGTAGTGCAGCAGGCCATTGAGGATCGGCAACAGCGTGGTGCCGGCGCCCATGGCGGGCGCGACCGCGTCGATCGCGTCGGCCAGGTCGTACGCCTTGCACGAGAGGATCGCCAGATCGAAAGGCGCCAACGCGACGGCGGCGGCCAGGTCGTCGGCGGTGAGCGTGCCCACCGCAAGCTGCGCATCGCCCAGCGGACTGCGGATGCGCAGGCCGTCGCGGCGCAGCTGCGCCGCGCGCGCCGGACGCACCAGGAAGTTCACGTCGGCGCCCGACTGCGCCAGGCGCCCACCGAAGTAGCCGCCGGTGCCGCCCGCGCCGAGCACGAGGATCCGCATCAGCTGCGCAGGCCCACGCCGCGCCTGAGCAGCCACAACGACAGCCCTCCCAGCAGTGCGACGAAGAAAAGCATCAATGCGTAGGCGATCCACAGCGGCACGTCCGACGTGCCCAGCAGGCCGTAGCGGAAGGCGTTGACCATGTAGAAGATGGGATTGGCGTGCGTGGCCGCCTGCGCCCAGCCCGGCAGCAGGGTGATCGAATAGAACACGCCGCCGAGGTAGGTGAGCGGGGTCAGGATGAAGGTCGGCACGATCGCCACGTCGTCGAACTTCCTGGCGTAGATCGCGTTGACGAAGCCGGCCAGCGAGAAGATCGTCGCGCCCAGCAACACCGTGGTTAGCGTCACCAGCGGGTGCGGCACGCGCACGCTGGTGAACAGCATCGCGATGCACAGCACGATCACGCCCACCATCAGCCCGCGCATGACCGCGCCGGCGACGTAGCCGCCCAGGATCACCCAGCTCGGCATCGGGCTGACCAGGAGTTCCTCGACGTGGCGCCCGAACTTGGCGCCGAAGAAGCTCGAGGAGATGTTGCCGTAGCTGTTCTGGATCACGCTCATCATCACCAGGCCCGGGACGATGAACTCCATGTAGGTGTAACCGCCCATGTCGCCGATGCGCGAGCCGATCAGCTGCCCGAAGATCAGGAAGTACAGCACCATGGTGATCGCGGGCGGCACCAGGGTCTGGCTCCAGATGCGCAGGATGCGCATGATCTCGCGGCGCGTGACCGTGCCCAGCGCGATCCAGTCGCGACGGGCCGCGTCCTGCGCCGTGGTCGTGGTGGCGTCGGTCGACATCCGGCTCATGCGGCCTGCTCCTGCTGGGCCGCGCCGCTGCCGGTCATGCGCACGAACAGCTCTTCCAGCCGGTTGGACTTGGTGCGCATCGAGCGCACGCGGATGCCGGCCGCGTCGAAGGCGGCGAACACGCGGTTGAGGTCCATCGCCCGCGGCATGTCGAGGTCGAGCGTGTGGTCGTCGACCGCCACCAGGGTGGCGCCTTCGATCGCCGGCAGCGCCGCGGGGAGCGTGCCCTCGACGTCGAACAGGAAGCCCTCGACATCGAGCTTGGCCAGCAGCGCGCGCATCGGCCCCTGCTCGACGATGGTGCCGTGGTCGATGATCGCCAGGTTGCGGCACAGCGACTCGGCTTCCTCCAGGTAGTGGGTGGTGAGGATGATCGTGGTGCCGGCGGCGTTGATCTCGCGCAGCACGCGCCACTTGTCGCGGCGGATCTCCATGCCCACGCCGGCGGTGGGCTCGTCCAGGATCAGCAGCCGCGGCCGGGTCATCATCGCCCGCGCGATCATCAGCCGCCGCTTCATGCCGCCCGAGAGCGTGCGGCTCATCATCCGCGCCTTGTCCCACAGGAAGGCGCGCTTGAGTTCCTGCTCGGCGCGCACCAGCGCCTCGCGCCGCGGCACGCCGTAGAAGCCGGCGTAGTTAACCAGGATGTCGAGCGGCTTCTCGAACATGTTGAAGTTGATCTCCTGCGGCACCAGGCCGACCTGGCGCATGGCCATGCCGCGCTGCGCGGCCAGGTCGATGCCGAACACAGAGGCCTCCCCGCCGCTCTTGTTCACCAGCGAGGAGATGATCCCGATCAGGGTGCTCTTGCCGGCGCCGTTGGGCCCGAGCAGGGCGTAGAAATCCCCCGGCTGCACGTCCAGCGAGACGCCCTTGAGTGCCTGGACGCCGTTGTCGTAGGTCTTGCGAAGGTCGCGGATCCGCAGCGCGGGCGCGCCCGGAGCCACAGGGGGATCGGTGATCATCTGGGGGATCGTCGCGTGGGCGTTGGCCGCGGCCTGCACGGCAAGCCGCTAGTATAGGCGGCCCATCGGTCCACTCCCGGGCCGGAGCGTCCCATACTCGCCTTGGCCATCGTCCAGTTCCCGCTCAGACTCACCGGCCGGCGCATGCTCGCGCCGTCGGTCGCGCACCTCACCTTCACTCGCGACGACGGGCAGCCGCTGGATTTCATCCCCGGCCAGTTCATCCAGGTGCATTTCCACTACGCCGACGGCACGCCGACCAAGCGCTCCTACTCGCTGGCGACGATCCACGACCACGCGCTGGGACCGGGCGATGCGGTCGAGATCGCGGTGAGCTACGTGCCCGGCGGCGCGGCCACCGCGCTGTTCGAGGGACTGGAGGAAGGCGGCACGGTCCAGGCCAGCGGTCCGTTCGGCCGATTCTGCCTGATGCCACGCGATGGCAACCGCCGCTACCTGCTGATCGGGACCGGAACCGGCGTCACCCCGTACCGCGCCATGCTGCCGCTGCTGGCGCAGGCGATCGCCGAGCGCGGAATCGAGGTCGTGCTGCTGTTCGGCGCACGCACGCCGGCCGAGTTGCTGTACGGCGAAGAGTTCCGCGCGTTCGCGCAGCGCCATCCCGGCTTCCGTTTCGTGCCGTGCTTTTCCCGCGAGCTGCCCGCGGACGGTTCGCCGCATGCCCACCCCGATGTGCGTCATGGCTACGTGCAGCAGTTCCTGCCCGAGTTCGCCCCCGATCCCGCCGGCGACATCGCCTATCTGTGCGGCAACCCCAACATGGTCGATGCCTGCTTCGAGGCGCTCAAGGAGGCGGGCTTGCCGGTGCCGCAGATCCGCCGCGAGAAGTACGTCAGCAGCAAGTAGCGCGTGCGGCGCCCCGCCACGCGCCGCGCGCGCGGGTTCGAGGGCCAGTCAGGGCCCTGCCCCGCAACAGGCGCCCGGCCCATTGCGAGAAGCAAGCCGGAGATGGCGCTGGCAGGGTCGGGCGGCGCGCGACGCACGGGGTTCGCGGCCGTGGTGGCAATGCGCCGCAGCGGGACCGGTTGCCGTCGCGACACCTGCCTCGGCGCCGTGCTGGGCGGGACGGTCTTGCGCCCTACGCAGTGGCCCGCCCCGGCCGGCGCAGCGCGCGACGGACGGACCGGACGGGCACGTCGTGCGC
>JAEXLY010000248.1 GCA_023444765.1 Pseudomonadota bacterium | reverse complement strand
CCTGCTGCGCGATGCGACCTGACGCACGCCCACCCCAACCCTCCCCCGCCAGCGGGGAGGGAGCGGCACCATCCGCCGCGAGCGCCCGCCTTGCTCCTTCCCCCGCGCGCGGGGGAAGGCCGGGATGGGGGCGAACGGAGCCGCGCCACCTGCTGCGCGATGCGACCTGACGCCCCCCCACCCCAACCCTCCCCCGCAAGCGGGGAGGGCGCGGTATCACCCGCCGCGAACACCCGCTCTGCCCTTGCGGGGAGGGGCGGAACTACCCACCGCGAGCGCCCGCTTTGCCCCTTCCCCCGCTCGCGGGGGAAGGCCGGGATGGGGGCGAGCGGAGCCATGCATCCTGCTGTGCGATGCAACCTGGCGCGCCCCCGCGCCAACCCTCTCCGCTGGCGGCGGGAGGGAGCAGCACGCATGGAGGGGGAAGCGCGAGGACGCAACGCGCCCGGCCCGCAACAGCTGCCCCCGCCCTCCAATCTGCACTAGCCTGTGGCGACCTTCTTCCGGGAGCCACCCATGCGCCTGACCCCGCCGCTCGCCAGCCTCGCCCTCGGCCTGGCGCTGGCCCTGCCCGCGATCGCCCAGACCTCCCAACCCACGCCCACCAGCGTCGAGCGCAAGGAGCAAGGCAACCGCGTCACCGAGGGCATCCCCGAGATCCCCGCCGAACTCGTCGAGCGCCTCAACCGCTACCAGAACACCCGCGGCGCCGCGGTCGATGGATGGACGGCCGACGGCTGCCTGCTCGTGTCCACGCGCTTCGCCGAGACCAGCCAGGTGCACCGCGTTTGCCAGCCGCTGGGCATGCGCGAGCAGCTGACCTTCTATCCCGAACCCCTCGCCGGGGTGACCGTCGCCCCCGCCAGCGCCGCGCGCCCGGGCTTCGTGTTCGGCAAGGACCGCGGTGGCGACGAGTTCTCGCAGCTGTACTGGTTCGACGCGCGAACGCGCGAAGCCACCCTGCTCACCGACGGCAAGCGCAGCCAGAACGGCGGCACCGTGCTCAGCCGCGACGGCAGCTTCATGGCCTGGAGCAGCACCGCGCGCAACGGCACCGACCGCGACATCTGGCTGCGCGACATGCGCAGCGGCCAGTCGCGCCTGCTGCTGCAGGAAGGCGGCAGCTGGAGCGCGCTGGACTTCTCGCCCGACGGCACCCGTCTGCTGGTGTCGCGCTACGTCTCGATCAACGAGTCGTACCCGGGCGAGGTGGACGTGGCCACCGGCAGCCTGCGGCTGTTTCCGGTCGAAGGCGGCAAGGCCGCGTTCGCCGGCTTCCGCTACGCGCCGGACGGCCAGGGCGTGTACTACGTCTCCGACGAGCCGGTGGACGGCCAGCCCAGCGAGTTCCGCACCCTGCGCCATCACCGCCCCGGGCAAGGCGCGCCCGTGCAGCTCAGCACCCTGCCCTGGGACGTGGGCGGCTTCGAGATCGCCGACGATGGCCGCCACCTGGCCTACGTGACCAACGAGGACGGCATCGACCGGCTCACCGTCCTCGCCCTGCCGTCGCACCGGCCGCTCGACCTGCCGGAACTGCCGATGGGCCTGATCGGCGGGCTCGAGTTCTCTCCCGACGGCCGGCAGCTGGCGATCACGCTCAACACCGCCACTTCGCCCAGCGACACGCACGTGATCGACCTGAGCAGCGGCAAGCTGGAGCGCTGGACCAAGAGCGAAGTGGGGGGCCTGGACACCAGCCGATTCGTCGCCCCCACGCTGGTGCGCTATCCCACGTTCGACACCGTGGACGGGCAACCGCGCACCATTCCCGCCTTCTACTACCGGCCCGCCAGGCCCGCGCCCGCAGGCGGCTACCCGGTGGTGGTCAGCATCCATGGCGGCCCCGAGTCGCAGTCACGTCCCGGCTTCAACGCCACCACCCAGTTCCTGCTCGACGAGCTGGGCGTGGCCGTGCTGGTGCCCAACGTGCGCGGCTCGTCGGGCTACGGCAAGACCTGGCTGACCCTGGACAACGCCGAGAAGCGCGAGGATTCGGTGCAGGACATCGGCGCCCTGCTCGACTGGATCGCACAGCAGCCCGAACTCGACGCCTCGCGCGTGGGCGTGACCGGCGGCAGCTACGGCGGCTACATGGTGCTGGCCTCGCTGATGCACTACAGCGAGCGCATCCGCGCCGGCATCGACATCGTCGGCATCTCGGACTTCACCACCTTCCTCACCAATACCGAGGAATACCGCCGCGACCTGCGCCGCGCCGAGTACGGCGACGAACGCGATCCCGCCATGCGCGCCGTGTTCGACCGCATCTCGCCGCTGAAGAACGCCCATCGCATCGACGCCCCGCTGTTCGTCGCCCAGGGCCGGAACGACCCGCGCGTGCCGTACACCGAAGCCGAGCAGATCGCCGCCGCGGTGCGCGCGAACGACAAGCCGGTGTGGTTCCTGATGTTCAACGACGAGGGACACGGGTTCCGGAAGAAGACCAACAGCGACTACTTCGGGGCCGCGTCGATCCTGTTCTGGCAGCAGCATCTGTTGGGGGATTAGTGGCACGATTGGTTCTGGCATAGGCCCTCGTGGCACGACAAGGAGTGTGCGATCCATGGTTTCTCTCGGTCTTGGGGTGGCTTACTTTCTTTTTCTCGTTTTGCCGGTCGTCCTGGCGGTCGTGCTGGCCATCCGTCTGGTGAAAGCGCACGAGCGCGGCGCGACTGCACTCGAGGAGATCGCCCGACAGATGGCACGGGCGAACTGGAGGTCCGGGCCTGAGACCTGACGGTTTGCGGGACGCTGCGTCCACGGCCTCGCCACGGACCGATGACCGTGCGGCCTGGCCCGTTGGGGCACGCTTTCCACCTCTCCCATCCGACCGGGCATCATTGAGCCCGGCCCCACCCCGCAAGGTCGTCGCCATGCCGCTTCGCCAGGCCGCCTGCAGCTGCGGCCAGCTCACCGCCACCACCGCGGCGGAGCCGGTCCGCATCTCGATCTGCCATTGCCTGGCCTGCCAGCGCCGCACCGGCAGCGTGTTCGGCGCGCAGGCGCGGTTCCCGGCAGATGCGGTGACAATCCACGGCGACAGCACGGCCTTCGTGCGTATCGGCGATTCCGGCGGGCGGGCGCGGTTCCACTTCTGCCCGGTCTGCGGCGACACGGTGTACTACGTGATCGAGGCGCAGCCCGACGTCGTGGGCATCCCCGTCGGGGCCTTCGCCGACCCCGGCTTTCCTGCGCCCGTCGTGTCGGTGTACGAGGAGCGCATGCATCCCTGGGTGGCGCTGCCCGACGGTATTGAGCATCACGCTTAGGCCCCGGGCTGAAGCCGCCCGGAACGGGGCCTATTCCCCGGGGGCAAGACGCTCCCGCAGCCGGGGCGCGGCGAAATCGAGGAATGCACGCAGCTTCAGCGGCAGGCGGCGCTGGGCGTTGTAGACGAGGCTGGCGGGCATCGCCGGCGGCTCGAACTCGCGCAGCACGGTCTGCAGCCGCCCACTGCGTTTCCATTCCTCGATCTGGTAGGACATCACGCGGGTCACGCCGACGCAGGCCAGCGCCGCGTCGATTGCGGCTTCCGCGGTGTTCACCACCAGCGCCGAGCGCACCGGCACCGCCACCTGGGCGCCGTCCACCGCGAAGGTCCACGTTTCGGTGGAGTCGAGGGCCTCGAACGTGATGCAGCGATGCTGGGCGAGTTCGTCCGGCGTGCGCGGGATCCCGTGCGCGGAAAGGTAGTCCGGATGGGCGCAGACCACGTGGCGGGTGGTGCCGATACGCGTCGCCGCCAGCCGGCGGTCGGGAAGCTGGCCGACACGCACCGCAAGGTCGATGTGCTCGTCGAGCAGGTGCGCGATGCGGTCCCCCTGGAGCAGGCGGACGCGGATGTCGGGATACGCGGCGAGGAAGCCGGCGACGACCGGCAGCACGTGCATGCGGCCCATCACCAGCGGCGCGGTGACGACCAGTTCGCCGCGCGGCTGGCTGAACTCGCCGGCCGCCGCCTGCTCGGCTTCGGTCACGTCCTCGAGGATGCGCTTGCATGCGGCGAGGTAATCGCGGCCGGAGTCGGTCAGCGTGAGCCCGCGGGTGGAGCGGTTGAGGAGACGCGCCCTCAGGTGCGCCTCGAGGTCCGACAGCTTGCGGCTGACGGTGGCCAGCGGCATGCCGAGCCTGCGGCCGGCGGCGGACAGGCTGCCCTGCTCCACCACGGTCATGAAGACGCTCATCGCGTCCAGGCGGTCCATGTTCTTTCCGTTCTCAGGAAGGCTGATTCCAGTTTTTACCCGCTAGTGCCGAATTGTGGAAGCCCATAGGCTTTCTCTCTCCCACCCGCGCCGGGCCTGTCGCCCTCCGCGCCAGGCGCCACCGATTTCCCAGAGACGCCGCCCATGGACAGACCGCCCTTGCCACCCTTCGACCGGGGCACCGCCATTCGCAAGGTCCGCCTGGCCGAGGATGCCTGGAACACACGCGATCCCGACCGGGTGGCCGTGGCGTACACGACCGACAGCCGCTGGCGCAACCGCGCGGAGTTCCTGCAGGGCCGCGACGAGATCCGGGCGTTCCTGGTGCGCAAGTGGCAACGCGAACGGGACTACCGGCTGGCGAAGGAGCTGTGGGTCTTCGACGGGAACCGCATCGCCGTGCGCTTCGCCTACGAGTGGCACGACGCGCACGGCGCCTGGTTCCGCAGCTACGGCAACGAGAACTGGGAATTCGACCCGCACGGCCTGATGCGCACGCGCATCGCCAGCATCAACGACCTGCCGATCGACGAGCGCGAGCGCCGGTTCCGCTGGCCGTCCGGCCGGCGTCCCGACGACGAGCCCTCGCTGGGCGAACTCGGCCTCTGAGCGGCCGCCCCGCAATCCATCGTTCCAACAAAAGGATCCCCGATATGGCAATCAGACTCTATCGCCACCCGCTGTCCGGCCATTGCCACCGCGCGCAACTCCTGCTCTCGCTGCTCGGCCTCGACGCCGAGATGGTCGACGTGGACCTGGGTGCCGGCGCGCACAGGCAGCCCGACTTCCTGCGCCTGAACAGCTTCGGACAGGTGCCCGTCCTCGACGACGGCGGCGAGGTGATCGCCGACTCGAACGCCATCCTGGTGTACCTCGCCGGCAAGTACGGCAACGGCCAGTGGCTGCCGGAAGACCCGGCAGACGCGGCCCGCGTGCAGCGCTGGCTGTCGGTGGCCGCGGGACAGATCGCCTCCGGTCCCGCCGCCGCACGCCTGGTGACCGTCTTCGGCGCGAAGTACGACGCCGCCGACCTGATCGCGCGCAGCCACGCCCTGCTGCGGGTGATCGATGGCGAACTGGAAGGGCGCGCCTTCCTCGCGGCGGACACGCCGACCATCGCCGACATCGCGGCGTACTCGTACATCGCCCATGCCCCGGAAGGCAACGTGGCGCTGGAGGCCTACGCCAACGTCAACGCGTGGCTGGAGCGCATCGAGCGGCTGCCGGGCTTCGTGCCCATGCCGGCGACGAAGGCGGGACTGGCGGCATAGGCCGCCTCCACCGGTTCCGGCGAGACGGCGGCAGTGGCGCACGCACCCTCCCCCTTCCACGCAGGCGAGCTGGCGATCCAGCGCCAGCTCGGCGTGGCCGAGCGCCTGGACGCGCTCGGGCGGCGCGTGGTGCGCGACCACATGCCCGACCAGCACCGGACCTTCTTCGCGCAGCTGCCCTTCCTGGTCGCCGCGAGCGTCGACCGGGAGGGCTATCCGGCGGGCACGCTGCTGCCCGGCAGGCCGGGCTTCGCCCACTCCCCCGACGCGAAGTTCCTGCAGATCAATCGCGCGCCGGATCCGTCCGATCCGGTCGCCGAGGGCTGGACCGCGGGCGAGCCGGTCGGCCTGCTCGGCATCGAACTGCATACGCGCCGTCGCAACCGGATGAACGGGACGCTGGTACGGAACGCGAGCGGAGCTCTCGGCGTGGCGGTCGGGCAGTCCTTCGGCAACTGCCCGCAGTACATCCACGCACGCGGCATGGAGTTCGTCCGCGACCCCATGCAGGCCTGGCACGGCGAGGTCGAGCGCGGCAGGGAACTCGACGACGCAGCGCGAAGGATGATCGCGAGCGCGGATGTCTTCTTCGTCGGCAGCCACGTCGAACAGGGCGAGCACGGCGGGCGCTCGGTCGATGCGTCCCATCGCGGCGGCAGGCCGGGATTCGTCAGGGTCCGCGACAACCGGCTGACGGTTCCGGACTTCGCCGGCAACCAGCATTTCAACACGCTCGGCAACTTCCTGCTCAACCCGAAAGCCGGGCTGGTATTCGTGGACTTCGCCACCGGCGACCTGCTCCACCTGTCCGGCGACGTCGTGCTCGATTTCGATGCAGAGGACGTCCGGAGCTTCCAGGGCGCGGAACGCCTGTGGCATGTGGACGTCCGTCGCTGGACCAGGCGCAGGGCCGCGTTCCCGCTGCGCGGCAGCGATGGCGAGGCCTCGCCCAACGCGCTGACGACCGGGTCGTGGCAGGAGGCCGACGCACGCCGCGAAGCCGCACGGGCGCGCGAACAGTGGCGCGATTTCCGCATCACGGCGATCGACGACGAATCGGTTTCGGTCAAGTCGTTCTGGCTCGAACCTGCGGACGCGTCGGGCATGTGGCTGCACCAGGCCGGGCAGTACCTGCCCGTGCGCCTCAGGCTACCCGGCGGGGCGCGGGCCGCCTCGCGCGTGTACACGCTCTCGCTCGCGCCATCGGACGGCGCGTACCGCATCAGCGTCAGGAAGCAGGGCGTGTTCTCCTCCCACCTGCACGCGCACTGCCGGGTGGGCGACATCATCCAGGCGCGGGCGCCGGGGGGCGGGTTCGTCGTCGATGCGTTCGGGCAGCGGCCCCTGGTCCTGGTCTCGGCCGGCATCGGCATCACGCCGATGATGGCGATGCTCAGGCACGTGGTCCATGAAGGCCTGCGCAAGCGGCGCGTCAGGCGGACCTGGTTCGTCCATGGCAGCCGGAGCGTGGCCGAGCGCGCGTTCTCCCGCGAGATTGACCGGCTCGCGGAGTCGGCCGACGGTGCGGTGCGCGTCGTGCAGGTGTTGAGCCATCCGGACGAGGGCGCGGTCGAAGGCGTCGACTACCACGCGAAGGGGCGGGTGGACCTGGCGCTGCTGCAGGCGGTGCTTCCGTTCGGCGACTTCGATTTCCACCTGTGCGGGCCGCCGGCCTTCATGCAGTCGCTCTACGCGCAACTGCGCAGCATGAACGTGCCCGACGCTCGCATCCACGCCGAGGCGTTCGGACCGGCCGGCCTCCGGCGCGACGACGCGCCGAGGATGCCACCGCCGGCAACCGGGACCGTGGACGTGCTGTTTGCGCGATCCGGCAAGCGTGCGCACTGGACACCCGGGGCCGGGAGCCTGCTCGAGCTGGCCGAGGCCTGCGGACTCGACCCGCCCAGTTCCTGTCGCGCAGGCACCTGCGGCAACTGCAGGCACGTGCTCACGCAGGGGGCGGTCACGTATCCGGACAAACCCGCGGCCGCCTGCGCGGACAACGAGATGCTGCTGTGCCGGGCGCTGCCGATGCACGGGAGCGAGGCGCTTGTCATCGAGGCATGAGCGGACGGGCCGCCCCGGTCGCTGCCCCGGCATGCGCGGACCGGCCGCGTTTCCCGCGCAGCGGCCTGTGCGCGGGGGCGAGTGTCCCATGGCCGGGCCTCCGGGCATTGAACGCCGCGATCGAGGGAGTAGCATCCGGCAGGCACTGCGCCGTCATCCGGATCTGGAGATCTGACATGGACTTCGAAACCGCCCGTGCGATTGCGCTCGCCCTGCCCGAGGTCGCCGAGGCGCCGCATTTCGACTACGGATCGTTCCGGGTGAAGGGGAAGATCTTCGCCACGGTGCCACCGGACCAGCGGCACCTGCACGTGATGGTGGACGAGCAGGAGCGGCTGCTGGCGCTGGAGGTCTACGGCACGGCGATGGAGCCGCTGCACTGGGGCAAGCGGATCCTCGGCCTGCGGGTGGACCTGGCGCGTGCCGAGCCGCAGGCGGTGGAGCACCTTCTCCGTGCCGCGTGGCGCAGCAAGGCGCCAAAGCGCCTGGTGGCCGCTACGATGGGGCCGGGCTGAGTCGCGCCCGGCATGGCGGCGGCATCGCATTGCGCGCGCCCGCCGCCCACGCACACGCATGGAGGAGTCATGGACGAGCCGTCCCGGAGGGCACTCATCGATCGCTATCTGGCCGCCTACAACCGTTTCGACGTGGAGGGGATGCTGGCGCTGCTGTCGCCGGACATCCGTTTCGAGAACCATACGGGCGGCCAGCTGACGGCCGAGGCGGTCGGCATCGATGCCTTCCGTGCGCTGGCCGAGCGGGCCTGTGCGCTGTTCTCCGAGCGCGAGCAGCGCCTGACAGGGCTCGAACCGGCGGCCGATCGCACCATCGCCCGGATCGCCTACCGCGGGCGGCTTGCCGCGGATATGCCGGGCGGCCCGGCCGCCGGCACGCTGCTCGAACTGGTGGGGACAACGGAGTTCGGATTCGACGGTGGGCGGATCGCGAGGATCGTCGACCGCAGCTGAGTGTTCCGCATTGCGGGCTTCCCGCACGCGGCACTCCAGGACACGGATGGGAGGACGCATGGCCGGACATCGCATTTTCAAGATGAAGTTCTCCAGCGTGTATCCGATGTACGTGCAGAAGGGCACGCGCAAGGGCCGCACGCAGGCGGAGGTGGACGAGGTGATCCGATGGTTGACCGGATACACCCAGGAGGAGCTGCAGCAGCAGATCGCGCACGAACACGATTTCGAGACCTTCTTCGCCCAGGCACCGGCCATGAATCCCGCCAGCGCGCGGGTGACCGGCGTGGTCTGCGGCGTGCGCGTGGAGGAGGTGGACGACCCGCTGATGCGCCGGATCCGCATCCTCGACAAGCTGGTCGACGAACTGGCCAAGGGCAAGGCGATGGAGAAGATCCTGCGGGAATGATCCAGGCCCGCGCACCGGAGACCCGGGAGCCCATGGCGCCAGCGCACGCCGGACGGTCCGTCACCACACCACGCCAGCCGCGCCTCGCAGCGCGCATCGAAGGCCGCCATGAACGATCCCGCAGCCGTGTTCCCCGCCCTCTCGGCCATCCTGCGCCGGCATGCGCAGGGCATGACGATCCGGACCGACGAGCGCGGCCACCTGTACGTGGAACTGGCGCCGGTGACCGCCAGGGCGAAGACGCGGTTCTTCGGCGCAGTGCAGGTGAGGAAGTCGTACGTGAGCTACCACCTGATGCCGGTGTACGAGAACCCCGCACTGCTGGAAGGCGTCGCGTCCGGGCTGCTCAGGCGCATGCAGGGCAGATCGTGCTTCAACTTCACCACGGTGGACGCATCCGTGCTCGGCGAACTGGATGCGCTGACCGGACGCTGTGCGGGTGCCGTACGCGGCTGACGGCAGGGAGGCGACCCGCATGACGAAGATCGACCTGAAGCGCGAGCTCCGGCAGCTGTATGCGCCATCGGCCAGGGAGGTCGTGGAGGTGGACGTGCCGCGGCTGCGCTTCCTGATGATCGACGGACAGGGCGATCCCAACACCACGCCGGCCTACACCGAGGCGGTGCAGGCGCTGTTCTCGGTGTCGTACGCGGCCAGGTTCATGCTCAAACGCAGCGCCGGGATCGACTACGCGGTGATGCCGCTGGAGGGGCTGTGGTGGGCGGACGACCCTGCCGCCTTCGCCAGCAACGACCGTGCACGCTGGCGCTGGACGATGATGATCCTGCAGCCGGATTTCGTGGAGGACCTGGTGCTGGAGGCTGCGATGGAACAGGTGCGCCGGAAGAAGGGGCTGGCCGCGATGGACCGGATCCGGCTCGAGCATCTCACCGAAGGCCGCTGCGCGCAGGTGTTGCATGTGGGACCCTTCAGCGAGGAAGGGCCGACGATCGCGCGCGTCCACGGCTTCATCGCCGCGCACGGGCGGCTGACGGGCAGGCACCATGAGATCTACCTGAGCGACATCCGGCGCGCGGATCCGGCGAAGTGGCGGACGATCATCCGGCAGCCGATGGCATGAGCTGGACGTGCGCCGGGGACATGGTGGTCGGTGCGGAAGCCGTCGCGCGGCGCGGTCCGCGGCTTCGGCGCTCGGCATCCCGGGCCTTCACTGCCGGCGCAGCAGGGAACGTTGGCGCGGCATTCCATGGCCGGCCGGGCGGTGGCGCATGACCGTTGCCCTGCAACGTTTCGTCGACGCGCAGGCCGACACCTACGAACGCGCGATGGAGGAACTGCGCGGCGGGTGCAAACGCTCGCACTGGATGTGGTTCGTGTTCCCGCAGCTGCGCGGCCTGGGGCGCAGCACGCGGGCGGCGTTCTACGGAATCGATGGACCGGGCGAGGCCAGGGCCTACCTGGCGCATCCGGTGCTGGGGCCGCGGCTGGAGGCGGCCACGCGCGCGGTGCTGGACTCGGGGCAGCCGCCGCTGCGCATCTTCGGCGAACTCGACTGCATGAAGTTCGTCTCGTGCATGACGCTGTTCGCGCAGGCATCGTCGCCAGGGAGCGCGTACCACGCGGCCCTGCGTGCGATGGGCCATGAGGATGCCCGGACGCTCGCCATGCTGGCCGCGGGCGACGCCCGGCCAGGCGGTCGCGACTGAGGCACTGCCCGAAAGCGGCCGGCGGCATGCCGCCGGCCGGTCACTCTTCCGTCTGTCGATCCGCGTGCCGCGGCTTCGTCGTGGAGATGGAAGGGGCGGCAGGCGTCCGTGCCGATCCCGCAACCGCAACCGCAACCGCAGGGAATCACGCAATGACAGGCCAGGCCAGCGCAAAGGGACCGGCGTCCTACTTCCCCTCCATCGAGAAGACCTACGGCAAGCCGGTGTCGCACTGGCTGGCGCTGCTGGACACCGTCGGCACGCGCGCGCATATGGAGCAGGTCGCCTTCCTCAAGCAGGAACACGGCATGGGCCACGGCCACGCGAACGCGCTGGTGGCGTACCGGAAGGCGCAGGCGGCGTAGCGCCTCCGGAGATCCCGTGGCGGGGCGTCGCCCCCGGGCACGGGACGCCGGCGATCCCCGGGTTTTCCCCAATGTCGCGGCACTGCGGCACGGCGTAGCCTGCGCGGCGGATGGTGCCCGATGGCGCCGCATGCTTCCGGCCCGCCATGTCCTACGAGACGTTCCGGTTTCCACCCCCACTACCGCCACCGCAGGGACCGATGCCGTCGCCGCACCCGCCCGATCCGGTCGCGACGGGTTTCGACGACGCGCTGCTGTCGGCCGACCCGGCCGAGGTCGGGTTCGCGCTCGACCACGGCTCGGTGCGCATCCACCACGAGCGCCAGGCGCAATGGAGCACCACGTGGACGGCGACGGGCGAGATGTCCGTGTCGGCTCCGGGGACCGGCGCCCAGGCGGTGCCGGTGCGCTTCGAGGCCACGATGCGCAACGAGGACGCCGCACCCGCGACGATGCGCGGGCTCAATCCATTCGATCCGGCCACGATCCCGCCACGCACGCGCATCGAGATGCACGGCCGCGACTATGCCGGCACGCCGATGGAAGCGACCTTCCGCGCCTTGGCGGCGGCCAACGGGCTGGAGTCGATCGGGGACCTGCGCGTGTCGCTGGAGATGACCGCCGACGGCGAGCTGCGGGTGATGACCGGCTCGCAGCGCCTGTTCGACGCGCCACGCGACGGCGGTCCGGCGTCGCCACCCGCGCAGCGCGAGGACTTCATCCGCCATACCGCGATGCTGGACGTCACCGCAGGTGCGGACCGCGCTTCCTACAGTCGGATGCTGCTCCACGGCACGCCACCGCCGCAGACGGTGCGCATCGGCGAAGCCGTCGAAGGCGCCAGCATCACCGGCGTGGTCACCGAGACCGGCAGCGGCGAATCCAACGAAGTGGTGTGGACGCTCGACGACAGCGGCCGGCCGGTCTCGGCCGATGCGGTGCTGACCTGGGAGCCGGGCAGTGGCGGGCGCGAGTCCGACCGCATCGAGGCCGGTGCGCAAAGCCGTTTCCGCAGCGACAACGCCATGAAGGGCAGCGGCGACGACGTCGGCCACATCGTGGCCTACCGCTTCGTCAACGGCCACGGGCCGGTGAACATGTTCCCGCAGCAGGGCCACTTCAACCAGCGCGTGTACGCGGCGATGGAACAGGAGTGGGCGGACTGGCTGGCCACCGGCATGGAGGTGCATCTGGAGGTGCAGCTGCAGCCGCCCGGCAACCCGCGCCCCGACCAGGTCCGGGTGGACTACGCGGTGATCGACCCGGCGAGCGGCAAGGCGGTCTATGATCCGACGCTGATCGTGTTCGACAACGAGGCTGGCCAGGTGTTCGACCGGATCGCACGCGAGGACATGGACGGGATGATCGGGAAGGCCGCGTGAGCGCGCCCGGTCGCGACGCGCTGGTGCGCGGCATCGGCGAACTGCTGCTGCGCGACATCGCCACCGCCGGGCACGACCTGGATGGCTATGCCCTGATCGCCGACTATTCCGGCGATGCGCGGCGGCTCAGCGGCTTCGCCTATCGCGACGGGCAGCCGCCGGTGGCGGCCACGCCACGGAACGACGCCGGCACCATCGGTGCGCGCCTGGACGAGCTGCGCGCGGCCACGCAGGTGCAAGGCCAGGCGCCGTGGACGGTGTGCGTGATCCAGCTCCAGCGCGCGGGCGGGCGCCTGCACGCGGACTTCGTGTACGGCGACGCGGCAGGCTGGCAGGTGACGCCGGACACGCTGGACGCGGTGGCGGAGCGGGCGCGGCCGGGTTGACGCGGCGGCGTGTGCGGCGGTGCTGCGGGGATGGTGGCCGCGGCATTGCGGAGGACGGCGCGCGGGCCGCACGACGGGGCCCGACAAACACCGCACCGGTTGCGTGCGCGGCGGAATCCCGCGTCTGTCCCGACGCCGTCGTCCCGGCGACAGGAGCAAGGCCCGGCCACGAAACCGCCAGGAACGCGCCCTCCACCGGACCGGACCAAGGCGGCTGGCGGATCTCTCTCCGCGGCACGGGCTTCCGGCCACGACGCGTAGGCAGTACGCCCTGCCCGGCGCGATCGGCATCTGCGGTGCGCGCGATCGCGCCCGCCGCGGTCGCTCAGTCGACGCGTTCGAGCTGGAAGGCCTGCCTCGGAGCCGGGTCGAGCCACGGCAGCAGCCAATGGTCGACCAGCAGGAAGGCGAACAGCGCCATCAGGTAGACCACCGAATAGTTGAAGACCTTCATCGCGAACAGTTCGTCCGGCGGATCGAGCAGGCGCCAGGCGTACCAGAGGAAGGCCAGGCCCAGCACCACAGCGCCGCCGAGGTAGAACAGCCCGCTCATGCCCACCGCCACCGGCAGCACCGTCACCACGCACAGCAGCACGGTGTAGAGCAGGATCTGCCAGCGGGTGTACTCCACCCCGTGTGTGACCGGGAGCATCGGCACCAGCGCACGCGCGTAGTCCTCGCGGCGGAAGATCGCCAGCGCCCAGAAGTGCGGCGGCGTCCAGACGAAGATGATCAGCACCAGCAGCAGCGCATGGGCCCAGTCCCACTGGCCCTGCATGTTGGTCACCGCGGCCCAGCCCAGTAGCGGCGGCGCCGCGCCGGCGATGCCGCCGATCACGATGTTCTGCGGCGTGGCGCGCTTGAGGAAACCGGTATAGACGATCGCATAGCCGATCAGCGAGGCGAAGGTGAGCGCGGCGGTCAGCGGATTGACCAGTGCGATCAGGACCGCCATCGACAGCGCGCCGAGGAACACCGCGAACGCCAGCACCTGCGCCGGGTTGAGCGCGCCGGTGGCGAGCGGGCGGTCGGCGGTGCGCACCATGACCTTGTCGATGCGCTGGTCGATCAGGTGATTGATCGCCGCCGCCGAAGCCGCGGCCAGCCAGATGCCGAGCAGCCCGAACACGCCCTCGCGCAGTGGCGGCAGGCCGGGCACGGCCAGGAACATGCCCACCAGCGCGGTGAACACGATCAGCGCGACCACGCGCGGCTTGGTCAGCGTCCAGTACTGGCGCCAGGTGGAGTGCGAACGGCTCATCGCGTCACCGCGCCGGCCGGCACCGTGGGCAGGGTGGTCTGCAATCGCATCGCGGCGCGCATGTCCACTTACGCCGGACGCCGCAGGCGCGCGAGCAGCGACACCAGGGTGAACAGCAGCAGGGCCGCGCCGCCGTTGTGCATCACCGCAACCCACAGCGGCAGCGACAGTTTGACGTTGAGCACGCCCAGCAGCACCTGGGCGCAGGTCAGCAGCGCCAGCACCACCGACCAGGCGCGCAGCCCCGGCGTGCGCAGCGTGCGCCAGGACACCAGCAGCAGGACGGCCGCGGCGGCCACCGCGAACAGCCGGTGCGCCATCTGGATGGCGATGCGCGAGGCACCGTCGAGCACGCCGCCCTCGTAGTCCGCGCCCACGCCGCGCCACAGCACGAAGCCTTCACTGAAATCCGATGGCGGCCACCACTGGCCGACGCAGCGCGGGAAATCCATGTAGTGCGGCTGCGCCGTGGTCCAGCCGCCGGCGCCACAGGCCAGCGCGGCGTAGTTGGCGCTCACCCAGCCGCCGAGCGCGATCTGCACGCCCAGCACCGCGATCGCGGCGATCACCCAGCGCCGCAGCGCCGCGGCGTCAGCCAGCACGATGGGCAGGTGCGTGGCGCGCCATGCCATCCAGACGAGCAGCGAGAAGGTGAGCATGCCGCCCAGCAGGTGGCCCATCACGATCACCGGCTTGAGCAGCATCGTGACCGTCCACTTGCCCAGCAGCGCCTGGAAGATCACCACCGCGAGCGTCAACGCGCCCGCGCGCGCCATGTCCACGTTCGACCAGCGCAATGCCGCCACCAGCAACAGGCCCTCGCCCAGCGCCGCGACCGACAGCGCCGGCACGATGTGACCCTGCATGTACAGCGGAATCGCCGCGGCCACCAGCGCCGACGCGGACAGTACCTGGGCGATCCCGTGGCGGCGCCGCCGCGCGGCGAGCAGCGCGAGCACCAGCACCAGGACGCCGAGGGTGGCGGCCAGGTGGCGATGCACCTGCTCGCGCCAGGCCTTGTGCGTCTCGAACGGTCGGATCGCGGTGGCGGCATGGTCGCTCACGTCCTGCGCGGCCTGCGGCCAGGTGGCGCGGCCATAGCAGGTCGGCCAGTCCGGACAGCTCAGGCCCGCGTCGGACAGGCGCACGAAGGCGCCGAACACGATCACGCTGAAGGTCAGTGCGACGGCAAGCCAGGCGATCCGGTGGAAGTGCCGGTAGACCTGCGGTCGCGAGGGAGCGGAGGAAGGGGAGGACGTCATCGCAGCTTGAGCAGGCGGGCCATGTCGGTGCGCAGGTGGCCCGGATCGAAACCGGGAGCGTAGCGCAGGATCACGAAACCGTTGGGATCGATCACGTACACCGGCGTGCCCGCCGGGTCCCGCCAGCGCGGCAGCGCCGCGAGCAGGGCCGGATCGGGTTCGATCTCGCGCCAGGCGCTGTTGCGTTGCACGCCGTCCGGCGGCGTGCCGATCCAGAGGATGTGCACGTGGTCGGCGCGGTGGGTGAACAGCTGCCAGACGGTGTCGAGCCGCTGCGAGAGCAGCACGCATTCATCGCCGCAGCCGGGCTGCGGCGCCAGGGCGATGCGCCAGGTGCGCTCCACCGGGTTCCAGGCGTACTCCCCGCCATCGCGCAGCCTCGGCACCACCTCGCGCAGGTCGCCTGGCGGGTCGAGCAGTTCGCCATGGTTCTTCATGCCCGACGGCCGCCAGCCGGAGAACCGCAGCGCGCCGGCGACGATCGCGCTGCCGAGGAACACGACGACGACCAGGATCAGCATGCCGCGATTGCGGCCGCGCTGCTGCGGGGAGACGGGAGCGTTCATCGACGGAACCGGAAAGTCAGGACGAGGGCGGTGGCGAGCACGGCCGCGGCCAATCCGAACCACTGCACCGCATAGCCAAGGTGCTTCTGCGGCGGCAGGGTGTTGGGCAGCACGTCGAGGTCGCGTGCGTAGCCCATCGGCAGGGCGGGATCGAGCTTGAGCACGCGCGGGGGCAGCGCGGCGAGGCCCAGCAGCGCGGGCAGGCCGGAGGCGTCCAGGCGCACGGCCAGCACGTCGCCGCCGGGCGTCGCGGTCGACAGGCCTTCGGCGAGCCCCGCCGACGGCGGTGGCGCCAGCAGGCCGGCGACGCGCTGGGGGCCGGCGAGGGGTTCGGGAAGCGGCATGGTCCGGTCCCCCGGCAGCGGCAGCCAGCCGAGTTCGACCAGCAGGGGCGCGCCGTCCTCGGGCGCGAAGGCGCGGTACACGCGCACGCCCGGGCGTCCATCGCGCTGCTGGTTGTCCAGCAGTACCGCGGGGGCGTCGAGGTAGTGTCCCTCGCCGGCGGCCCAGTCGAAGTCGCGCGCCCGCGCCGGATCGCCTGCCGCGGCCAGCGGCAGCGGCTGTCGCTGCGCCAGGGTCGCCGCCACCTGGTCGAGCATCGCCTGCTTCTCTTCCATGCGCGCGAGCTGCCATCGTCCGAGCGAGGCGAACAGCGCCATCAGCGCCAGCGCCAGGCTCCAGCCGAACAACTGCGTGCCGCGCCTGCTCATGCCCGCCATACGGGGGCCTGCGATAATGGACGCGACGGGCGCACACCGCGCCGCTGGATCAGGCCATGAACGATTCGCTCAAAATCCTGGTGGTGGTCGGCTTCCTCGCGCTGATCCTGTGGAACCTCGGCGCGGGGCTGTACTACATGCTCTCCGACAAGGGCCAGAGCAAGCGCACCGTGAACGCGCTGACCAAGCGCATCGCCCTGTCGGTGGCGCTGATCCTGCTGGTGATGCTGGCCCACTACATGGGCTGGATCGAATTTCACGGCGTGGGACGGAATCCGAATCCGTGATCGGTGATTGGTGATTGGTGGTTCGAAAAAGCGGAAGAGGGCCGCGTGCGGCGGGGGTATGGCCGCTGGTG
>JAEXLY010000177.1 GCA_023444765.1 Pseudomonadota bacterium | reverse complement strand
CCTCGCATGCTGTTCTGGATGAAAGTCGCCCACATCGCCGCCATGTCGGTCTGGTTCACAGGCCTGTTCCTGCTGGTGCGCCTGTTCGCCGCGCGTCGCCGCGGCGGGCGCGATGCACGGCCGGACTTCTTCAATCCGGTCGCCAACCGCCTGTTCTTCCGCATCGCCACGCCGGCGGGCGTGCTGACCATCGCCCTGGGCATGATGCTGATCCCGTGGGTGGAGCCCGGGGCATGGCTGATCGGAAAGCTGATGCTGGTGGCGCTGGTGGTCGTGTTCCACCTGTGGATGGGCGCGCACCTGCATGCGCTGGGCAAGGGCCGGACGGCGGGGAATCCGATGCTGCCGCGGCTTCTTGGCTGGGCCCCGCTGGCGCTGCTGCTGGGGATCGCCGCCCTCACCGGGGCCAAACCGCGCAGCGTGGGCGACCTCCCCGCACCGCAGGCCCTGGCCGATCCGCCTCATTCGTCCAGCGCCCGGTCGGACGAGGAGTCCTCGCCCTGACGGTGGCCGTAGACGCCGATGCCGTGTCCGAAGCTGAGCGTCCCGCCCAGCCAGCCGACCACCAGCACCATCCCGGCCGTGGGCGCCGACTGGGCCAGCGCCCACCAGCCGGCCGCGGCCGGATCGGGATAGCGCAGCCACACGCCGAGCGCCGCCAGGGCCAGCAGCATCACCCCGGCGATGAAATGGCTCCATGCCGACACGTGCCTGCGCGCGACCCGAATCAGGAACATGTCGGCGCTGCCCAGTGCCGCGGCAACCAGGCCCGCGCCAAGCCCCACCACGTTGAGCCACCAGGCCGCTTCGGCCCAGAAGCGTTCGCCGCTCCACAGATGCAGGGCGTCCGCCGGAAGCAGCAGGGTCAGGCAGGCGATCGGATACACCACCACGATCGGGTGCAGCGGATGGCGGTGGATGGCCACCCGGCTCTCCACCGTGGGGCTGCGCTGTTGCGGGACCGGCTGTTTGAGCGTGTTGCGCACGACCTTCCTCACTCGCAGGGCTGCAGCAGCAGGACGGGCACGATCGTGAACGCCATCGCGAGCAGCGAGAGCAGCGACAGCATGGCGACCAGTCGCGCGGTGAAGCGCTTCTGCCCAGCCGTGTCCTCGCTGCCTGCCTGGCGTCGCGCGCGCAGTCCGACCCAGGCAACGACGGAGAACGCCGGAAGGGTCACCAGCGCCATGCCCAGCCAGGCCCATGCCGCAGGCCAGCCGCGACCGCAGGCGAGGCCCTGGATCGAATAGACGGCAACGAAATGCAAACCCCAGACGACGAAGGGGGTGGCGATCCAGCTCAGGCGGCGCGGGCGACCGGACCGGCTCATTGCAGGGCCGGAAACAGGTGGATGACAGCCCAGCCGATCGCAGCCTGCACCAGCGCATAGCGCAGGAATGCATGGGCGATGCGCCACTCGAGCGGCCGTGCGGCGTCCACCAGGCGCCGGCCAACGCGCGCGCAGACGTGCAGGCACAGCAGCGCCGCCACCAGCAGGTGCACCGCGCAGAAGCCGGCCAGCGTCCAGACGACCGAGGCATAGGCATGCGCCTGCGGCGCACCCGTTGCATCCCCCAGCAGCGAACCATGGACCAGGACGAACGCCAGCGCTGCCATCGCGGCCACCGCTGCGGGCACCACGATCCGCCTGCGGCGCCTGAGGCCGGCCCGCATCGCCGCGGTGGCCGCCGCGCCTGCGAGCCAGGCCAGCGCCAGCAGCGCCAGTGCGAACCAGTGGATGGGGCCGGGCGCCGCCTCGCCCATGCCCGCCGGGGGCCAGCTGTCGCTCCCCAGCCACAGGTAGAAGTAGGCGAACACCAGCGAGGCGAACAGCGAGCCGACGATCAGCATCGTCACCACCACCGCCCACCACCCCGGCGCGTTCCTGCATGCGTACTGCGACGGCAGCGCCTGTCCGCCGCCGGCATCCACCTGGATCGGCGCGCCGGGCCAGCCGGTGCTCCAGGCCCAGTTGGAGAACAACGCCGCCAGCGGCAGGAGGCACGCCGCCGCGGCGAGGTAGTAGCCGGCGATGAAGCAGGCCAGGAGCACGGTGATCACGGCCGCGCAGAGCAGCGGCAGCCAGGACGAACCGGACAGGAACACCACCTGCTCAGGCCGGGCCGAAACGATGCCGGTACCGAGCAGTTCGCGCCGCCCATGCGCAGGTGCACCCAGGAGTCCGTCGGCCCGCGCGACCTTCGCCGGCAGTTCCGGATCGCGCCACAGCGGCCAGGCATCCGCGACCTGCGGCGCGGAAGCGAAGTTGTAGTTCGGCACGGGGCGCGGAATCGCCCACTCCAGCGTCCCCGCGCGCCACGGGTTGGCGCGCGCGCGCCGCCCGTGCAGGAAGCACAGGCCCGCATCGATGAGGATCGCGACGATCCCCACGGCCAGCACGAAGCCCGCGGCGGTCGAAACCAGGTTGAGCCACTCCACGCCCAGCTCCGGCGAGTAGGTATACACACGCCGCGGCATGCCCAGCAGCCCGGTCAGGTGCATGGGCACGAACGTCAGGTGGAATCCGATGATCACCAGCCAGAACGCCATCCGCCCGATGCTTTCGGACGGCATCCGCCCGGTCGCCAGCGGCAGCCAGTAGTACAGGCCGGCGAACAGCGGGAACATCAGTCCGCCGATCAGTACGTAATGCAGGTGGGCGACCACGAAATGGGTGTCGTGCGCCTGCCAGTCGAACGGCACGAAGGCCAGCATCACGCCGGTAAGGCCGCCCAGCACGAAGACCACGAAGAAGCCCAGGATGTACAGCATGGGCAGGCGCAGCCACGGTCGTCCCGCCCACAGCGTCGCGATCCAGGCGAACACCTGCACCGAGGTCGGAACCGCCACCGCCATGCTGGCCGCGCTGAAGAAGGCCAGCGCCAGCAACGGGATGCCCACCGCGAACATGTGGTGCACCCACAGGCCGAAGCTGAGGAACCCCGTGGATACCAGCGCCAGCACGATCCAGGCATATCCCACGATCGGCCGCCTGGCGAAGGTCGGCACGATCATCGAGACCACGCCCGCCGCCGGCAGGAAGATGATGTAGACCTCCGGATGCCCGAACAGCCAGAACAGGTGCTGCCACAGCAGCGGGTCGCCGCCCAGCGCCGGGTCGAAGAACACGAAGCCGAACGCGCGCTGCAGCTCCAGCAGGATGCTGGCCAGGATCAGCGGCGGGAAGCCCAGCGCGATCATGAAGGCCATCACCAGGATCGCCCAGGCGAACAGCGGCATGCGCCGGATGTCCATGCCCGGTGCGCGCGTGATCAGGATCGCGACGATCAGCTCCACCGCCGCGGTCACCGCCGCGATCTCGGCAAAGGTCACGCCGATGAGCCAGAAGTCCGGCCCCTTGCCGGGGGAGAAGGTCGCATCGGTGAGCGGCACGTACATGAACCAGCCGCCATCGGGCGCGGCATCGAACAGCAGGCTCGAGTACAGGAACAGTCCGCCGAACAGGTAGCACCACCAGCCGAACGCGCTCAGGCGCGGGAACGGGAGGTCGCGCGCGCCCAGCATCTTGGGCAGCAGGTACATCGCGAAGCCTTCCATGATCGGCACCGCGAACAGGAACATCATCGTCGTGCCGTGCAGGGTCACGAACTGGTTGTAGCGCTCCGGGTCGAGCACGTCCGCGTCGAACCAGGCGAGCTGGAGGCGGATGAACATCGACAGCAGTCCGCCGACCAGCATGAAGGCGAAGCCGGTGACGATGAAGCGCAGCGCGATCGTGCCGTGGTTCACCGCCGTCAGCTGTCCACGCAATCCCGGCGCATTGGCCCAGACGCGCTCCAGCGCATCCAGCGCCGCCGCGTTCGCAGACGGCCCCGCCGCCGGCGCGCTCACGGCGCTCCTCCGTGGCCTGCGACCGCATTGTCCTGGAGCCACCGCGTATAGGCATCGGCATCGAGCACCGTCACCTCGAAGGCCATCAGCGCGTGCTCGAGCCCGCAGAACTCCGCGCACTGCCCGCGCATCGGCCCGGAGTGGTCGGCGCGCAGGCGCAGCACGTTGGTCCTGCCGGGAATGGCGTCGATCTTGCCGCCCAGACGCGGGACCCAGAAGCTGTGGATGACGTCGGCACTCTCGACGTGGAACTCGACCATCGTGCCCAATGGCAGGGCGAGCTGGTCCACGGACGCGGCGACCGGCGTACCGGCATCGTCCAGGTACTCGAACTCCCACTGCCACTGGCGCGCGGTGACGCGCACCACCTGCCCCGCCTGCGCGGATTCGCCGGTGATGCGGTCGCTGGCCAGGGTGCCGTAGACCAGCAGCGCGATCAGCAGCGTGGCGGGCAGCAACACGCCACCGGCGAGGATCAGGCGCCCTCCGGAGGCCGGCGCCAGCCTGCGCCGCCGCCGCATGGCCACCGCGGCCAGGCCCAGCACGATGCCCCAGGCCACGAGCGCGGCCGAGGCCATCAGCCACCAGCTGGTGGCGATCGCACCGGCCGCGGGGCCCGCAGGATCGAGGGCGGACTGGGGGCCGCCACAGCCGCCCGCGAGCGGCAGCAGGCAAGCTGCGCTGGCCGTCAGGCCGATGGCACGTCGATGACGCTCGATGACCCCACCCCTCCAGCGGCCGCGGATGCGGCCTCCATACAGGAGCGGAAGTCTGCCGACGCCGCCGTGAAGCCACCGCGAGCCCGCGGCCGGGCGCGCTCAGCCCGAGGCGGCGTCCGCTGTCTCGGCGGCCTCGGCCGCCTCGAGCGTGTTCTGCATCAGGGTCGCCACCGTCATCGGCCCCACCCCGCCGGGGACCGGCGTGATCCAGCTCGCGCGCTTCGCCGCTGCCTCGAACTCGACATCCCCGGTCAGCCTGCCGTCGTCGAGGCGGTTGATGCCGACATCGATCACCACCGCCCCGGGCCTCACCCAGTCCCCTGGAATCAGGCCGGGACGGCCGACCGCCACCACCAGGATGTCGGCTTCGCCTACGTGCCGCTGCAGCACCTCCTTGGGCGTGAACTTGTGGCAGCTGGTCACCGTGCAGCCGGCGATCAGCAGTTCCAGCGCCATCGGCCGGCCGACGTGGTTGCTCACGCCGACGATCGTGGCGCTGCGGCCGCGCACCGGCCGGTCGGTATAGGCCAGCAGCGTGGTGATGCCGCGCGGCGTGCAGGGACGCAGGCCGAACTGGCGCAGCGCCAGGTGGCCGACGTTCTCGGGGTGGAAGCCGTCGACGTCCTTGCGCGGGTCGATGCGATGGATCAGGTGCGTGGCATCCGGAACGCCCGGGAGGGGCAGCTGCACGAGGATGCCGTGGACCGCCGGATCCGCATTGAGCCGGTCGATCAGGTCCAGCAGGTCGGCCTCGCTGGTGCCGGCCGGCAGGTCGTGGTCGAAGGCCTGGATGCCGACCTTCTCGGCGGCGCGGCGCTTGTTGCGCACATACGACTGCGAGGCCGGATCGCTGCCAACCAGCACCACCGCAAGCCCGGGCCGCGGCAGCCCCGCTGCCACGCGCGCATCCACGCGCAGGCGCAGTTCGTCGAGCAGGGAGTCGGCGATGCGCTTGCCGTCGAGGATGCGTGCGGTCATGCCGTCGTGGAGGGCCGGAACGGGAACGCGTATTGTCTCACGTCATCACCGCCGGTCGCCAAGGAGCGCACATGTCCCCCACCGACGACGACACCCTCCACATCGAGGCGGCGGTCTTCCGCCGCCTGCGCGAACACCTGCTGCAGCAGCGGCCGGACGTGCAGAACATCGACCTGATGATCCTCGCCGGCTTCTGCCGCAACTGCCTGGCCGACTGGTATCGCGAGGCGGCGCGTGCGCGCGGGGTCGACATGGACAAGGACCAGGCCCGCGAGGCGGTCTATGGCGAGCCCTTCGCGCAGTGGAAGGCCAGGCACCAGCGCGAGGCGACCCCCGAGCAACTGGCCGCTTTCGAGGCCGCGCGCACGCCCCGCGCCTGAGCATCCACTACGCGCTGCCGCTCGGGCGCGGCGCCTGGATCGGGCGTCAGGGACCGGCAGGACAGCGCGGCAGTCCCACCTCGGGATCGCAGTGGTTGCAGCAGCGCGGACGTTCCGGAGCCGCAGCGCCGGGCTGCCCGGCCGCGGGCGCGGCGGGGTACCTGCCCGGACGTGAATCGCCGATCTGCGCCGGCATGGCCGGCCGCAGC
This sequence comes from Pseudomonadota bacterium, assembly GCA_023444765.1. Taxonomy (GTDB): domain Bacteria; phylum Pseudomonadota; class Gammaproteobacteria; order Xanthomonadales; family Xanthomonadaceae; genus Luteimonas. The sequence goes on along the minus strand of JAEXLY010000177.1, from coordinate 15,732 downwards.
GCCGCCAGTTCGCTGTCGGGACGCAGTTGCAGCAGCACCGACCAGTCCTGGCGGTTGAGGTCGCAGACATGGCGGCTCTCGGGCGTGCATTCGGGATCCCCGGCGCTACGCATCGGCAGATGGGCAAAGCGCCCGCCCGGACTGAGCGGCAATTCGCGCATGGTCACGCTGTCGAGCACGTTGCCGCCAATGAGGTAGGCGTACCACGCGCCTTCGCGTACCGACTTCCCCACCACGATGTCGCAGTGCATGCCCAGACCCGGCTCGTTGCCGCTCAGCAGCGAGGCCAGCTCTCCGAACCCGTAGATGCGGTTGCCGCCACGCACGCTGCACAGCATGTCGCCCACCCCGACCTCCCCGGTCCCGGGACTCGAGACGCGGTAGGGGTTGAGCAGCGGCTCCCGGTAGGCGCGACGCACATATCCGAGGTGGCTGGAAGACCCGCTGAAGGCCGGCAGGCCCGCCCGCTGCATGACCCATGACACGAATGCCGCCGACCAGGGCGTATCCAGCACGAATGCGCGGCATGTCGGCGATACCGGATCGACCTGGGAGCAGTCCCCGGCTCCGGCCTGCCAGAGCAGGCCACTGGCGCGCCAGTACTCGATCCCCCGCTGCCAGGCGGGCTGGCCGTTGGCCAGCCGTTCGCGCTGGCCCTCGCGGACCGGCACAAAGCCGATGCGACCGTCCGATTCGATGAAGGGCCGGTACCAGAGCCGGTGTTCCTCGCAGGCCGCCGCGGCAATGCGGCCGCGAACGTCCTGTGCGTCGGGCGCGGCCAGGCGCATGCAGGGATCGGCCGCACGTGCCGGCAGCGCCGGCAGGCAGGACAGGAGCACGCACAGGATGACGATACGCAGCACGACAACCCCCGGACGGAGACGGATCGGGTGGCGGCCGGCGCACCCATGCGCGGCAGCCGCGGTCATGCATGACGCTAGCATGCAGCTGTGCAGGCAGCGTGGCCGCGCAGGGAATGCGCGCCGGCGCGGCCGCACCCGGTCCCGCGATCCGGAGGCGGGTCAACCCGCGCAGAACGCCGCATAGTCGATGTAGCCGGGGAACGCGACGCCCGGCGCGCAGACCGGGCAATCCGGGTCGGCGCCCAGGCGGGTCTCGCGGAAGCGCATCGACAGCGCATCGAAGTGCAGCAGTCGCCCGGTCAGCGGCTGGCCGATGTGCAGCAGCAGCTTGAGCGCCTCGGTGGCCTGCAGCATCCCGACCACGCCGGGCAGCACGCCCAGCACCCCCGCCTCGCTGCAGTTGGGCGCGGCCTCCGGCGGCGGCGGCTCGGGGAACAGGCAGCGATAGCACGGCGCGCGACCGCGCTCGCGGCCGGCATCGAACACACTCACCTGCCCTTCGAAGCGGTGCACTGCGCCGTACACCAGCGGCTTGGCCAGGTGCACGCAGGCATCGTTGAGCAGGTAGCGCACGGGGAAGTTGTCGCCGCCGTCGATCACCACGTCCGCCCCCGCGATCAGGCGTTCCACGTTGCCCGAATCGAGGCGCTCGGCCACCGGTTCGACGGCCACGCGCGGATTGAGCGCTGACAGCCTGGTCTGGGCCGATTCGACCTTGGCCACGCCCACGTCGGCATCGGTATGCAGGATCTGGCGCTGCAGGTTGCTGCGGTCGACCACGTCGTCGTCGATCAGCCGCAACTGGCCGACGCCAGCGGCCGCCAGGTAGTACGCCACCGGAGAACCGAGCCCGCCCGCTCCGACCACCACCACACTGGCGGCCTCGAGCCTGCGCTGGCCGCGTGCGCCGATCTCGGGCAGCCGCAGGTGGCGCGAGTAGCGTTCGTGGAAATCCTCGTCGACCGTACCCGTCGGGCGCGAGAGCGGCAGCCCTTCGGCCTGCCACATCAGGGTGCCGCCACGGACCGACACGACGCGCTGGTAACCCAGCCTCTGCAGCAGCTCGGCCGCCAGCAGCGAGCGCCCTCCGGTCTGGCAGATCAGCATGATGTCCGCATCGGGCCCCGGCAGGTACTGGTGCGGGGCGGCTTCGAGTTCGGCCCGCGCGACGCCAAGTGCGCCTTGCGCCATGCCCAGCTCGCGCTCGTGGTCTTCGCGCACGTCCACCAGCAGCGCGCCCTGGGCGAGGCGGTAGCTGGCATCGCGCGGCGTGATTTCCCTGGCCATGGCGCCGATTATCGCCCCCGCGGCACCCGCAACGACACCCGGGCCGCCACGAGGGTGCCGCGCCCGCAGCGCTTTCAGTAAGGAACGATACGGACCACGTCGCCCGCCGCGTACTCGCGCTCGCCCTCGTCCAGGACGATCAGCGCGTCCGCCTCGGCGGCTGCGCGCATGCGGTGGGAGCCGTCTGCCGGATCCGGCTCCACCAGCAGCACGCCTTCCTCGCCGCTGGCCAGGCGCCCGCGCAGGAATTCCAGCCGCTCGTGGCGCTTGTGCCACGGCGAGGCCATGCGCGCGTGCCACCGTTTGCGCGGCGCCCTGCCCTGCAGGCCGTCGAGCAGCGGCCGCGCCAGCGCCAGGCAGGTAGCCAGCACCGAGACCGGGTTGCCCGGCAGGCACAGGAACAGCGCCGGTCCCAGGGTGCCGCCATCGGCCAGAAGCGCGGGCATGCCGGGCCGCATCCGCACCCTCCAGAAATGCACGCGCCCCCGCCGCTGCAGCAACGCCGGCAGGTGGTCCTTCTCCCCGGCCGACACGCCGCCGCAGGTCACCACCACGTCGAATGCCTCCCCGGCATGTCGCAGCGCCGACTCGATCGCGGCGGGATCGTCTGGCAGGGTCGGCCAGGCCACCGGCTCCAGGCCTTCGGCGCGCAGCAGGCCCATCAGCAGTTCGCGGTTGGAGTTGTAGACCTGGCCATGCCCCAGCGGCATGCCCGGCTCCACCAGCTCATCGCCCGTGGAGAACACCGCGACGGTCGGCCGCCGCGCCACCTCGATGCTGGCGATGCCGGCGGCCGCCAGCAGCGCGACGCGCGCCGGGCTGAGCACGTCGCCGGGCGAGGCCAGCAGGTCTCCCTCGCGGATGTCCTCGCCGCGGCGGCGCACGTTGCGCCCGGCAGCGACCGGCTCGAGGACGCGCACGCGCATGCCCTCGAGCATGGTGAGCTCCTTCATTACCACGGTGTCGGCACCCGGCGGCAATGGCGCGCCGGTGGTGATGCGTGCGCATTCTCCCGAACCGACCGCGGCGACGGTGGCGGGTCCCGCGAACTGGTCGCCGATCAGCGACAGTGTGGTCGCCCCACCAGGCGCCAGGTCGGCGTGACGCAGCGCGAACCCGTCCATCGCCGAATTGTCGAAGGCCGGCATCGCCATGCCCGACCGCACCCCGGTCGCCAGCACGCGGCCATGGGCGCGCGTCGTCGCCACCTGCTCCGTCTGCAGGCGACGCCCTGCCGCCACGCGGGCGATGATGGCGCAGGCTTCGGCATAGGAAATCCGGTGGGGGAACGCGTCGTCGGCCATGGGGTCAGGACGGGTCGATGCCGGCTGCATGCAGGTCTTCCGGCGTGTTGAGGTTGCCGAAGCGTACCCCCGGGAAGCGGACCACGGCCATGCCCATGCGCGTCTGCAGCGCATGCACCGCGAGACTGCCCTGTCGCAGCGATTGCTCCACCGCCGGACGCAGCGCCTCCACCGGCCACAGGGCCACGAGCGGTTGCATCCCCGCCTCGTCCTGCGCACGTACGCCGCGGTCGCCCGCGCTCGACACGAGGCTGCGGACCAGGCAGTCGTTGCCATCCACCAGGTCCACCGGCAGGGTCAGCAGCCACGGTGTCGTGCAGGCGCCGGCCAGCGCATGCAGCCCGCCCAATGGTCCGGCGTCCTGGACCCGGTCGGCGAGCGCCTGCAGCCCGGCCCGCCGGTAGCGCGGCAGGTCGCGATTGGCGCTTACCAGCACCGCACCGGTTTCACCTGCGAAGCGTTGCACCAGGCGCAGGACCTGCGGGACGCCGTCGCGTTCGAGCCATGCCTTGTCGCGGCCGCCCAGGCGCGTTGCCCGGCCACCGGCCAGGATGCCGAGCGTGATGTGCTGGCGGGCGGCCGCCGCGGGGCCCACGGTCACGTCGCGGCTACCTGCCGCGCTTGACGTGGCGTATCAGTCGCCGCTTCCTGGCCACCTGGCGGTCGGTCAGCACGTTCTTCTTGTCCTTGTAGGGATTGTCGCCTTCCTTGAACACGAAACGCACCGGGGTGCCGACCAGCTTGAAGCGCTTGCGGAAGAAGTTCTCCAGGTAGCGCGAATACGTCGGTGGAAGCGACTTGAGGCGCGAACCGTGGACGATGAAGGTGGGCGGGTTCTCCCCGCCCGGATGCGCGAAACGCAGCTTCGGCGCGTGGCCGCGCACCACCGGCGGCGAGCTGGCCTCGTAGGCGATCTCGAGTGCGCGCGTGACCTCGGAAGTCGAGAACTGGCGTGTGGCCGAGGCATGCGCGCGGTGGATGGCGCGAAACAGCTCGCGCAGGCCCGAGCCATGTTTTGCGCTGATGCGCACCGCCTCGGCCCAGGACACGAAGGCGAGCTTGCGCGACAGCAGCGCCTCGGTCTGCTCGCGCTGGTAGGTGCTCAATCCGTCCCACTTGTTGACCGCCACGACGAGCGCGCGTCCGGCGTCGAGCACCGCGCCCAAGACGGCCGCGTCCTGCTCGGTCACGCCCTCGCTTGCGTCGATCATGATCACCGCGACCTGGCACTCCTCGATCGCCTGCAGCGTCTTGATGATCGAGAACTTCTCCACCACTTCGTCCACCCTGGACTTGCGGCGCAGGCCCGCGGTATCGATCAGGCGGTAACTGCGGCCGTCGCGCTCCAGGTCCACCGCGATCGAGTCGCGGGTCGTGCCCGGCACGTCGGAGGCGATCATCCGCTCCTCGCCAAGGATGCGGTTGACCAGGGTCGACTTGCCCACGTTGGGACGGCCGACGAAAGCCACGCGCACCCGCGTGGCGTCCTCTTCGGGTTCCTCGGCCTCCGCCGGCAGCCGCTCCAGCACGGCCTCGAGCAGGTCGTCGATGCCCTGACGGTGCGCGGAGGACACCGCGAAACTGTCGGCATAGCCGAAGCGCGCGAACTCGGCCAGCGCGGCGCGCGCATCGATGCCGTCGGTCTTGTTGACCACCAGCAGCACCGGGCGCGAGGCCTTGCGCAGCCACTGCAGGATCTCGTCGTCCAACGCCGACGCGCCTTCGCGGCCGTCGACGACGAACAGCACCAGGTCGGCTTCGGCGGCGGCGGCACGCGCCTGCCGGGCAGTCGCGCCGGCAAGCCCTTCCTCTTCGCCGGCGATGCCCCCGGTGTCGATGACCACGAACGGCCGCGCATCGACCAGCCGGCAGACGCCGTAATGGCGGTCGCGGGTGACGCCGGGCTGGTCATGGACCAGCGCGTCGCGGGTGCGCGTCAACGCGTTGAACAGCGTCGACTTGCCGACATTGGGGCGGCCCACGAGGGCGACAGAGGGAAGCATGCTGGACCGTTGGAAGTCGGATGGATGATCCCGCGGCGGCGGCGGAACGCCACGGATGCCGCGGGGAGCGGGTTAAAGCCTACCCTGCCGCGCCCCCCGGCGCAGTGAGGCAACGGCGGGCAGGAGTCGTCATGCCTGCGCGCCGGGCCGGCGGAACCCCGTCGGAATCGTTTGGCGACGCGTCGCACGTGCACGCGGGCCCGCCATCGGCCGAGCCAACCCAGCGCTTGAGCCCTGCCGTTGCGGCGGAAGGCCGGTCGATCGCAGCGCGCCGGGGACGCACCCCGGCACCAGCATCAGTCGATGCGCCAGGCAGTCAGGTCGCCGTCGACGTTCTGGACCACGAGGATCCCATCGGCCACGACCGGGGCGCCCTTGATCGCCGAGCGCCCGGCGCGCGCGCGCGCGGCGAACTCGCCGTTGTCCAGGCGCAGCCAGTGCAGATAGCCCTCGAGGTCGCCGACCACCGCGTAGTCGCCCTGCACCGCGACGGCACCGAGGTTGCGCCGCGCCAGGCCTGCTTGTTCCCAGGCGGGGCTGCCCGAACTGCGATCCAGCCCCCACACGGTGCCGTTCCGGTCGGAAACCAGCACCTTGTCGATCGAAAGGCCCGGACGCGACGAGCCGCCGCGGTCGCTGCCCCAGATCGGGCGTCCGCTGGGCGCATCGATCGCCATGGTCGCCTGCTTGTAGCTGCTGGCGTACAGCACGGTGCCATCCAGGACAGGAGTACCGTCGATGTCGGCCATGCGGTCGAGTTCGGTACGGCCATCGGGCTGCGCCACCGGGATGTCCCACATCTGTCGACCGTCGGCCAGCGACAGCGCCGCGAGCGTGCCATCGTCGTTGCCGATGAAGACGAAGCCGGGGCCCAGTACCGGGCTGTCGTTGCCGCGCACGGTCAACGTGGGCAGTTCACGCGTCCAGAACCAGCGCCGGTCGCCACTGGCCGCGTCGAACGCCGTCAGGCGGCCGTCGTTGGAGCGCACGAACACCAGGCCCTGCCCGATCACGGGCGCGGCGATCACTTCGTTGGGAACCTTGGCCTGCCAGCGCTCCGCGCCGCTGGCCGCATCCAGCGCCACCACCTCGCCATCCAGGCTGCCCACGACCACCAGGCCGTCGCCCACGCCCGGGCCGCCGCTCAGGCGCAGGTCCGAGCCGTAGTGCCAGACCGACGCGCCGCTCTGCAGGTCGAACGCGCGCACGCCGCCCCGCACCGCCGCGGCATAGACGCGCCCGTCGGCCACCGCGGGACCCTGCCGCGCGCCCAGTTGGTCCTCGCCCTTGCCGGCCCTGGCCGACCACAGCCGCGATGCGTTCGCCGTCGGCGTGAAGTCGACGAGTTCGGCCGGCTCGGCAGCACGCTTGGCCCGTGCCTTCTCGCCATCGCCACCGAACCAGCCCTTGACGGTGCTGCAGCCGGCGAGCATCGCGACGCAGGCGATCACGGCGAGTGCGCGTCCGCCGCGGGACCATGCGACAGCTGGCATCGCCGTCGGCAGATTGCGTTCGGGCTTCATCAGGATTCGGTCCCCGTCGTTTCCGGCGCACCGCCGGCCTGGGTGAGTTTGAGCTCTAGCAGGCGCCGCTGCGGCGCACCCGGGTCCAGCTTGCGCAGCGCCTGTTCATACTCCTTGCGGGCCTGCTCGACATCGCCGGCCGCGTAGCGGGCATCGCCGCGGGTCTCCAGCGCGGCCGCATCGTCGGAGGACGCCAGCAGGGCGAGCGCCTCGTCGCCCTTGCCGGCGTCGATCAGCAGGCGCGCAAGGCGGCGTTCGATGACGGCCGCCAGGGCCGGCTCGTCGCTGTCGGCGGCCCGCAACGTGGCGATGGCCTCGTCGCGCTGGCCTGCCTCGACCTGCGCCTTGGCCAGGTCCAGCGCGGCCAGCGGCGCATACGCGGTTCCCGCCAGTGCGCCCGCCTGCTCGATGGCCCCGGCGGTATTCCCGGCATCGAGGTTCGCGACCAGGCCGCTGTAGGACTCGCCCAGGGCGACCCGCTTCTCGTGTTGCTGCTGCATCCACCAGCGCGCGCCCCAGATCAGGGCCAGGCCCAGGGCGAGGCCACCGATCAGGCCGAAGCTGTTCTGTTTGAGCCAGTTGCGGACTCGTTCGCCTTGTTCGTGCTCGTCGAGCAGTTCATCCAACGCCATCGTGTGCTGCCATGAGGTCCTGCCCCCGGCCGAGGGCGGGACAAGCTGTACGGTCGGGGACGCCCGGCATCGCCGGGCGCGCATGCCACCAGGCTGTCGCGGCGCTAGTGGCCGGCAGGCTGGATGGAGCCGTCAGAGGATACCGTAAAGCGCGCGACGTTCGCGCGCTGGAACTCGGCCAGATCCTGAATGTTGCCGTTGCCGCGTACTTCCACGGCGTCGGCATTGCCGAGCACCACCCGGCCGACCTCGCCCTTGCCGTAATCGCGGCGCTCGCCTGCCTTCAGCAGGCCTCTCTCCAGGGCGCCACCTTCGCCGTCGAAGATCTCCACCCAGCTGTCGGCCGTGAACCGGAGCGACAGTGCGGGCACGGGCGTGCTGTCCTGCTGCCGCGCGGCGCGGGGCGGCAGCGACGCCATGGACGCCACCAGAGGCCGCGGCCCTTCGGCCGGATCCGGCGCCGGTCCGGGCTCGGGACGGGCTGCCGTGGCGTCGGCCGGTACATCGAGCGATGCGTCGACCCGGATCTGCGAGTCCAGGTGGGAGCGGGTCGCCATCCATGCCGGCACCGCGATCAGTGCGGTGATGACGATATAGACCATGCGTCCCATCATCCTGTCGAGGGCGCGACGCAGAGGCGGGGTGAAGGTACGCGGCTCCAGCCTGGCCGGCTCGATCGGCACCGCGGCGGAGGCCGCCGGCAGTTCCTCGTCGATGCGCACGCCGAGCAGGCGCGCATAGCTGCGCAGCTGGCCGCGGACGAACACCGGGGCATCGAGGCGCCCCCAGTCGCCGGACTCCAGCGACTCCACCACCCGTACCTGCATCTTCAGGCGTTGCGCCACGTCGGCCACGGTCAGGCCGGCGGCCTCGCGCGCCTGGCGCAGGCGTTCCCCGTGGCCGTGGTCGATCTGGCCAGCTCTCTGGTCGGACGACGTCATGGTTGCGTACTGTCCCCTGGGATCGCGTTCCGTGCCTGCGGAAACTCCGTCCTCAGGCGCTGAACATAACGAGTGGCGGCGACGGTGTCGCCGAGTTGTTCTTCGATTCGTGATGCAAGTTCGAGTGTAGCGGGTGTGGCGGGGGCTGCTGCAAGCCTGCGCTCGGAGAAAGCACGCGCTTCGAGGTAGCGGCCGGCGCCGAACGCGTGGGTGGTCATGGCCTCGAGCGCGACGACGTTGAGCGGATCGAGCTCGAGCGCGGCCCGCAGGTCGCGCTCCACGCGCTCGTGCTCGCCCGCCCGTGCCGCACAGGCGCCGGCATTCGCCAGCGCGCCGGCGCGATCGCCATAGGCCGGGTCGCGGACCGCATCGTCGAACCAGCGCAGCGACTCCAGGGCGCGGCCATTGCCGCACAGCCAGGCGCCATAGTTGTTGTAGGTCGCGCCCGAAGGCCCGAGGCGCGCGGCCTCGGCATAGTGGCGCCCCGCGAGCTCGCTGTTCCCCTGGCGGGTGGCCACCAGGCCCATCATGGTGTGGGGTTCGGGCAGCGAAGGATCGGCCTTGACCGCCGCCCTGGCCGCGGCCGCGGCCGCCTGGAGATCGCCCGCGCGCAGTTGCTGGTCGGCAAGCGTCGCCTGCCGCCGTGCCTCGAGCCGGGCCCGGCCCTCCCTGGTTTCCTTGAAGCTGTACTCGGGAGCGACCCGCTCGCTACCCTTGCGCTCGGCACTGGGCTTGACGAAGGTCAGCCGGGAACAGCCGCCGGCCAACAGCACGGTCGCCAGGGCCAGCAGGCCCGCCTCACGCCAGCCCATTGCTGCCTCCACCGGCCTCGATCCGCTTGCGGAACTCCGCCTGGCGACGCGTACGGTCCATGACCTGGCCCTTGAGCTGGCCGCAGGCGGCATCGATGTCGTCGCCACGGGTGCGGCGCACCGGGGCGATGCGCCCGGCCTCGTTGAGCAGTTTCTGGAAGCGCCGGATCGCCACGTCGTCCGGACGCTGGAAGCGGGTGCCGGGGAAGGGATTGAACGGGATCAGATTGACCTTGGCCGCGTCCTTCATCTGCAGCCGGTTGTCGAAGTCGCGCATCAGCCGTACCAGTTCGCGCGCGTGCGCGGGCTGGTCGTTGACGTCCTTCATGAGGGTGTATTCGAACGTGACCGATTCACCACGCTTGCGCTGCGCATAGCGCACGCAGGCCTCCATCAACTCGGCGATGGGGTACTTGCGGTTGAGCGGGACCAGTTCGCTGCGCAGCTCGTCGTTGGGCGCGTGCAGCGAGACCGCCAGCGACACGTCGCTCACCTCGCCAAGCCGGTCGATCATGGGCACCATGCCGGCGGTGGAGAGGGTCACGCGCTTGTTGGCCAGCCCATAGCCGAGGTCGTCGCGCATCACGCTCATGGCGCGCACGACGTTGTCGAAGTTCATCAGCGGTTCGCCCATGCCCATCATCACCACGTTGGTGAGGCGACGCTGCCTGTGCGGCACGTTGCCCAGGTGACGGGCCGCCACCCAGACCTGGCCGATGATCTCGGCGGTGGACAGGTTCCGGTTGAAACCCTGCGTGGCCGTGGAGCAGAACTGGCAGTTGAGCGCGCAGCCCACCTGCGAGGACACGCACAGCGTGCCGCGGCCCTTGTCGGGGATGTAGACCGTTTCGATGGCATTGCTGCCGTCCATCGCCAGCAGCCACTTGTGCGTGCCGTCGGCGGAAGGCTTCTCGAACTGGACCTGGGGCACGCGGACCTCCGCGTGCGCCTCCAGCTTGGCGCGCAGCGCCTTGCCCAGGTCGGTCATCTGCCCGAAGTCGGTGACGTGACGGTGATGGATCCACTTCATCACCTGGTGCGCGCGGAAGCGCTTCTCGCCAAGCGTCCCGGCGAAGAACTGCTCCAGCCCCTCGCGGTCGAGGTCCAGGAGATTCTGCTTGGCGGCGGCCTGGTTCACTTGGAGTCCGGGATCAGGAGTCGGGGCGGTGCCGTGGATAGACGCGGATGACGTGTTGGACGCGATGGCCGGGGCACACTTCCCCGCTGCGCGATCCGTGCGTGCATCCGCGCAATCCCCCGCATGCAGGCTCAGCGGGCGTGGACGTCGGTCGCCGGGAAGAAGTACGCGATCTCCACGGCTGCGGTTTCGGCGGCGTCCGAGCCATGCACCGCATTGGCATCGATGCTGTCGGCGAAGTCGGCGCGGATGGTGCCGGCGGCCGCTTCCTTCGGATTGGTCGCGCCCATCAGTTCGCGGTTCTTCGCGATCGCGTTCTCGCCCTCGAGCACCTGGATCATCACCGGGCCGCTGATCATGAACTCGACCAGTGCGTTGAAGAACGGACGCTCGCGGTGTACCGCGTAGAAGCCCTCGGCTTCCTTGCGGGAGAGCTGCTTCATCTTCGCGGCGACGACCTTGAGGCCGCCCTTCTCGAAGCGGGTGTAGATTTCGCCGATGACGTTCTTGGCAACGGCATCGGGTTTGATGATCGACAGGGTGCGCTCCAGCGCCATGGATTCTCTCCGGGCAAGGGCCGCTCGCGGTGGAGACGGCCAGATTAGCATGGAAAAACCCGCGTGTGGACGCGGGTTTAGCCGACAAGGCTGCGGTAATTCTAGCGGATTGCGTGGCAATTCATCAGCCCCCGTTTGCACCCGGGAGCCGCTGGCCCTAAGATCAAACAAGCGTTTGAATAATTCGGAGTGCGTGTGACCGGGCACCAGTTCTCGACGAAGGAGCGGATCCTGGGGGCAGCCGAGGAGTTGTTCGCCCAGCATGGCTTCGCCGGCACCTCGCTGCGCCAGGTGACCAGCCGCGCCGACGTCAACATCGCCGCCGTGAACTACCACTTCGGCAGCAAGGAGAACCTGGTCAACGAGGTCTTCCGCCGCCGGATGGACGTGATGAGCGGCCAACGCCTGGACCGGCTCCGGCTGGCGCTGGCCGGACAGCCCGGCGAGCTCGAACCGATCCTTGCGGCGTTCGTCGAGCCGGCCTTGGACATGGCCCAGGACCGTCACGGCGGCGCCTTCATCCGCGTCATCGCCCGCGCCTACGCGGAGAAGAACGAAGGCCTGCGCAAGTTCCTGTCCGACCAGTACGGCCACGTGCAGCGCGAGTTCGCCCGCGCCCTCGCCGGCTGCCTGCCCCACCTGGACAAGGAGCAGTTGTACTGGCGCCTGGATTTCCTGGGCGGGGCACTGACCTATGCCATGGCCGACTTCGGCCTGATCAAGCGCCCGGCCGGTGTGAGCGAGGCTGCGCATCGGCAGCATGCGGCCCGGGAACTGATTCGTTTTTCCGCAGCGGGCTTCAAAGCCTGATCTTCCGTTTTTCCTTTTCGAACAGATGGATATCGCACATGTCTGAGAAACTGCTTGTACGACGCGCCGCCGTGCTGGGTGCTGGCGTGATGGGCGCGCAGATCGCCGCGCACCTCACCAACGCCGGCGTGGACACCGTCCTGTTCGACCTGCCGGCCAAGGATGGCGACCCGAACGGCGTGGTGACGAAGGCTCTGGGCAACCTCGCCAGGCTAAGCCCCGCTCCGCTGGCGAGCCGGTCGCTGGCCGAGGCGATCACGCCTGCCAACTACGAGACCGGGCTCGACCAGCTCAAGTATTGCGACCTGATCATCGAGGCGATCGCCGAACGGATGGACTGGAAGCAGGACCTGTACCGGAAGATCGCTCCCTTCGTGCCCGCCCATGCCGTGCTGGCGAGCAACACTTCCGGCCTTGGAATCAACAAGTTGGCGGAAGTTCTTCCCGAACAACTTCGACCGCGGTTCTGCGGCGTGCATTTCTTCAACCCGCCCCGCTACATGCACCTCGCCGAGCTGATCCCGGCGAAGGGCACGGACAGGGAGGTCCTGGAAGGGCTCGAGGCGTTCCTCGGCACGACCCTGGGCAAGGGCGTGGTCTACGCCAAGGACACCCCCAACTTCATCGGCAACCGGATCGGCGTGTTCTCCATCCTCGCCACCGCCCACCACACCGGCGAGTTCAATCTCGGCTTCGATGAAGTCGACGCCCTGACCGGGCCGCTGATCGGCCGACCCAAGTCGGCGACGTACCGCACTTCCGACGTGGTCGGTCTTGACACCATGGCCCACGTCATCAAGACCATGGCCGACACCCTGCCCGACGACCCCTGGCATGCCTACTTCAAGTCGCCCAAATGGCTGGAAGCGCTGATCGCGAAGGGCGCCCTGGGACAGAAGACCGGCGCCGGCGTGTTCCGCAAGGCCGGCAAGGACATCGTGGTGCTGGATCTGGAGAAGCAGGACTACCGCCCCGCCGACCGCAAGGCCGCCGACGAGGTGGTCGAGATCCTGAAGACGAAGGATCCGGCGGAGAAGTTCCGGAAGCTGCGCGAGAGCCGCCATCCGCAGGCACAGTTCCTGTGGGCGGTGTTCCGCGACCTGTTCCACTACAGCGCCTACCACCTGGCCGACATCGCCGAGACTGCGCGCGATGTCGACCTGGCTATTCGCTGGGGCTACGGCTGGTCGCTCGGCCCGTTCGAGACCTGGCAGGCGGCCGGCTGGAAGCAGGTCGCGCAGTGGATCGCCGAGGACATCACCAGCGGCCAGGCCATGAGCAGTGCGCCGCTGCCGGACTGGGTGTTCGACGGCCGCGAGGGCGTGCATGGCGCCGAGGGCAGCTACAGCCCGGGTCAGGACGCCAAGCTGCCGCGCTCTTCGCTGGCCGTGTATCGGCGCCAGCGCTTCCCTGATCCGCTGCTGGGCGAATCCTTCGCCCAGGGCGAGACGGTGTTCGAGAACGACGGCGTGCGCCTGTGGACCGACGGCGACGACATCGGCGTGGTCAGCTTCAAGACGAAGATGCATACCGTGTCCGACCATGTGCTCGATGGCCTGCAGGAAGCGGTCGGCATCGCCGAGAAGAAGTTCGCCGGTCTGGTGATCTGGCAGCCGAAGGAGCCCTTTTCCGCCGGTGCCGACCTCGCCGGTGCGCTCGGCCTGCTGCAGGCCGGCAAGGTCGACGCATTCGAGGCGATGGTCGCCAACTTCCAGGCCACCAGCCAGCGGATCAAGTATTCGCTGGTGCCGGTGGTGGCCGCGGTGCGCGGCCTGGCCCTGGGCGGAGGGTGCGAGTTCCAGATGCACAGCGCCCGCACGGTCGCGCACCTGGAGAGCTACATCGGCCTGGTGGAGGCCGGCGTGGGCCTGCTGCCCGCCGGTGGCGGCCTGAAGGAACTGGCGGCCCGCGCCTCGCAGGCCGCTGGCCCGGGCGGGGACGTGTTCGCCGAACTGAAGAAGACCTTCGAGACCATCGCCATGGCCAAGGTCTCGACCTCGGCGGTCGAGGCGAAGGAGCTGGGTCTGATGCGCGCGGGCGACAGGGTCGCCTTCAACGCCTACGAACTGCTGCACATCGCCAGGGCCGAAGCGCGCGGCCTGGCCGAAACCGGCTATCGCCCGCCCCTGCCCGCGCGCCGCATCCGCGTCGCCGGCGACGTCGGCATCGCGACCTTCAAGATGCTCCTGGTCAACATGCTCGAGGGCCGCTTCATCAGCGAGTACGACTACGAGATCGCCAGCCGCATCGCGACCATCCTGTGCGGCGGCGAAGTCGACCGCGGCGCGGTGGTCGACGAGGAATGGCTGCTCAGGCTGGAGCGCCAGCACTTCGTCGAACTGGCCCAGCAGGAGAAGACCCAGGCCCGCATCGCCCACATGCTCAAGACCGGCAAGCCGCTGCGCAACTAAGCCCGCCCCCATCCGCCCTTCGGGCACCTTCCCCCGCCGCGCGGGGGAAGGGATCAGCAAGGATCAAACAGATGAGCAAGCAAGTACAAGAGGCCTACATCGTCGCTGCCACCCGTACGCCGGTGGGCAAGGCGCCCAAGGGCGTGTTCCGCAACACCCGCCCCGACGACATGCTCGCGCACGTGCTGCGCAGCGTGGTGGCGCAGGCGCCGGGCATCGATACCTCGCGCATCGACGACGCCATCATCGGCTGCGCCATGCCCGAGGGCGAGCAGGGCATGAACGTGGCGCGCATCGGCGTGCTGCTGGCCGGCCTGCCGAACACCATCGCCGCCCAGACCATCAACCGCTTCTGCTCCTCCGGCCTGCAGGCCGTGGCGCTGGCGGCCGACCAGATCCGCCTGGGCAATGCCGACCTGATGCTGGCCGGCGGCACCGAGTCGATGTCGATGGTGCCGATGATGGGCAACAAGGTCGCGCTCTCGCCGTCGGTGTTCAAGGACGACCACGTCGCCATCGCCTACGGCATGGGCATCACCGCCGAGAAGGTGGCCGAGGAGTGGAAGGTCTCGCGCGAGGAACAGGACGCCTTCGCGCTGGCCTCGCATCAGAAGGCGCTGGCGGCGCAGGCCGCGGGCGAGTTCAGGGACGAGATCACGCCTTACGAGGTGGTGTCGCGTCAGCCCGAGCTTGCCGGCAACACCGTGCGGTTGAGGAAGCTGCTGGTCGAGCAGGACGAGGGTCCGCGTGCGGACACCTCGCTGGAGGGCCTGACCAGGCTGCGGACGGTCTTCCGCAACGGCCAGTTCGGCGGCTCGGTCACGGCGGGCAACTCCTCGCAGATGAGCGACGGCGCCGGGGCCGTCCTGCTCGCGTCGGAACAGGCGATCAAGGACCATGGGCTGACGCCGCTGGCGCGCTTCGTCAGCTTCTCGGTGGCCGGCGTGCGCCCGGAGGTCATGGGCATCGGGCCGATCGCGGCGATCCCCAAGGCGCTCAGGCAGGCCGGGCTCAGCAAGGACCAGCTGGACTGGATCGAACTCAACGAGGCCTTCGCCGCCCAGGCGCTGGCGGTGATCCGCGACTCGGAACTGGACGCATCGAAGGTCAATCCGCTCGGCGGTGCGATCGCGCTGGGCCACCCCCTGGGCGCCACCGGCGCGGTCCGCACGGCAACGATCGTGCATGGCCTGCGTCGCCGCCAGCAGAAGTACGGCATGGTGACGATGTGCATCGGCACCGGCATGGGGGCGGCGGGGATCTTCGAAGCGCTCTGATCCACCGTGCCTGGTCCGGAACGGCGCCTTCCGGGCGCCGTTCCGCCTTGCGCCGCGCGGACGGTCCATGTGCGACAGCTTGACCGTGGCCCGGCCGGGCTTTGCCGTTCGCAACCGCGCGCCCAACCCGACCGAGGCCCGTCCCGCGGCGGTAGTCACGCGAGCCTGGACGCC
>JAEXLY010000140.1 GCA_023444765.1 Pseudomonadota bacterium | reverse complement strand
GCTGCTGGCCCTGCTTGGCGGGCTGGTGCTCAACCTGATGCCCTGCGTGCTGCCGATCCTCTCGCTCAAGGTGCTGGGCCTGGCGCAGAGCGGCGCGAGCCGCACACGCGCGCGCCACCACGCGCTCTGGTACACGGCCGGCGTGCTGGTGGCGTTCGCCGCCATCGGCGCGCTGGTGCTGGCGCTGCGCGCCGGCGGACAGGCGCTGGGTTGGGGCTTCCAGCTTCAGCAGCCCTGGTTCGTGGCGGCGCTGGTGTACCTGATGTTCGCAGTCGGGCTGAGCCTGTCGGGCGTGTTCACCCTGGGCGCGGGCCTCGGCGGCATCGGCCAGTCGCTGGCCGCGCGCAGCGGTCCGGCCGGCGACTTCTTCACCGGGGTGCTGGCCTGCGTGGTCGCCAGTCCCTGCATCGCCCCGTTCATGGGCGGCGCGCTCGCGTTCGCGTTCACCGCGGCGCCGTGGCTGGCCCTGGCGGTGTTCCTGATGCTGGGCCTCGGGCTGGCGCTGCCGTTCCTGCTGATCGGCCTGGTGCCCGCGCTCGCGGACCGGCTGCCCAGGCCGGGCGCGTGGATGGAAACGCTCAAGCAGGTCCTTGCGTTCCCGATGTACCTGACGGCGATCTGGCTGCTGTGGGTGCTGGGCAAGCAGCGCGGCGTGGACGCGATGGCGCTGGTGGCGGTGGGCCTGGCGGTGTTCGCGCTGGCGCTGTGGTGGCACGAGCGCCGTCGCTGGCGTGGCGGCGGGGTTGCGCGCCTGCTGGCGCTGGGACTCGCGGCGCTGGCGCTGCTGCCGGTGTGGAAAGTCGAGTCGCTGCCGCCGCCGCAGCGCGCCGCCATGGCCGCCGAGGGGCATGAACCCTGGTCGGAAGCGCGGCTCGCGGCACTGCGCGACGAGGGACGCGTCGTGTTCGTCAACATGACCGCGGACTGGTGCGTGACCTGCAAGGCCAACGAGCGCCGGGTGCTGTCGCAACCGGTGTTTCGCGAGGCGCTGGCGGCGGCCGACGCGGTCTACCTGGTGGGCGACTACACCAGTACCGATCCGGCCATCACCGCCTTCCTCGACCGCCACCGCGCGGTCGGCGTGCCGCTGTACGTGGTCTATCCGCGCGGCGGCGGCGAGGGCGAGGTGCTGCCCGCACTGTTGAGCGATGACATCGTCACGGCCGCGCTGCGGCGGGCCGCGCGATGAAGCTGACCACGACCCGGATCGTGCTGGTGGCCGCGGCTGCCGGCGCACTCGGCGTGGTGGTGGGCCTGTTCGCCACCGGACCTGGCCCGCTGCTGGGCAGCGAGTTCGGCCAGCGCGTGCTCAACGACACGCTGACCGCCACCACCGAGGTGCCCGCCGGCGTGGCCGTGGCCCGGCGCGGCGCCCCCCTGCCGCGGGTCGAGGTCGCCGGCCTTGACGGGGGCAGCTTCGCGCTGCCCGACGACTTCGCCGGCCGGCCGCTGCTGGTCAACGTCTGGGCCAGCTGGTGCGGCCCCTGCATCAAGGAAATGCCGGAGCTCGACCGCTACGCCCGCGCGCAGGGCGATGCCGGCGTGCAGGTGTTGGGCCTGGCGCTGGACGACCCGGAGGCGGTGCGCGATTTCCTGCAGCGCATCCCGGTGGCGTACGCGCAGGCCATCGATGCGCCCGGGCCTGCCGATGCGGGCGTGCAGCTGGGCAACCCGAAGGGCGTGCTGCCCTACTCGATCCTGGTCTCGGGCGACGGCCGCCTGCTCAAGCAGAAGATCGGCCCGTTCGAGGAGGGCGAGATCGACGCCTGGGCGACCCCCTGAGGCCGGCGCCTCAGTCCGGCCCGCGAACGGATCGGGCCAGGCCTCGAGTTCCTCCAGCCGCGCACGCCAGGCGCCCAGCTGCGGGAACCGCGCCAGCGCGATGCCCGCGTCCGCCGCGAACGGCAGCACGGGGGACATGCGGAAGTCGGCACAGGTGGACGCATCGCCGACCAGCCAGCGGCGACCGGCCAGGGCGGCGTCGAGCACCGCGGCGAAGGGCTGCAGTCCGCCTCGGCGATGGCGATCGCCGCATCGTCGGCGGGCGCGGGAAACAGCGCGGCACCACGATCCGCTCGAAGTACAGCCCTCTGGCCCAGCGGGTGAAGTGGTGGGAGCTCCAGCCCACCCACACCATCACCTCCTCGCGCCGCTCCTGCGACCAGAACGCGGGAGCGAAGTGGCCGGCCAGCCGCATCGCGATCGCGCCGGCCTCCCACAGCGTCAGCCCGGGCTCGACCAGGACCGGGACCCGCGTGCTGGGATTGATGGCGCGGAACGCTTCCTGGTCGCGGCCCATCGGATCGGCGCGGACGAAGCGCAGTGGCGCCCGCAGGTGACGGGCCATCTCCACACTCGGATTAAAGTACAGGGTGTCGATGGAAAGCTTCTGTCGGTTTACGGCAGCATTCCCTCCCCGTCGAGCGAGTACGGCCGCGATCGACACAGCAAGGGTCCGGCAGCCCCCTTGACCGGCCGCGAACTCAAACACTCGCTTAAATCCCGCAAACTTCGGCGAACTGGACAGCATCGGCGACATCCTCCAGACTGCGCGCCTTGTCCTGCCCCGCCCGACCGATGGCCCAGCTGCTGCTCCTGCATGGCCCCAACCTCAACCTGCTCGGCATGCGCGAGCCCGAGGTCTACGGGCATGCCACGCTGGCCGATATCGACGCCGACATCAAGGCCCGGGCCGCCGCCGCCGGGCATGCGGTGGAGAGCCTGCAGTCGAATGCCGAGCACGTGCTGGTCGAGCGTATCCAGGCCGCGCGCGGCGACGGCACCGCCTTCATCCTGATCAACCCGGCTGCCTTTACCCATACCAGCGTGGCGATCCGCGACGCGCTGGCGGCGGTGGCGATCCCGTTCATCGAGATCCACCTGTCCAACCCCCACGCCCGCGAACCCTTCCGCCAGCACAGCTATTTCAGCGACAAGGCCGTGGGCGTGGTCTGCGGATTCGGCGCGGACAGCTACCGCTACGCGCTCGACGCGGCCCTGCGCCGGCTGCCGGCCGCCTGAGCCCCTCTTCCCTTTCGCAAGCCCGGACACGAGGCCATCCATGGACCTTCGCAAGCTCAAGAAACTCATCGAACTGCTCGAGGAGTCGAACCTCGCCGAAATCGAGATCAAGGAGGGCGAGGAGTCGGTGCGCCTGTCGCGCGGCACCAGCGTCGACGCGCCGATGGTCTACGCCCAGGCGCACGCGGCGCCGCAGGCGCCCCGCCCCGAGCAGGTGATGCCCATGCAGTCGCCGGTCGAGGCCGCCACCGGTGGCCGCGCCCCCGCGGCGGAGGCGGGTTCCGGCCTGCCGGCCGGGCATGTGGTCACCTCCCCGATGGTCGGCACCTTCTACGCCTCGCCCTCTCCGGACAAGCCGCCCTTCGTCACCGTCGGCCAGGCGGTCAAGGCCGGCGACACCCTGGGCATCATCGAGGCGATGAAGATGTTCAACCCGATCGAGGCCGACGCCTCCGGCACCGTGCTCGCGATCGCCTGCGAGAACGGCCAGCCGGTCGAGTTCGACCAGCCGCTGTTCGTGATCGGCTGAGCGCCGGCGAAGCTCACCGCACTGATGAACCCGCTCGGCGAGTCACAGGAATCGAAGCGGCGGGACAACGGCTCTTCCGATTCCCCTCTCCCCATTCCCGATTCCCGGTCTCCTCATGCTCGATAAAGTCGTCATCGCCAACCGCGGCGAAATCGCGTTGCGCATCCTGCGCGCCTGCCATGCGCTGGGGATCAGGACGGTCGCCGTGCACTCGACGGTGGACCGCAACCTCAAGCACGTGGCCATGGCCGACGAATCGGTCTGCATCGGCCCTGCGCCGTCCAACCGCAGCTACCTCGACATGCCGGCGATCATCGCCGCGGCCGAGGTGACCGACGCGCAGGCCATCCATCCGGGCTACGGCTTCCTGAGCGAGAACGCCGACTTCGCCGAACGCGTGGAGCAGTCGGGCTTCGTCTTCATCGGGCCCAAGGCCGACACGATCCGCCTGATGGGCGACAAGGTCGAGGCGATCCGCGCGATGAAGGAAGCGGGCGTGCCCTGCGTGCCCGGCAGCGGCGGCCCGCTCGGCGACGACGCCGAGACCAACATCCGCATCGCGCGCGAGATCGGCTACCCGGTCATCGTCAAGGCCGCAGGCGGCGGCGGCGGCCGCGGCATGCGCGTGGTGCATACCGAGGCCGCGCTGGCCAACGCCATCGCCACCACCAAGACCGAGGCCAAGGCGGCCTTCGGCAACGACATGGTGTACATGGAGAAGTTCCTGGAGAACCCGCGCCACGTGGAGATCCAGGTACTCGCCGACGGGCAGGGCAACGCGATCCACCTGGGCGAGCGCGACTGCTCCATGCAGCGCCGCCACCAGAAGGTGGTGGAAGAGGCGCCTGCACCCGGCATCAGCGAGCAGCAGCGCGCCGAGATCGGCCGCGTCTGCGTCGATGCCTGCATCCGCATCGGATATCGCGGCGCGGGCACGTTCGAGTTCCTGTACGAGAACGGCCGCTTCTATTTCATCGAGATGAACACCCGCATCCAGGGCGAGCATCCGGTCACCGAGATGGTCACCGGCATCGACCTGATCCGCGAGCAGCTGAAGATCGCCTCGGGCCAGAAGCTCTCGATCCGGCAGGAGGACGTGGTGCTGCGCGGCCACGCCATCGAGTGCCGCATCAACGCCGAGGACCCGGACAGCTTCCTGCCCTCGCCCGGCCGGATCCAGCATTTCCACTCCCCCGGCGGGCCGGGGGTGCGCGTGGACTCGCACATCTACGAGGGCTATGTCGTCCCGCCGAACTACGATTCGATGATCGGCAAGCTGATCGTGCACGGCGCCGACCGCGACCAGGCGATCGCACGCATGCGCGTGGCGCTCTCCGAGATGGTGGTGGACGGGATCAAGACCAACATCCCGCTGCAGCAGCGGATCATGGCCGACGGCGGCTTCCAGGCCGGTGGCCAGAACATCCACTACCTAGAAAAGCGCCTGGCGGAGCGCCGCGACAAGGCGCTGTCGATCGGCTGAGGGCGTCGCGCGGCGCGCGAC
>JAEXLY010000110.1 GCA_023444765.1 Pseudomonadota bacterium | reverse complement strand
CGCGTCCCGGTACTCATGCGCCAGCGCGGCGTAATCGGACGCCAGCAGCACGCCGTGCACAAGGAAACCCAGCAGCAGCGCGGCGAACGAAACCACCGTGCCGCAGATCCAGAACCGCTTGTCCATCGGGCCGCTCCGTCCGCGATCCAGGCCTAGGCAGCACCGGGCGCGGCCGCGCTGCGGTACTCCTGCTCCAGGCGCTGGCGCAGCGCGGCATCGAGTCCGAGCTGTCGCGCCAGCTCGTCCAGGTAGGCGCGCTCCATGAAGTTCTGCTCGTCGGCCGCGACGAGGCTCGCCAGGTACATTTCCGAGGCGATCTCGGGCGTGGCGGCGGCGCGTGCGACCTCGGCCGGATCCAGCGGCTTGTCCAGTTCGGCCTTCAGCCAGCGCTGCACCTCCGCGCCGGGGGCGATGCGCGCGAACTCGCCCTCGATCACCTCGCGCTCGCGCGCGTCGATGTGGCCGTCGGCCTTGGCCGCCGCCACCAGCGCACGCAGGATGGCCTCGGCGTGCTGGTCCGCCTGCGGCGGCGGCAGCCGGTCCACCGTCTGTGGTTGGACGGGCGCGCCCTGCTGCGCGCGGTAATCGCCATAGGCGCGGTAGGCCATCATGCCCAGCGCCGCGAGGCCCCCGTAGGTGGCCAGCTTGCGGGTCGTCCTGTTCCGGCCCAGCAGCAGGCCGAGCGCACCGCCCGTCATCGCGCCCTTGCCGAAGTCAGAGCCCAGCATCCCGCCCAGACCGCCACGGCCGTCGTTGCCGGACAGGGTGGTCGGCGCGGCCGATCTGAGCAGGTGGTCGAGGAATCCGTTGAAGCTCATGGGCGGTCGTCCGGCGGGGAACCCGCGCATCCTACCGCCACAAATGGAAACGGGACGGCAATGGCCGTCCCGTTCCCGGTACCACAGCGCGGAAAGCCTGCGATCAGGCCGCCGCGTCCTTGAGCTTCTTCAGCGGGCGCACCTTGACCTTCACCGAGGCGGGCTTGGCGGCGAACCACTGCTCTTCCTTGGTGAACGGATTGATGCCCTTGCGCTTGGGCTTGGCAGGCACGCTGACCGCGCTGAACTTGGCCACGCCCGGCAGGGTGAAGCTGCCGACGCCCTTCTTGTTGAGCGAGCCGTGGATCGCGCCCTCGAGCGCGCCGAGCACGGCGCGGACGTCCTTCGCGGCGACGCTGGTGGCGTCGGCGATGTGCGCGACCAGGCCGGACTTGCTCAGGGATTCCTTGATCGCCTTCGGGGCAGCAGGCTTGGCAGCCTTCTTCGGTGCAGCCGCCTTCTTGGCCGGGGCCTTCTTCTTTGCCATGGGTGTGTGTTCCCTCGTCTGTGTCTGTGGTCTGCGTTCTGATCTGGCCGAACGTGCCGGCAGGCGCAATGTAGGGCATCCGCAACGCGTCGCCAATAGGAAAATGCGAAAAAACGCCCTGATCGGGCGGGTACGTCACGTCTCGCGCCGGGTCGGCCTCGCCCGCCGAACAGGTGGCCAGCGCCACCAGCACGCCAGGACGATCGCGGCGAACACGCTGTAGGCCAGTACGAACACCCACCACGGCGCCTCGAAGAAGATCAGCCGCGAGAGCCAGTGCTGGATGAAGGATTCGCCATAAGTGTCCTGTCCAGCACGGGTTCGCAGCGCCTGTTCCCAACTGGTGAGCGGGCACAGGCGACCAAGCCAGGCCTGCAGCGCGATCACCACCATCAGCGCCAGGTGGATCGCGCGCAACCGGAAGCGGCGTACCGCGGGCCAGCCAAGTGGCCCGCCCACCAGGATCGCCAGCGTGCCCAGCACCACGAACGCGACCACGGCCACATGCAGGGCGAGGATCGCGTCGGCCAGCGGGGCGGCCAGGGAAGCTGCCATCGGTGCGCTCAATCGTCCTCGTGGCGGGGCGCATAGGCGGCCACAAGCGCCTGCTGCGTCTGCGGCGGCACCGCCTCGTAATGGCTGAAATCCAGGCTGTAGCGGCCGCGGCCGGCGGTGATCGACTTCAGTTCCGCCGCATATCCCTCCAGTTCCGACAACGGCACCTGCGCGGTCACCGCGACCTCGCCGTTGCCCACCGCGTCGGTGCCGTTGATGCGCGCGCGCTTGCCCGCCAGGCTGCCGCTGATGTCGCCCATCGCGCTTTCCGGTGCGTGCACGGCCAGGTCGACGATCGGTTCGAGCACCTGCGGATGGGCCTTGGCCACCGCGTCGAGGAAGGCCTTCCTGCCCGCGGCCACGAAAGCCACTTCCTTGCTGTCCACCGGATGATGCTTGCCGTCGTGCACCACCACGCGCAGGTCCTGCATCGGGTGGCCGGAAATCGCGCCCGCGCGCAGCACCTGGCGCACGCCCTTCTCGACCGCCGGCAGGAACTGTCCCGGGATGACCCCGCCCTTGACCTCGTCGACGAATTCGAAGCCGGCTCCGCGCGGCAGCGGCTCCACCCGCAGCGACACTTCGCCGAACTGGCCGGCGCCACCGGTCTGCTTCTTGTGGCGGTGGTGGCCCTCCGCCGGCGTGGAGATGGTCTCGCGATAGGCGATGCGCGGCGGACGCGTTTCGACCTCCAGGCCGAAGCGGTCGCGCAGCCGTTCCAGGTTGACGCGCAGGTGCAGGTCCGACAGCCCGCGCACGACGGTCTCGTTGGTTTCTTCCTCGTGCTCGACCTGGAAGCAGGGATCCTCCTCGGCCAGCCGCTGCAGCGCCGTGGCCAGCTTCTGCTCCTGGCCGCGGCTGCCGGCGCTGACCGCCAGCCCGAACATGGGGCGCGGGAATGCCACCGGCGCCAGGTGGATGTGGTCCTCGTCGTGGCTGTCGTGCAGCACCGCGTCCAGGTGCAGGTCCTCGACCTTGGCCACCGCGGCGATGTCGCCCGGCACCGCGCGTTCGACCTCCACGTGCTCGCGGCCGTGCAGGCGGTAGAGGTGGGCGACCTTGAAAGGCTTGCGCCCGTCGTCGACGAACAGCTGGCCGTCCCTGCGCACCGTGCCCTGGTAGACGCGGAAGACGCCCAGCTTGCCGACGAAGGGGTCGTGCACGATCCGGAACACGTCGGCGATGACATGCGCGTCCGGGTCCGGGGACGTCGGGATGGGCCGCGCGTCCTCGCCGCTGCCCTTGACGAAGGGCGGAGGATTGGCTTCGCCCGGGTGCGGGAGCAGGTCCGCCGCCACGTCCAGCAGCGCGCGCACGCCCACGCCGGTGCGCGCGGAGGCGAAACACACCGGCACCAGGTGTCCTTCGCGCAGGCACTGCTCGAAGGCATCGTGCAGCTCACTGCCCGACAGCCCGTCCTCGCCGAGCTCGAGGTAGTGGTCCATCACCGTCTCGTTGATCTCGACCACCTGGTCGAGGATGCGGCGATGCCAGTCGGCCACCGGGCCGAGGTCGCTGTCGCCCTCCTCGTTTCCGAAACAGTCGACCACGCGCGTGCCGCCGGCGGCGGGCAGGTTGAGGGGCAGCACCTCCGGGCCGAAGGACTGGCGCAGCTGTTCGAGCACGCGGCCGGGATCGGCGCCCTCGGCGTCGATACGGTTGACCACGATCGCGCGGCACAGGCCGCGCTCCTTCGCCCGTTCCATGAGCCGTCGCGTGCCGTATGCCATACCGCCGACGGCATCGACCACCACCAGCGCGGTCTCCACCACCGCGAGCGCGGCCAGCGCGGGGCCACGGAAATCCGGATAGCCGGGCAGGTCGATGAGGTTGAGGTGGATGGACTGGCCGTCGCCGGCGGTCGTGTCGATGCCGGCGATGGCCGCATCGATGGAATGGCCGCGCTGCTTCTCGATCGGATCGAAGTCCGACACCGTGGTGCCGCGTTCGATCGTGCCTGCCGTCTGGATGGCGCCGCCGGCATGCAGCAGGGCTTCGAACAGGGTGGTCTTGCCGGCGCCGGGATGGCCTGCGAGGGCCACGTTGCGGATCTGCTGTGTCGAGTGGGGCATGGTGCCGTGTCCTCCCTGTCGTGACGTCGCGCCGGTGGCCGGCGCCGGATGCGCGGACGGCGACGCGGGGAGGCAGGCGCGCATGGCCCGGACCCTGCGGTGACCGCATGGCGCCGTCATGGCTGTCCGCGGGAGGAACGCTGCCGTTCGAGCGTTCGCTCGAGGGGCGCTCATGGCGGGAGCACACCTTAGCGCGTCGCGACGGACCCGGCGCGTTGCGACGCAGCAACCGGGGCGCTCTCCGGCCGGGTCGGCCGTCGTCAGGGGCACGCCGCCTCCGTCGCGCCGTCATACGCGGAAGTAACGCGCCGCTGCGTAGGCTGGCGCCTTCTCCACGGGCACAGGAGCGACAACGATGGGTATCTCCCGCAAGGCCAGCGCGCATTGGGAAGGCGATCTCAAGAGCGGACGCGGCAGCCTGACCACACCGGCCAGCGGCCTGCTCGATGGCACCCGCTACGGGTTCAACAGCCGCTTCGGCGACGAGAAGGGCACCAACCCGGAGGAGCTGATCGCCGCCGCGCACGCCGGCTGCTTCACCATGGCGCTGTCGGCCAAGCTCAGCGAAGCGGGATATCCGCCGCAGTCCCTGGATGGCAGCGCGGAGGTGGACCTGTCGATGGAAGGCGGCCCGTCGCTCAGTGCGATCCGGCTGACCATGAAGGCGCGGGTGCCCGGCCTGGACGCGGCGAAGTTCCGCGAGCTGGCCGAGGACGCGAAACAGAACTGCCCGGTCTCGCGCGCGCTGAGTGCGGTGCCGGTGACGCTGGAGGCGGAACTGCTTGGGTGACGCGTTCCGTTCCGCGCTGATGGTCCACGGTGGCGGCGGAGGCGGCTGGGAATGGGTGGTCTGGCGCGGTGTTTTCGAGGCCGCGGGGCTGCGCGCGGAGGCGCCCGAC
>JAEXLY010000074.1 GCA_023444765.1 Pseudomonadota bacterium | reverse complement strand
GCGAGCGGGCGCACCGGTCCGCCGCAGGGGATCAGGCCGGCGCGGGTGGCGGTCGCCGCCGTGCCCGGATCGAGGCCGAGCCGCTCGCCGACGCGGCGGCGCAAGGCGTCGATGTCCGGCACGCCGGCGCGGTCATCGCGATGGCGGAAGGCGAGGCCCAGCTGCACGCCACGCGGGTTCTGCGCCGCCCAGCCGATGTAGCCGGGCGCCAGCCGGCGGTCGATGAAGCAGTGCAGGCGATCCGGCTCGGCCAGCGTGGCGCCGTCGAACTCGTGCTCGACGCCGTACAGGAAATCGCGCACGCGGCCCAGGCCGGCGCGCATCGCCACCCGCGACTTCGCGCCATCGGCGCCGACCAGCCAGCGACACCGGCCCAGGCCGGCCACCTGCCAGCCGCCGCCCGCGCGCTGCGCGTCGGTGAACGACTGCATCAGCCGCAGTTCGATCCCGGCGCGTTCCAGTTCGCCCGCCAGCCAGCGCATCACCGCGGGCGTGTCGGTGGCGAGGAAGTAGTAGTCGCGCCGCTGCAGCGCCATGCTGCGCAGGCCCGGCGCGTACAGGCGCACGCCGTCGATGCGGCGCACCAGGGATGCCGGGATCCCGGCCAGCGCCGTGCCCTCGGCCGCCTCGCGGACGATGATGCCGGTGGTATGCAGGCGGATGCCCGGATCGCGCTTGCGCTCCAGCACGCACACGCGCAGCCCGGCACGCCGCGCGGCCAGCGCACAGGCGGCGCCGGCGAAACTGGCGCCGACCACCACCAGATCCCATTGCGGACGTGCCTGCATCGCTGCTCCTGCTGCGTGGGGAAGGCCGCAGCGTGGCGGGGCCGGGTGTCGGCGCGATGGGAGCGGGGTGAAGCGGAGGTGAAGTCGATGGCCCGGGCGGGTTCCTCCGCCGCAATGTGGCGGTCCGACGCCGGACGCGGGGATGGCCTGTCGGGTTGTCGGGCGGCTCGGTGGCGGAGGATGGCCCGTCACTCCCAGGAAACGGCCGGCAGCCGTGTGGCGTGGGATTAATCCGACGCTTCGCCGCGCGTGCCTGCCGATGTCGCGGCCCCCGGAGGTGCCTCACACTGGCGCCGTGATCCGAGTGGAGCAGGCCATGGATGGTCGAGATCCCGGTCCGACCGTGCGGGCGCCGTTCGGCCTTGCGGTGGCCGCGCTGCTGGTGCTGGGCGTCCTGGCGTGCTCGCGCCTGCCGGTGCTGCCACCGATGTGGGTTGCGGCCGCAATGGCGGGCCTGGGTGGCTGGGGCTGGTGGAGGTTCGCCGGCCTGCGGCGGCTGGCGGGCGCCGCGATGCTCGGTTTCGCCCTCTTCGCGCTGCATGCCGGCTGGGTGATCGCACGGCAATTGCCAGTGGATCTGGAACGCGCCGATTTCGCGCTGGAGGGCAGGGTGGTGCAACTGCCGGAGCACGAGGCCAGGCGCACGCGCTTCCTGTTCCGGGTGGACCAGGATGCCGGGCAGCCCCCGGCGTTGCGCGGCAGGCTCCTGCGCCTGTCCTGGTACGACGATCGGGACGGCAGCGATGCGCCGCGCCTGTCGCTGGAACCCGGCAGCCGCTGGCGTTTCACCGCCCGGCTGCGCGCGCCGCGTGGCCTGCGCAATCCGGGCTGGTACGACGGCGAGCGCCACGCCCTGGCGGCGCGGCTGGCGGCGACCGGCTACGTGCGCTCCCCGGAGCCCTGGGAACGGGTGCAGGCCGCAGCCGGCATCGACGGCTGGCGCGACCGCATCGCAGGCCGCATCGACGCCTCGCTGGCGCGGCCGTCCGCACGCTTCGTGCGGGCCATGGCGCTGGGCGATACGCGCGGGCTGGACGATCCGGACTGGGAGATCCTGCGCGCCACCGGCCTTACCCACCTGATCGCGATCTCCGGCTTCCACGTCGGCCTGGTGGCCGGTTTCTTCGCGCTGGCCGTGGCCGGGCTGTGGTGGCTGCTGCCGGCGCTGGGCCGACGGATGCCGCGTCCGCAGGCCGCCGCCTGTGGCGCGCTGCTCGGCGCGGTCGGCTACGCCGCCGTAGCGGGTTTCGCCCTGCCCACGGTGCGCACGGTGCTGATGATCGCGGTCGTGGTGCTCGCGCGCCTGTGGCGCCGGCCGGTGGGCGTGGCCGATTCGCTGGGGCTGGCGGCCATCGCCCTGCTGCTGGTCGATCCGCTGTCGGTCCTGGCCGCCGGGTTCTGGCTCAGCTTCGCCGGGGTGGCCTGGCTGGTCTGGTGCCTGCCGGGCGCGCACGCCCAGCCGCTGCTGCGCGGCTTCCTGTCGGCGCAGTGGGTCGCCACGCTGGGCCTGCTGCCCCTGACCGCGATCCTGTTCGGCCAGGCCTCGCTGGCCGGGCCGCTGGCCAACCTGGTGGCGATTCCCTGGTGGAGCCTGGTCGTAGTGCCGCTGGCACTGGTGGGGACGGGCCTGGAGGCGTTGCACGCGGGCTGGGGCGCGCCCGCGTGGCGGCTGGCGGGCTGGTGCTTCGACCTGTCCTGGCCGTTGTTCGAACGCCTCGCCGCCGGGCGGCTGGCGCTCTGGTGGCTGTCCGAAGCGCCCTGGTTCGCGCTGCCGCTCGCCCTGCTGGGCGCATTCTGGCTGCTGCTCCCGCGTGGCGTGCCTGGCAAGGCGCTGGCGGCGCTGCTGTTCCTGCCGCTGCTGTGGCCCGATCGCGGGCTGCCCGAGCGGGGCCACTTCGAACTGGTCGTGCTGGACGTGGGGCAG
This sequence comes from Pseudomonadota bacterium, assembly GCA_023444765.1. GTDB lineage: Bacteria > Pseudomonadota > Gammaproteobacteria > Xanthomonadales > Xanthomonadaceae > Luteimonas. Next base: position 23,397 of record JAEXLY010000074.1, on the reverse strand, counting down.
GGGACGTCGGTGCTGGTCCGTACCGCGCGCCGTACCTTGCTCTACGACACTGGCCCGGCGATCCCGGAAGGGTTCGATGCCGGGGAGCGGGTGGTGGTGCCCGCCCTGCACGCACTGGGCGTGCGGCGGCTGGATGCGGTGGTGGTCAGCCATGGCGACGCCGACCATGCCGGCGGGCTGGCGGCGGTGCTGCGCCGCTTCCCGGCCGGACCGGTGTTCGCCGCACGGGATTCCGGCGTTGCCGGAAGCGCCCCCTGCCTTGCCGGCACGCGCTGGGAGATCGACGGCGTGCGCTTCTCCTTCCTGCACCCCGACCTGCATTTCCCCGCCATGCGCAACGAATCGAGCTGCGTGCTGCGGGTGGAGTCGGCGCATGGCGCGGCCCTGCTGGGGGGCGACATCGGCGCGGTGGTCGAACGCATGCTGGTCCACGACCAGCCCCGGGCGCTGCGCGCCGATGTGGTCCTGTTGCCCCACCACGGCAGCGACAAGTCCTCCGACCCGGCCTTCGTCGCCGCGACCGGCGCGCGGCTGGCCGTCGCCTCGACCGGCCACGGCAACCGCTTCGGCCACCCGCATCCGCGGGTGCTGCAGCGCTGGACGGACGCGGGTGCCGCCACGGCCGACACGGCGCGCGACGGCGCGCTCCGGATCCGGATCGGTGACCACGCGCACATCGCGCGGCATCGTGCCGCCCACCCGCGTCTGTGGGACGCGGTACGCAGGGCCGACACGACGCGCTGACGGGCTATCCTATCGGTCTCACACGGGGCAGGCCCGCGGGCCGGAGGATCGAGCGTGCTTGAACTGGTGAAGGCCGGCGGCTGGCCGATGCTGCCATTGCTGCTGCTGTCGGCGGTCGGCCTGGCGATCATCGTCGAGAGGTTCTGGGCGCTGCGCCGCAGCGCCGTCCTGCCGCCGGGGCTCGGCCAGGAAGTCCGCGCCTGGGCCGCGCGCGGCCGGCTCGACCCCACCCACATCGACTCGCTGCGCCGCAACTCGCCACTGGGCGAACTGCTGGCGGCCGCGCTCGACGTGCGCCACCGTCCGCGCGAGGAGATCCGCGAGCGGGTCGAGGACGTCGGCCGCCACATCGCCCACCGCATGGAGCGCTTCCTCAACGCGCTGGGCACCATCGCCGGCGCCGGCCCGCTGCTGGGCCTGTTCGGCACCGTGGTGGGCATGATCCAGATGTTCCTGGGCGTGATGGACCACGGCGTGGGCGACGTCAACCAGCTGGCCGGCGGCATCGGCAAGGCGCTGGTCTGCGCGGCCGCAGGCATGGTGGTGGCGGTTCCGGCGCTGATCTTCCACCGCTGGTTCCGCGCGCGCATCGACGGCTACATCGTGGACATGGAGCACGAGGCGATCCAGCTGATGGACGTGATCGACCCTCGCGCCCGGGCGGCGGCGGCGGCGCTGGCCGCCTACCCGCAGGGCGAGGGCCAGCCCGACGCGCAGCCGTTGCAGGGCTAGGGCCTGTGAACGCCATGGACATGGGTCGCGTTGCCTTAGAATGGCCGCCAGGCGTGGTTGCGCAGCGCCGGGCAGACTGGCCGTGTGGTCAAGCTGCGCGGCGGCGGCCGGGGGTCACTCGGAGGCAACCCGGAGGGCCGGGCCCGGGCGCACGCCCGGCCGTGTCATCGCTCGGGCGCGGATCGACATCCGCTTCGCCCTTCCTTGCCGCGCGCACGCCCAGGCCCGGCGCGACCCATGTCCATAGCGTTCACAGGCCCTGACGATGCGCATCCGCGACCGGCGCGCCGAGGACGTGCCCGAGATCAACCTGGTGCCGCTGATCGACGTGATCCTGGTGCTGATCATCTTCTTCGTGATCACCACCACCTTCGACGCGCGCTCGGTCCTCAAGCTCGAACTGCCGCGCGCTGAGGGGCAGGCCAACACCCAGTCCGACTCGCTGAGCCTGCTGATCAATGCCGACGGCCGCTACTTCGTCGGCGACCGGGAAGCCCTGCGCACCGACGTCGAGTCGCTCAAGCGCACGATCGTGGAAGTGGCCGGCGACGACCGCGAGCGCACCGTGCTGCTGCGCGCCGACGCACGCACTCCCTGGCAGGCGGTAGTGACCGCCTACGACGCGCTCGGCCAGCTCGGCTTCACGCGCATCGCCAACGCCACCGCGCCCGAGCAGGCGCCGGCCGCGCCGTGAGTCGGCGATGAGCGGTCCCGCAAGCGAACAGGCGCCCCCCGGCGCCTGGCCGATCTACCGGCGGCTGCTGGGCCACGCCTGGGTCTACTGGACGTTCCTGCTGGTGGCGATGGCGGCGATGATCGTCGAGGCCCTGGCGGGTGCAGCATTCGTCTGGCTGATGGAGCCGTTGACCAACGACGGTTTCGTCGATCCCAAGCCCGAGATGGCGATGGTATTGCCGCTGGCGATCATCGGCCTGTTCCTGCTGCGCGGACTGGCCACCTTCGCCACCGACTACGGCATGGCGCGCGTGGGACGCAGCGTGGTGCGCGACCTGCGCGAGCTGGTGCTGGGCAAGTACCTGCGCCTGCCCAGCACGCGCTTCGACACCGAGGCGGTGCCGGCCATGGTCAGCCGGCTCAACTTCGACACCGAGCAGGTCACCCAGGCCAGCTCCGACGCGCTCAAGGCGATCCTCACCGACGGCCTCACCATCGTCTTCCTGTTCGGCCTGATGCTCTACACCAGCGTCAAGGTGACGCTGGCGATGATCCTGATCGCTCCGCTGATCGGCGTGCTGGTCTGGTACGTGGGCGGACGCTACCGGCGGATCAGCCGCGGCATCCAGGACGGCATGGGCGCACTGGCCGCCAGCGCCGAACAGTCGCTGGCGGCCCAGCAGGACGTCAAGGTCTACGGCGCCCAAGCATTCGAGCGCAGCCGCTACTCGGCCTTCGCCAACCGCATCCTGCGCCTGAACATGAAGGTCGAGACCACGCGCGCGATGTCTTCGGCGCTGGTCCAGATCCTGGCGGCGCTGGCGTTGGCGGCGATCGTCTGGGTCTCGGTACACGAAGCCCTCGCCGGACGGCTGAATCCGGGCGAGTTCGTGCAGCTGATGACCGCGATGATGGGCATCATCCCGTCGCTGCGCCGGATCACGAACGTGCAGAGCGTGATCGGACGCGGCGTGGCCGCCGCCGAACGGCTGTTCGGCGTGCTCGATTCGGACGAGGAGAAGGACGCCGGCGACCGGCCGCTGGGGCGCGCCCGCGGCGAACTGGTGTTCGACAACGTCTCGCTGCGCTACGAGCGCGACGAGGAGCGCCATGCGCTGGAAGGCATCAGCTTCACCGCCGCGCCGGGCACGGTCACTGCGATCGTCGGCCGCTCGGGCAGCGGCAAGACCAGCCTGGTGCGGCTGGTCCCGCGCTTCTACGAGCCCAGCTCGGGCGCGATCACCCTCGACGGGGTACCGCTTGACCAGTACCGCCTGTCCGACCTGCGCCGCCAGATCGCCCTGGTCGGCCAACGGGTGATGCTGTTCGACGACAGCGTCGCGGCCAACATCGCCTACGCCGCCGAAGCCACGCCCGAGGCCCTGCGCGCCGCGGCCGAGGCGGCCAACGCCTGGGAGTTCATCGAACGCCTGCCGCAAGGCATGGATACGCCGATCGGCGAGAACGGCTCGATGCTGTCCGGCGGACAGCGCCAGCGCCTGGCGATCGCCCGCGCGATCCTGCGCGACGCGCCGATCCTGATCCTGGACGAGGCCACCGCCGCGCTCGACACCGAGTCAGAACGCCTGGTGCAGGAGGCGCTGCAGCGGCTGATGCCGGACCGCACCACCCTGGTCATCGCCCATCGCCTGTCGACCATCGAACATGCCGACCAGGTGCTGGTGCTCGACCAGGGGCGGCTGGTGGAGCAGGGCACCCACGCCGGGCTGCTGGCCCGGGGCGGCCTGTACGCGCACCTGCACCGGATGCAGTTCCGCGAGGGTGGCGAGGCATGAGCCGTGGCAGCCCCCGCGTGCCGGCCTACTGGTATACGGATGCAGCGGTCCCACCGCACGCCCGCGCACTGTCGGCGCTCTATGCCGCAGCCACCGGTCTGCGCCGCGACCTGTACCGCCGCGGCCTGTTGCGCACGCGCCATCCCGGCTGCCCGGTGGTGGTGGTCGGCAACCTGGTCGCCGGCGGCAGCGGCAAGACGCCGCTGACCATCGCCGTGGTCCAGCGCCTGCGGGCCGCCGGCTGGAACCCGGGCGTCGCCAGCCGGGGCTATGGCCGCAGCGACGCCCGCACCCCGGCCTGGGTGTCGGCCGACACCGACCCGGCCGTGGGCGGAGACGAACCGGTGCTGATCGCCGTCCGCACCGGAGCACCCGTGCGCGTGGATCGCGACCGGGTGGCGGCGGCGCGCGCGCTGCTGGCCGAAGGTTGCGACATCGTGGTCTGCGACGATGGCCTGCAGCACTACCGCCTGGCGCGCGACCTCGAGATCGAGGTGATCGACGGCCGCCGCCGCTACGGCAACGGCCGCCTGCTGCCCGCCGGCCCCATGCGCGAGCCGCCGGCACGCGGCGAGGACTGCCAGTTCCGCGTGCTCAACGCCGGCAGCGATCCCGACCTCGCGGCCGGATTCGGCGAATGGCCGATGTGGCTGGAGCCGGGCGACGCGCATCCGCTCGCCGGTGGACGGTCGCGTCCGTTGTCGGCGTTCGCCGGGCAGCGCGTGCATGCGGTCGCCGGTATCGGTGATCCGGAGCGCTTCTTCTCGATGCTGCGCGGGCAGGGCATCGCCGTGGTGCCGCACGCGTTCCCCGACCATCACCGCTACGCCGCCGAAGACCTGCGTTTCGGCAGCGACCTGCCGGTGCTGCTGACCGAGAAGGACGCGGTCAAGTGCGCGTCCTTCGCCGGCGAGCGCTGGTACAGCGTCGGCATCGACGCGCGCCTTCCCGAGGCCTTCTGGGTGGCGCTGCTCGGCCGGCTTCCGTTCCCCGGCCACGACCCCAGGCAGGCGCCATGACCGCATTGGATTTCGTCGTCGCCATTCCCGCCCGCCATGCCGCCACGCGGCTGCCGGGCAAGCCGTTGCGCCTGCTTGGCGGCGAGCCGCTGGTGCTGCACGTGGCGCGGCGCGCCCTGGCCGCGGGTGCGCGCGAGGTCTGGGTCGCGGCCGACGACCAGCGCATTGCCGACGCGCTGGCAGGCAGCGGCGTGCGCGTGGCCATGACCCGCAGCGACCATCAGTCCGGAACAGACCGGCTGGCCGAATGCGCCGGCATCGCAGGCTGGGACGACGACACCCTGGTCGTCAACCTGCAGGGGGACGAACCTTTCGCCCCCGCCGCCGGCATCCGCCGGGTCGCCGAACTGCTGGCCGACGGCCATGCCGCGATGGCGACGCTGGCCGAGCCCATCACCGACCCGGCGCAGGTGTTCGACCCCAATACGGTCAAGGTGGTGGTCGCCGACACCGGGCACGCCCTGTACTTCAGCCGCGCCCCGATCCCCTGGGACCGCGAGGCCTTCCCGCGCCCCGATGCGGTCGCGCTGCCCGGCGACTGGCTGCGCCACATCGGCATCTACGCCTACCGCGCAGGATTCCTGCGGCGCTTCTGCGCCATGGCGCCCGGCCGGCTGGAGCGGACCGAGTCGCTGGAGCAATTGCGGGTGCTGCAGGCGGGATGGCCGATCGCGGTGGGTCTTGCGCCGGAGGCGTTCCCGCAGGGCGTGGACACGCCGGAAGACCTGGCGCGGGCCGAACGCATGCTGGAGGCCGGCCGTGGCTGAACCGCTGCGCCTGCTGGTCGTCTGCCTGGGCAACATCTGCCGCTCGCCGCTGGCCGAAGGCGTGCTGCGCCAGCGGCTTGCCGAGGCCGGCCTCGAACACCGGGTCGAGCTCGATTCGGCGGGCACTGGCAGCTGGCACATCGGCCAGCCGCCGGACCCGCGCACGATCGCCAATGCCGCGCGCCACGGGGTGGACCTCACCCTGCTGCGCGCCCGCCAGCTGCACGCAGCCGACTACCACCGCTTCGACTGGCTGCTGTGCGCGGACCGCAGCAACCTGGCCGACGTCCACGCACGAGCGCCGGCGGGGGCCACCGCGCGCAGCGCGCTGCTGCTGGACTGGGCCGGACTGGGGGAGGGGGCCGAGGTGCCCGATCCCTATACAGGCGGCGCCGAAGCCTTCGAACGCGTGTGGACGCTGGTGGACCGCGCCGCACACGCGATCGTGGCGCGACTGGCCGACCGCACCGCGCGGATTGACGCATAATCGTCCACGATGGACGCGACCACTGCCCCCGAGTTCCCGCCCGGCATCGAATGGCTCAACCTGATGGCCCCGCTGCGCATGGCGCAGTTGCGCGGCAAGGTCTGCGCGCTTGCCTTCGTCAACGCCGGTTCGGCCTGGTGCCAGCAGCGACTGGCCGATCTGGCGCGCCTGCGCGCGCGCCATGGCGACCGGCTCAACGTGGTGGCCGTGCACGTGCCGCGTTTCGACGGCGAACGCGATGCCAGGCGGATCGGCAAGCGCCTGAACCGCCAGCGCTACGGCTTCCCGATCGGCCACGATCCGGACTGGACGCTGTGGCAGCACTACGGCATCGAGGCCTGGCCGACGGTGGTGCTGATCGATGGTGAAGGCCGGATCCGTGAACGCATCGTCGGCGACGGGCCGATCCGCGAGCTGGACGCGCGGGTGGGGGAACTGGCCGCCGAGCTGGTGCCGACCCTGCCCAGCGCCGATCCGATCGAGATGCGCCGTGGCGGTGAGCCGCCGCTCCCGTTGCGGTTCCCCAGTGGCCTGGTCGTCTCGGGCAGCTATCTCTACGTGGCCGACTGCGAGCACCACCGCGTGCTGGAGTGCGACCAGGCGGGGCGCGTACTGCGGCAGTTCGGCAGCGGCGACCCCGGCTTCGTCGACGGCCCGATGGAGCTGGCCGGGTTCAACCGGCCGCACGGCATGTGCCTGTGGCGGGACGTGCTGTACGTTGCCGACAGCGGCAACCACGCCGTGCGCCGGATCGAGCTGCGCGGCGGCGACGTCGACACGCTGTGCGGCGCCGGCCGCCCGGGCAAGCCGCGCGAGGGCGTGATCACCGATCCGCGGGCGGTGGCGCTCGACCAGCCGCGCGCGGTCGCGCTCAGCGGCAGCGCGCTGTTCATCGCAACCACCGGCGACAACCGGATCTGGAAGTACGACCTCGGCTCCCCGGGCATCGAGCTGGTGGCCGGCTCCGGCCGACTGGCGGTGGGCGACGGCAGCGGCGTGGGCGCCGCCTTCGCCGAGCCGGTGGCCCTGGCGGCGGTCCAGCAGGTGCTCTACGTGTGCGACGCGGCCGGTTCGGCGATCCGCAGCGTGAACGTGCGAACAGGCGTGGTCTCCACCCTGGTCGGGCAGGACCAGTGGCAGTTCGGCCATGCCGACGGGGCCCGCACCGATGCGCGGCTGCAGCAGCCGCTGGCGATCGCGCTCGATCCCGATGCGCCGCTGCTGTGGGTCGCCGACGGCGGCAACGACGCGCTGCGCTGCCTGCGCCTGGGCGGCGGCGAGCTGTCGACCGTCGAGCTGCCACAGCGGCTGCACGGCGCGGCGGCGCTGGCGGTCGGGGGCGGTGCGATCTGGATCGCCGACACCGACGCGCACGCCGTGCTCCGCTTCGATCCCCGCGCTGGCGCCCTGCGCCATGTGCCCATCGGCGAATGACCGGCGACCCATCCGTTCCCGGCACCGGCAGCCCGCCCGACGACGTCCCCTTCGACGGCAAGGCCTTCGCCCGCGGCCTGAGCACCGCCCCGGGCGTGTACCGCATGATCGCGGCCGACGGCAGCGTGCTCTACGTGGGCAAGGCCGGTGCGCTGAAGAAGCGCGTGGCCAGCTACTTCGCCAACACGCCCAAGGCCTCGCGCACCGTCGCGATGCTGGCCCAGGTCGCGCGCATGGAAGTCACGGTGACGCGCACCGAGGGCGAGGCGCTGCTGCTGGAAAACCAGCTGATCAAGTCGCTGCGGCCGCGCTACAACGTGCTGCTGCGCGACGACAAGAGCTATCCCTACGTGCTCGTCACCCAGGAGCCGTGGCCGCGGCTGGCCCTGCACCGCGGCCCGCGCAACGTGCCCGGCCGCTATTTCGGGCCGTATCCCGGCGTCACCGCGGTCCGCGAGACGCTGAACATGATGCACAAGCTGTTCAAGCTGCGCAGCTGCGAGGACAGCGTGTTCCGCAACCGCTCGCGGCCCTGCCTGCAGCACCAGATCGGCCGCTGCACCGCGCCCTGCGTGGGGCTGGTGCCGGCACGCGAATACTCCGATTCGGTGCGCCGCGCCACCCTGTTCCTGGAAGGCCGCAGCGACGAACTCACCCACGAGCTGGGAGAGGCGATGGAGGCGGCCAGCGCACGGCTCGATTTCGAGGAGGCCGCACGCCTGCGCGACCTGGTGGCCAGCGTGCGCACCCTGCAGGCGCGCCAGTACGTCGACGGCCGCGCCGCCGAACTGGACGTGCTGGCGGTGGCGATGCAGGGCAGCCACGCCTGCGTGCTGCTGCTGGCCTTCCGCGACGGGCGCAACCTCGGCACGCGCGCGTTCTTCCCGAAGACCAACGGCAGCGAAAACCCGGCCGAGGTCCTGGCCGCGTTCGTCTCGCAGTACTACGGCGAGCAGCCGGCGCCGCGCGAGATCGTGCTCGACCGCGCGATCGAGGACGTGGCCCTGCTGGAGGAGGCCTTCGGCGCCGCGACCGGCCGCAAGGTGCAGATCCGCCACAGCGTGCGCGGCGAACGCGCGGGCTATCTCGACCTGGCGAAACGCAACGCGGAAATGTCGCTGGCCACCGAGCTGGGCAGTCGCGCCGCGCAGCAGGCCCGGATCGATTCGCTGTGCCAGCTCCTGGAGCTGGAGCGGGTACCGGCGCGGATCGAATGTTTCGACATCAGCCACACCATGGGCGAGGCCACGGTGGCTTCCTGCGTGGTGTTCGATGCCGAAGGCGCGGTGCGCAGCCAGTACCGCCGCTACAACATCACCGGCATCGAACCGGGCGACGACTACGCCGCCATGCAGCAGGCGCTGACGCGCCGCTTCCGGCGCGCGGTGGAAGCGCTGGATCCCGGGGATGTCCGCGCCCCCCGACCCGCCGCCGACGGCGGCTGGACCCCGGGTGACCCTGGCGCCAGGGCCGCCCTTGCCGGCGGGGAAGAAGGCGAAGGCGATGGGAACGGTGGCGCCGGCGGCGCGACCCCGGCCGGGTCCTCCGCCAGCGGCCACGCGGGGCGCGGAGAGGAGTCTGCGTCCGCGTCCACCCCGCCGCCACGCCCCGGCCGGCCCGCCGGCGTCCTTCCCGACCTGCTGCTGATCGACGGCGGGGCGGGGCAGGTGGCGCAGGCCCGCGCCGTGCTCGATGCCTTCGGTATCCCGACCTCGACCGGCCGCGGCAGCCCCGGCGTGATCATCGTCGGCGTGGCCAAGGGCGAGGAGCGCCGCGCCGGCCACGAACGGCTGCTGCTTCCCGACGGTCGTGAACTGCGCCCGGGCGCCGATTCGCCGGGCCTGCAGCTGATCCAGCAGGTGCGCGACGAGGCGCACCGGTTCGCCATCACCGGCCACCGCGGCCGGCGCCAGAAGGCACGCAGCATCAGCCGCCTGGAGGACATCCCCGGCATCGGCCCGCGCCGCCGCGCCAGCCTGCTCAAGCATTTCGGTGGACTGCCCGGCCTCAAGGCGGCCGGAATCGAGGAGATCGCCCGGGTGGAGGGCGTGAACGCGGCGCTGGCCGCGCGAATCTATGCGACCCTGCACGGCTTGCAGGAAGCCGCTCCCCCCGGCGCACCCCCGACGTCCAGATGAAGCTGACCGTTCCCACCTGGCTCACCCTGCTGCGGATCGTGCTGATCCCGGTGCTGGTGGCCGTGTTCTACATGCCGTCGCAGTGGACCAACTTCGCGTCCGCCTTCGTGTTCATCCTGGCCGCGGTCACCGACTGGCTGGATGGCTGGATCGCGCGGCGCTACCACCAGTACTCCGCGTTCGGCGCGTTCCTGGACCCGGTCGCCGACAAGCTGATGGTGGCCGTGGCGCTGTTCCTGATCGTGCAGGGGCACCCCACGCCGTGGATGGCGTTCTGGGCGGCGGTGATCGTGGGCCGCGAGATCGCGGTCTCGGCACTGCGCGAATGGATGGCCGAACTGGGCCAGCGGGCCACGGTCAAGGTGGCCACGATCGGCAAGATCAAGACCATCGCCCAGATGGTGGCGCTGTCGTGCCTGCTGTACTCGATCAACCCGCGTTTCCCGCTGCAGCCGGGCACGGAGATCTGGATGGGCAGGGCGATCTTCCACATCGGCGACTGGCTGCTGGGCGCCGCGGCGCTGCTCACCCTGTGGTCCGGATTCGCCTATCTGCGCGCGGCCTGGCCGGTCCTGCGCGATGCGGAGAAATCAGCTGTTGACACCACGCGGACACCCGGTAAAATGCGCGGCTCAACGCGGGAATAGCTCAGTTGGTAGAGCGCAACCTTGCCAAGGTTGAGGTCGCGAGTTCGAGCCTCGTTTCCCGCTCCAGTTTCAAGCAGGCCCCGGCACCGCCGGGGTTTTGTTTATCGGCGCCATGAGCGTGTATCGTTCGCCATGGCGCGCGTCACCGGCCTGGTGGCAGAGTGGTTATGCAGCGGACTGCAAATCCGCGTACGCCGGTTCAATTCCGACCCAGGCCTCCATCTCCCGCACGGGGAGCAAGACGCATCGCCGGCCACGCCCGAGTGGTGGAATCGGTAGACACAAGGGACTTGAAGTTTTGAGCCCTCCGGGGGAAACCCCGGGGGTGGCACCCGTCAAAGTCGGCGAACGCCCTGGACGAAGCGTCCGCGCCAACGCCGAGCCAAGCCTTCCGCACGCGGGAGGAAGGTGTAGAGAGCAGACGGCGGGCACCTAAAGCGCGACGCGCCAGGGTGAAGGCGTGCTCCAGACCACGAACGGCCCCGGCCGGCGGCGAAAGCCGAAGTGGTACGAAAATCCCTCGACCTCGCGGTCATGCCGGTTCGAGCCCGGCCTCGGGCACCACCTGTCGTCATCGTCCGTCCGCTGACGGGCTGCGCACCTGCGCTGTGTGATCATGCAGCCGCGCCAGCCCGGCGCGACGTCCCCGGTGCCATGTTCAACCGCCATACCGTCTGGTTCGCCTCGATCGCACTCACCGTCCTCGGCCTGCTGCTGGCGCTGCGATGGTCGCCGGGCTGGTGGTGGATGACGGCAGCGACGGGCGCAGTGGCGGTGGTGGGGCTGGTGGACATACTCCAGACGCGCTCGACGCTGCGTCGCCTGTATCCGGTGATCGCGCATTTCCGTTACGGCTTCGAGTCGATCCGCCCGGAAATCCGCCAGTACTTCATCGAGGACGACCTGGCGGAGGTGCCGTTCTCGCGCGAGAAGCGCGCGCTCGTCTACCAGCGCTCCAAGAACGAGCGCGACACGGTGCCGTTCGGCAGCGAACACGACCCCTACAGCCTGGCCTACGAATGGATCAACCATTCGCTCGTGCCGGCGCACGCCGAATCGCACGACTTCCGTGTGCAGGTCGGCGGCGCGCAGTCCACGCCCTACGACGCGAGCGTGTTCAACATTTCCGCGATGAGCTTCGGCTCGCTGTCCGCCAACGCGATCCGTGCGCTCAACGAAGGCGCGCGTCGCGGCCGCTTCTACCACGACACCGGCGAGGGCTCGATCTCCTCCTACCATCGCGAACGCGGCGGCGACCTGGTCTGGGAGATCGGTTCGGGGTACTTCGGCTGCCGCGACGACGCGGGACGCTTCAGCGAGGAGCGCTTCGCGGAAAACGCGCGCGACCCCCGGGTGCGGATGATCGAGCTGAAGCTGTCGCAAGGGGCCAAGCCCGGCCACGGCGGCATGCTGCCGGCGGCCAAGGTCACCGCCGAGATCGCCGCCGCACGGGGCGTGCCCGCCGGCGTGGACTGCATCTCCCCGGCCTCGCACTCGGCCTTCGCCACGCCGCAGGGGCTGTTGCAGTTCATCGCGCGCCTGCGCGAACTTTCCGGCGGCAAGCCGACCGGTTTCAAGCTGGCGATCGGCCATCCCTGGGAGTGGTTCGGGGTGGCCAAGGCGATGCTCGAGACCGGCATCACCCCGGACTTCATCGTGGTCGACGGCGCCGAGGGCGGCACGGGCGCCTCGCCGCTGGAGTTCATCAACCACGTCGGCGTGCCAATGCACGAGGCGCTGATGCTGGTGCACAACACCCTGGTCGGCATCGGGCTGCGCGACCGGGTGAGGCTGGCCGGTGCCGGCCGCATCGCCAGCGCCTTCGACATCGCGCGCACCATCGCGATGGGGGCGGACTGGTGCAACGCCGGCCGCGGCTTCATGTTCGCGCTGGGCTGCGTGCAGGCCCGCAGTTGCCACAACGACCGATGCCCGACGGGCGTGGCCACGCAGAACCCGGCCCGCTGGCGCGCCCTCGACGTCGAGGACAAGGCGACGCGCGTGTTCCACTTCCACCAGAACACGCTGCGTGCGCTGCGCGACATGCTGGGCGCGGCGGGTCTGGAGCACCCTTCGCAGCTCGGCCCGGAGCACATCCTGCGCAGGGTGTCGCCGACCGAAGTGCGCTCGCTGTCCGCGCTGTACCGGTTCCTGGAGCCGGGCGAGCTGCTCGACCGGGTGCCCGAGCACGCGGTGTTCCGGTCGTTCTGGGCCAGCGCCCGCGCCGATTCGTTCCTGCCGCCAGAACGCACGCTGGAGATGCGTCGCAGCAAGCTGACCTGAGGGCCCGCCCGGCGCCGGGCCGCCTAACGCTCCGGCAGGCCGAACAGCCGGGCGGCATTTCCCCAGCGGATCTTCGCCTTCTCCGTCTCGTCGAGTTCCAGCCGTTCCAGCGCATCCACCGCCGCGGCCAGGTCCATCTGCGGATAGTCCGACCCCAGCAGCACCTGGTCGATGCCGACATTGCGCAGGGTCCACACCAGTTCGGCCTCGAGCGGCGAATCGGCCAGCAGCACCGGCCCGGAGATGTCGAAGTACAGGTTCTTCATCGCGAATCCGTCGGCGGTACGCGCCCACGCCAGGATGTTCCAGAAGCGGAAGTTCATCCCGCCCATGTGGGCGAGGATGAAGGTCGTGCCGGGTACGCGGACGACCAGGTTGAACAGCTTCTCGTGGTCGCCGGGAACGATCCCGGCGTTGTCCATCAGCACGACCATCCCGAGCTCGCCGGCCCTGCGCACCAGCGTCTCCACCCGCGGGTCGTCGACATCGAAACCCTGGGTATGGGCATGCAGCTTGAGCAGTTTCACCCCGGCGGCGGCCACGCGCTCCAGCTCGTCCAGCGCCGTCTTTCCGTCGTGGGGGTGGACGGTGGCCGCGGCGACCACGCCCGGATGCGTCGCCGCCAGCGCGATGATGCCGTCGTTGCCGGCGCGGATCGCATCGGGGTCGCCGGCCCGCGCCTGGTTGGGCCCGCCGAACCACATCGCACCGACGCCGGCGGCTTCGATCCCGGACTCGCGGGCCGCCGATTCGTAGGCGGCCAGCGATCGCGCGCCGTCGCGCAGGTGCACGTGCACGTCGAACACCGGGGAAGCCGCAGCGGCCTCGAAAACCGTGACGGCGAGCAATGCCCCCAGCCATGCGGCACGGTGGAGAGGAAGGGACGTGATGCGCGTCAGGCGCAGGGTGACGGCCATGGCTTGCTCCATTCCGACGGGATGATTGCGTGCGCTTCCGGGAACCCGCGCGCGCGGACAGGAGGAAGACGGAATCGCAGGCCCGGTCGTGACAGGCCCGCGCGCTATGCGCCGGCCTCGCCGGTCCCGGACTGCCCGCCGTGACGGCTGACGATCGCCGTGGCGGTCACGTCGGCGGACGTGTTGGCCACCGTGGCGAACACGTCGGGAATGGTGTCCACGGCCAGCAGCACGCCCAGCGGCTCCACCGGCAGCCCCATCGACTGGGTGACCGGCATGTTGGTGGTCATGAAGCTCACCTGGCCGGGCAGCCCCACCGAACCCATGCTGACCACGATGCTGAGTCCGACCGCCGTGCCCAGTTGCACGACCGTGAGGTCCACGCCGTACATCCAGGCGATGAAGCAGGCCACGACGATGTACTGCGGCGGGCTGGCGATGCGGAACAGCGATACCGCCATCGGCAGTACCAGCGAGGTGACCGCCAGCGGATAGCCCAGGCGCATGCGCGCGCTCTCGATCATCACCGGGAGCGAGGCCAGCGAAGACTGCGTGCTGGCAGCGATCGCCTGCACCGGGAGGAGGGCACGTGCGAAACGGGCGGGGCGTTCGCCGGCGGCGACCACGGCGACCACGTACAGCAGCAGGGTGATCGAGATGTACAGCACGCACTGGGTGAGGATGTAGTAGCCCAGTGCGCTGAGCATGTCCAGACCGACCCGCGCGCACACCGCCAGCACCAGCGCGAACACGCCCACCGGAGCCGCCCACAGCACCCAGCGCACCACCACGATCATGGTATCGCCGATGGTGCGCACCAGTTCGAGCATCCGCGCGCGGCGCTCCGGCTCGATCCGGGTGAGGCCGAAGCCGAAGAACATGGCGAACACCACCAGCGGCAGCATCGCGCTGTTGGCGGCGGCGGCGATCGCATTGCTGGGGATGACGTTGGCCAGCCAGGCGCCGACGCCCGGGGCCTCGGGCAAGGCCTCGGGCGCCTGGATCGCGGCACGGAAGCTGGCGATGAGCGCCTCGTCGCGCGGCACCAGCGACAGGAACGCCGGTGCCGCGGTCGCGGCGAACGCGCCCGACAACGCAAGCAGCGCGAGGAACACCACGATCGCCATGCGCGCGGTGCGTCCCGAGGCGGCGGCATCGGCGGCCGAGTTGATGCCGACCACCACCAGAGCCCCGACCAGCGGCACGACCGTCATCTGCAGCGCATTGAGCCAGAGCCGGCCGACCGGCTGCACCACGTCGGCCACCTGCGCGGCCCTCGCCGGGTCGAACGCCGCCAGCAGCAGCCCGACGGCTGCGCCCAGCAGCAGGGCGATCAGCACCTGCGCGGGCGTGGACAGGCGGCTGCGCGTGGCGGGAGAAGCCTGGGTCATGGGTGTCCTGGATGTCGGGACGGCGAGGGACTGGATAACACGAACCGGTCACGGGCGGCAGGAGGGAACGGCAGCGGCGGCGAAGGACCTGGTGCGATGCCGGCCAGTTCGCGCGCCCGCGCCGCGCCAATGCCCGCCACGGCCGCCATGGCGCGCTCAGTCATC
Organism: Pseudomonadota bacterium; assembly: GCA_023444765.1. Lineage (GTDB taxonomy): Bacteria > Pseudomonadota > Gammaproteobacteria > Xanthomonadales > Xanthomonadaceae > Luteimonas. The sequence continues at coordinate 8,202 of JAEXLY010000074.1, read as the reverse complement.
GAGCAGCGAGCGCACGTGCTCGCGGTAGTCGTCGAGCCGTCGCCGACGCGACTCGTCGCTGCACAGGCGCAGGAACACCAGGTCCAGCAACTGCTGCAGCGCCGCCTGGTGGAGCAGGGGCTCGACGTGCCGGGCCTCGTCGTGGGCCGAGACCAGCAGGGCGAGGTCGGCGTGCGCGCGCAGCGCATTGGCCGTATGCCGGGTGACCGAGACCACCTTGCCGCCCCGTAGTGCGAACAGGCGCGCCAGCCGGACGAGGCCGGGCACCTCGCCGCGTTCGGAGAACAGCAGCAGCAGGTCGCGGGCACCGGCATTGGAGACCTCGGCAGGAACCAGCACCGGATCGAAGTGGTGGATCGCCAGCAGCCCGAGCAGCGACAGCCGGGTGGCGAAGGCCCGCGCCATCACGCTGTCCTCGCCGATGCCGACCACGAAGATGCGGTCGGCATCCTGCAGCATCGCCGCCAGTGCCTGCAGGCGTTCCGGGGGATTGAGCAGGCGGGTCTCTTCCTCGGCGCGCGACTTGGCCTGCCAGAGCCCTCGCGCCAGCGCGTCGTCGGCGTCCGCCACGCCGCCGGTATCGTCCGGCTCGGCGCTCTCGCCATTACGCGCGACCGCCTCGCCGATCGAGTACTTGAGGTCGGGATAGCCCTTGAACCCCAGCTTCTGGCTGAACTTGACCACGCTCGACTGGCTGATGCCGAGCGCGTTGGCGAGCTGCTGCGACGAGTAGTCGCGCAGCAGGTGCGCATTGTCGAGGATGAAGTCGGCGATGCGGCGTTCGATCGCCGACATCTGTCCGCGCCCGGCGCGTATCAGCAGCAGCGGCTGCATCTCAGCCGATCGGCTGGTAGCCGCGGATCGCGCGGATGCCGAGGCCTGGCGCGTCGGACACCGAGATCTCCGACTCGTTGAAGCTCACGCCGCCGTCGACCGGATCGAACGCGCACAGCGAGGGCCCGTCCAGGTCCACCTTGGTGATCACGTCCGCCTTGGCGATGGCCAGGTGCACCGCCGCGGCCACGCTGATGCTGGTCTCGATCATGCAGCCGATCATGCACTCCACGCCGTAGAGCGCGGCGATGTCCGCGATACGGATGGCATTGGAGATGCCGCCGGTCTTCATCAGCTTGATGTTGATGATGTCGGCGGCACGCTGCTCGATCAGGTTGATCACTTCCAGCGGGCCGAACACGCTCTCGTCGGCCATCACCGGGGTATTGATCCGGTCGCTGACGTACTTGAGGCCGACGATGTCCTGGGCGCGCACCGGCTGCTCCAGCAGCTCCAGGTGCACGCCGGCGTCCTCCAGCGCGTGCATCGCATGCACGGCCTGCTTGGCGGTCCAGCCCTGGTTGGCATCCAGGCGGAGCAGGGCGCGCCCCTCGACCGCGGCGTGGATGGCCTTCACCCGTTCCACGTCCAGTCCGATGTCCTTGCCGACCTTGATCTTGAGCGACTCGAAACCGCGCTCGACCGCCGACAGCGAGTCGGACACCATCTTGTCGATATGGTCCACGCTGATGGTGATGTCGGTGGTGATCACCGGCTCGCCGCCGCCGAGCATGCGGTACAGCGGCGCTCCGTACAGCTGCCCCCACAGGTCGTAGACCGCGATCTCGACCGCGGCCTTGGCGCTGGTGTTGCGCTCCAGCGCGGTCTGCACCAGGCGCACGATGCGGTTGAGGTTGGCGATGTCCTCGCCAACCAGGCGCGGCGCGATGACCTTGCCGATGGCCTCGATCATCGAGCCGTGGGTGTCGCCGGTGATCACGGCGGTGGCCGCGGCCTCGCCGTAGCCCACGTGGCCGCTGTCGGTGTGGATCGAGACGATGATGTCCTCGACCGTGTCCACCGTGCGCAGCGCGGTCTTGAACGGCGTCTTCAGCGGCACCCGCACCCGGCCCAGGCGCACTTCGGTGATCTTCATTCCCTGTTTCCCCCTGGGGTGGCGGCCGCGTCGTCCGTCGCGCTCATGGACGGATCCGCTGGATGCTGGTGATGCGGTCCACGGTGGCGGTGGTCCCGTCCGACATCATCGGCAGCAGCGGCGTGACGACCACCCCGTTGAGATGGTACCTGCGCAGTTGTCCATCCTCGCCGAGCAGCGACATGCCGCTGGTGTCGTGGATCACATAGGCCTGCCCGTCCACGTGGCCCAGCACCATCATCACGTGCCCGGGAATATAGACCAGGTCCCCGACCTGGCTCTGCCGCAGCAGGCGCAGCCGTTCGTCGTGGCCGGTCCCCCCATCGAGCAGGACTCCGTCCAGCCCCGGGCTTCGCGACTGCGCGCTGGTGTTGCGCGGCAACAGCAGGCCGAAGCTGCGATAGATCTCCGACACGTACCCGCTGCAGTCGCGCGCGTTGTAGCGATGGCCCCAGCCATAGCGCTCGCCCAGGAACTTGAAGGCCTGGCCGATCAGGTTGGCCTTCGTCAGCGGCAGGTAGTCGCCCGCCACGTCCGCCGAACGCGGAACCAGTGCGGGGGCGAACGCCAGCGAGCCATCCTCGCTGCGCACGGGCAGTTCGACCACGTGGCCGAAGCCCGGATGCTGGCCGTTGAGCGGTTCGTCCGCGGGCCAGGGTGCAAGCGGCAGGCGCACGCCCATGTCGAGCACGACATCGGACACCTCCGGGCGCTCGCGCGTATGCACGGTGCGGACCTGCGCACCGGTCACCACCAGGAACGGGATGCGCCGCGTGTGGGCGAAGATTTCGGCCTTGTCTCCCTCGGCCACGGCGTCGGCCTCGATCCAGGCCGCGTAGGTCTCGCTGAGCACGAACAGCCAGCGCCGGTCGCGGCTGCGGTGCACGATCGCCACCGGCGTCCCGGGGAACAACGCGGTCTCCTGGAAACGGTCGATGTCGCGGTCGTCCGGCGAACTGAACACACGCAGGTGCGTGGGGAAGGTGCGCATGTCGGCGCGCCGCACCACCATGCCGTAACGCGTGACCTGGGTCTGCGGCACGGCCTTCAGATCCAGCGCATCGACCAGGCGGTCGAGCGCGCGCGGGCTGCCTTCCTTGCCGGCCTCGTCGTACAGCGTGCGGGTCGGACGCGGCGAGGCCGCCTCGATCCAGGCGCGCACCTGCCCGGCCTCCAGCGTGACCGGCAGGCGCTCGATGTCGTGCAGCGACGGTTCGCGCTCGCGCATCCGCGCGTTGTGGGCGGCGACGGCGTCTGCATCGAGGATGACGCGATCCGCATCGCGCAGCCGCGCGATCCAGTAGCCCGGTTCCAGCTGGGCCTGGACGACGCCGGGCACGACCTCGGCCGCGGGATCGTCCACCACCTGCGCAAGAGCGGGCCAGGACGAGGCGGCGAGCAGCGCGAAGGCCAACAGCAGCCTGGCGCCGGCGGGCAGGGTATGGGTGTGCAAGACGGTTCTCCCGCGGAGAGCGGCGGCCGCGGCGCCGAAGAATACATCATTCATTCTGTTGCAATGTCAAGAATAATTTATTGACGAGGCCTTTCAGCCATGTTACACAGCCGGCGACCGTCACCCGCGGGGCGAGGGGAGTCGCGCCAGATGCGCAAACACCGTCGTGAACGCAAGACGCCGCAACCGCCGTCGTCGCGCCGTAGGCAGGTCGCGGATTTCGCCGCGCGCGCCGGACTGCTGTGTGCGATGGCGCTCGTGGCGCACGCGGCCGGGCCGGCGACGCCCGGTGCCGGGGCACGGCTCCAGCAGATCGTCGAACTTGTGGACCAGGGCCGTTTTGCCGAGGCGGAACGCCTGATCGCCGTGGACGACCGGACCGGGGCCGCATTCCCCGGCGAGATCGCGTTCCAGCGCGAACGGATGCGCCGGATCCTGCTCGACTTCAGCCTCGACGAGGACGGACTGCGCAGCGCCATCAGACGCCAGGTTCCGGACCTGGGCGAGGACGAGTTCCAGCGCTGGCGTCGCGCGGGGCTGTTCGATGCGATGGAGATCGACGGCCAGGTGCGCTATTTCAAGCGTGCGGCCCACAACCTCTTCCGGCTGAGCGAAGAAGCGCGCGCGCGCCGGGCCGAGCCGGGGCCCTTCAACGACAGCCCGTTCGAGCTGGCCCAGCACCCGCACCATGCCGAAGTCCGTGCCGCCGCGCTTGCATCCGGGGACACCGCCGCCGCGCCGCGCCGCGTCAGGGTGACGCAGTCGCTCACCGTCAAACCGGAAGCCGTACCGGCGGGCGAAACCGTCCGGGCGTGGATCCCGTATCCACGCGCCATCCCCGGACAGCAGGAGGACATCCGCCTGCTGCATGGCCACCCGCGCCTTCCCCGGCTGGCGCCGGAATCCACGCTCCAGCGCACCGCCTACCTGGAGCAGGCGGCAAGGGCGGGGGAACCCACGCGTTTCTCGGTGAGCTACGAGCTCACCATCTTCGGGCAGCACGTCGCGGTCGATCCCGAACGCGTGGTGCCCGTGGCAATGACGCCGGAGCTCGCGCCCTACCTGTCCGAGCGTTTCCCGCACGTGGTCTTCACCGATGCGATGCGCCTGTTCTCGGCACAGGTCGTGGGCGACGAGACCAATCCCTACCGCGTCGCACGCCGGCTGTTCGACGCGGTCGACCGCATCCCCTGGGCCGGCGCACGCGAGTACTCGACCATCACCAACATCGGCGAGCACGCGCTCAGGGCCGGCCGCGCCGACTGCGGACAGCAGACCCTGCTGCTGATCACCCTGCTGCGGCTCAACGGGATTCCGGCGCGCTGGCAGTCGGGCTGGATCTTCTCCGACGACACATACAACAACATGCACGACTGGGGCTGGCTGTACCTGGCCCCCTACGGCTGGATGCCGATGGACGTGACCTTCGGGCGCCTGCCCGGCGCCGATCCCGCGCTCGGGCATTTCTACCTGGGCGGCATGGACGCCTACCGCATCGCCTTCAACGACGACTACAGCCGGGACTTCGTCCCGGCCAAGACCCACTTCCGTTCGGAGACGGTCGACCTCCAGCGCGGCGAAGCCGAGTGGGACGGCGGCAACCTGTACTTCGACCAGTGGGACTACGACTTCGAATGGGAGCTGCTGCCGCTCCCGCAAGAGCAGCGCAACTGAGCACGCCACACCATCGCACCGGGGAGAGAACCGCCATGTCCAGACCCACCAAGTTCCGCCGCGCCGCCCTCTGGGCCGCGCTCGGCGCCTGCATCGCCGCCACGTCGCCCGCGGTGTTCGCGCAGAGCGCGACCGGCGCGATCGCCGGCCGCGCCACGGCGGGCGACCAGATCACCATCACCAGTCCCAGCACCGGACTTACGCGTGTCGTCTCGGCCGGCGCGGATGGTACGTACCGCCTCGGACAGCTACCGGTGGGCGACTACACGCTCACGCTGTCGCGGGACGGACAGGTGCTGGGAAGCCCGGTTCCGGTGAGCGTCGGCCTCGGCGGCACCACGACCGTCAACCTCGGCGGCGACGGCGGCGTGGTGAACCTGGACTCCATCCAGGTCGTGGGATCGCGCGTGGTCAACCGCGTGGACGTGTACTCGACGGAATCGGCCACCAACATCACGCGCGAGGAATGGGCCCGCCTGCCCGTCGCGCAAAGCCTGAGCTCGGTCGCGCTGCTGGCGCCCGGGGTGGTGGGCGGCAACTCCTCGTTTGGCGGCATATCGTTCGGTGGCTCCTCCGTGGCCGAGAACTCGGTCTTCATCAACGGACTCAACGTCACCGATTTCTACCGCCGCCAGAGCTTTTCCGCCGCGCCGTTCGCGTTCTTCCAGGAGTTCCAGGTCAAGACCGGCGGCTACTCGGTCGAGTTCGGCCGCGCCACGGGCGGCGTCATCAACGCGGTGTCCCGCTCGGGCGGAAACGAGTTCGAGAGCGGGGTGGAGATCACCTTCGAACCTGCAGCCTGGAAGGCCAGGGCCGATGACCATGCGTTCTCGGCCGCCAACTCCGACGGAACAACCTCGTCGGCGATCTACCGGGCCAGCCGCGATACCAGCAGCTTCGCCAAGGCCAACGTCTGGGCATCGGGTCCGATCGTCAAGGACCGGTTGTTCTTCTTCGCCATGTATGAGGCGCGCGACAACAACTCCAAGTACAGCAGCACCGGCGGCGGAAACTGGTTCCGGGGCGAGTCCGGCGACGGCTTCTGGGGCACCAAGCTGGACTGGCGCCTCACCGACAACCATCTGCTGGAGCTGCTTGCGTTCTCCGACGAAACCGAGGTGAACACCAGCACCTACGCCTACGACTGGGACAGCGGCGAGATCGGCGAGCTCACCGGCGACACCACCGAGCGTGGCGGCGGCAAGAGCGGGTCGCTCACCTACACCGGATACTTCGGCGAGTCCTTCGTGGCCAAGGCCATGTATGGCATCAACCGCAGCCGGAGCTTCTCGTCCTCGCCGGCCGACGGTCCATGCGAACAGGTCTTCTACGACGCTTCCTACCGTCCGACCTGGCTGGCGATGGGGTCGCCGGTCTTCGGTTGCCATCCCGGTTCGGGGATGATCGTTGCGCACGAGGACGAACGCGAAGCCGCGCGACTCGACTTCGAGTGGACGCTGGGCGCCCACCAGCTCCGGTTCGGCATCGACCACGAGCTGATGACGACCGACCGCACCAGCTTCTATCCCGGACCGACCGGCATGCGCTACACCGCCTACACCGTGGTGCCGGGCGCGCAACTGGACAACGGCAGCCTTGTCCCCGCCGGCGTGGATTCGATCCTCATGGCGCGACGTCGCGTCGACGGCGGCGTGTTCGAGCCCGAGGCCAGCGCCTACTACATCGAGGACACCTGGACCGTGACCCCGGGTTTCCTGCTCAACCTCGGCGTTCGCGTCGACGGGTTCGAGAACAAGACGGCCGCCGGCGGCAGCTTCATCAAGATGGACGACCTCGTGTCGCCCCGCCTCGGCTTCTCCTGGGACATGCGTGGCGACGGCAGCGCCAAGCTGTTCGGCAACCTGGGCCGCTACTACCTGCCGGTGACCAACAACATCAACTACACCTTCGCGGGCGGCCTCACCGACGAGCGCACCTTCTACGTCCTGGACGGCTGGCGACAGGCGAGCAACCCCGTCACCGGCGCGCCCTACATGGCGCCGGTGATCGGTTCCCAGATCGGGCCGGTCGACACCACCTACAACGTGAGCGTGGGCGACCTGCGGCAGAGCGTCGACCAGGACCTGGACGCGGTCTACCAGGACGAGGCGATCCTCGGTTACCAGGCGATGCTCAGCCAGGCCTGGTCCTGGGGCGTGAACGCGACCTACCGCCGGATGAAGAACGCGCTCGACGACGTCCGCATCAACCACACGCCGTGCGGACCGGTGGGATTCAACCTCTGGCCGATCGCCAACCCGGGCAAACCGCTCACCATCTGGGGCGATGCGAGCATCGGCTGCGAGACCGAGGGCTGGATCACGATCGACACCAGCCGCGACGGCTACCGCACCGGGGGCACGGGCCAGGTGGTGGGATACTCCGAGCCCAAGCGGACCTACAAGTCGGTCGAGCTGCAGATCGATCGCGCATGGGACGGCCATTGGGCCTTCAACGCGTCCTACATCTGGTCGAAATCGAACGGCAACCACGAAGGGCCGGTGAACTCGGACACCAACTACGGTGATACCGGCATGGTCCAGCACTGGGACCATCCGGCCAACAACCAGGACTACGGTCCGCTGTTCAACGACCGCCGCCACCAGGTCAAGCTCCGCGGCAGCTACGCACTGAACGAGCAGTGGTCGTTCGGCGCGAGCCTGACGGCGATGTCCGGCGGCCCCATCAACCAGTTCGGCGTGACCTGGCCCAACGACACCACCGGCGCCGGCAGCTTCGTGACGGAAGGTTCCGGTGGCGGCTCGTTCTGGCACTGCGTGCAGAACTGCTCGGCCCCCGTGACCGAGCGCGTCTACGAGTATGCGCCGCGTGGCGCGGGCGGCCGGCTGCCATGGACCTACAACCTCGGCGCCAACGTGACCTGGACGTTGCCGGTGGAAGGCGTGGACCTGAAGGCACGCCTGTCGGTGTTCAACCTGCTCAACGACCAGGAAGTCATCAACGTGCGGCAGCGTTACGAGATGGGCCCCGGCGTGGTGCGCGGACTGCATGGAACCGGGACTCGCTGGCAATCGCCCCGCTACGCACAACTCGTGGTGACCTGGAACTTCTGACCCCCTTGCGGCCACCTCCGGGTGGCCGCTTTTTTTTCTGTATCGGGAGACTCCACCGGAGGTTCCCCTGT
>JAEXLY010000045.1 GCA_023444765.1 Pseudomonadota bacterium | reverse complement strand
TTCCCCTGCTGCTGCGGGGGGCCGTATGCGCCGGCGGCCACGCCGGGCGGGTCCTGGGGCTGACGACCCCCGACTGGGGGGTCACCCCGTTCGCGGCCGCCAGCGGCCGCGACCGCGCCGCGATCGCGCGCGAGCTCGACGGCTACAACGCCGCGGCGCAGGCGCTGTGCGCGGAGCGCGGCGCGGCCTTCGTCGACATCACCGCGGCGAGCCGCGAACACGGCGCCGAGCCCGCGATGCTGGCCGACGACGGCCTGCACCCTTCCGCGGCGATGTACGCGCAGTGGACGCGTCTGGCGCTGCCGGTGGCGCGTCGGTTACTGTCCGCGGATGACTGAGGACACACTGCGGCCGCTCGACGCGGCCACCGCAAAGGGAATTGCACGCGCCTTCCTGCCGGCGCGCGTGTTCGGCAACCGCTACGACTACTACTACACCCTGACCAAGCTGCGCACCGACCCGCTGTATCCGGGCGTGCTGGAGGCGCTGCGGGGCAGCAGCGCCGCCCTGCTGGACCTCGGCTGCGGCCTCGGCCTGCTGGCGCATGCGCTGCGTGCCGACGGCCAGTCGATGCCGTACCTGGGCGTGGACATCGATGCGCCGAAGATCGCACGCGCGCGACGCATCGCCGAACGCTCGGCGCTGGCCGACACCCGCTTCGACGTGGTCGACCTGTCGCGCGGCTATCCGCCGCACTCGGGCAGCGTGGCGATCCTGGACGTGCTGCAGTTCCTGACCCGCGAACAGCAGGCCACCCTGCTCGATGCGGCGATCGCGATGACCGCCCCCGGCGCGGTGCTGGTGATGCGCGCCGCACTCGACGACGGCGGCGCCCGCATCCGCCGCACCCGCGCCGGCGACCGCTTCGCCGCGCTCACCGGGTGGATGCCCGACCGGCCCAAGCACTACCCCACCGTGGACGAGCTGCGCGCGCGCTTCGACGCGGCCGGGCTTGCGGTGGACATCCGCCCCTGGTTCGGCAACACGCCGTTCAACAACTGGCTGGTGGTGGCGCGTCGTCCGTTGGCCAACTGACGCGGCGGCCCGGGGTCGCGGTTCCTCCGCCCCAGGCAGGCGGCAGCCGCAACGTCCTGCCGAAGCTCAGGCCTCCGCGGGCAGCACCGCGCGATAGCCCAGCGCATCGAGCCGCTGCAGCAGCGCCGCGATCATCTCCAGGTTGCGGCCGTGCGGCGCGCCCTCGTGCAGCAGCACGATCGCGCCGGGCGCGAGGTCGCGCTCGATGCGCGACACCACGCGGTCGACGTCGCCCTGGACGGCATCGAACCCGCGCGCGGTCCAGGCCACGCGCGCCAGGCCGGCATCGCGCAGCGGCGCGTGCACGAACGGGTTGGCGTGGCCGACCACCGCACGGAACCAGCGCGGCGCGCGGCCCGCTAGGGCGGTCAGTTGGCGCTGCGCGTCCTCGATCTCGCCGCGCATCCGGCGCGGCCCCAGCGCCCAGAACCGCGCCTGCGGGTGCGTGGCGCTGTGGTTGCCGATGTCGTGGCCGCGGCGCGCGATCTCGCGCACCAGCGCGGGCCGCGCGGCGGCGCGCTCGCCGACCAGGAAGAAGGTCGCCCTGACGCCGTGCGCGTCCAGCAGGTCGAGGATCGCGCCGGTGTCGTCGGAGGGGCCATCGTCGATCGTCAGCCACACCTCGCGCCCGCGCGCGGGCAGGCGGGAGAGCACCGGCCCGTACAACGGCGCGTTGGGCGCCAGCACGCCCCACCAGGCCAGCGCATGGGTGGCCAGCATCAGCGGCAGGCCGGCGGCCCAGCCCCAGCGCCACCAGGCCCAGGCCACCAGCAGCTGCGAGAGCAGCAGCAGGGGCAGCCAGGCATGCGGGCGGCGCGGGGGTCGGTGCAGCGGTTCCATGCGCGGATGATGCCATCGCCGCGCCTGCGCAACGCCGTGTCGCGCGAAGCGCGGGGGCGATCGCGGTACCATGGACGGCCCGCTCCAAGGATCCCGCCATGTCGCTCGACCCCGCCCTGCGCGCCCGCATCGAATCGCTGCTGCAGGCCAACCGCGCCGTGCTGTTCATGAAGGGCGTGCCGTCCGCGCCGCAGTGCGGTTTCTCGGCCAAGGCGGTGTCGGCGCTCGACGCGCTGGGCGCGGACTACGCGCACGTCAACGTCCTGGCCGACGGCGAGATCCGCGAGGGCATCAAGGCCTATGGCGACTGGCCGACGATTCCGCAGCTGTACATCGACGGCGAGCTGGTCGGCGGCAGCGACATCATCGCGCAGATGGTCAACAGCGGCGAGCTGCACACCGCGCTCGGCCTGCCGGAACCGGACCGTACGCCGCCTTCGATCACCATCACGCCCGCGGCGCTGGCGATGATCCGCCAGGCGATCGACGACGCCGGCGGCGAGGTGGTGCTGCAGGTGGACGTGGACCGCAACTACCGCACCCGCCTCAACCTGGGCCCTGCCGACGCTGACGCAGTGGCCACCGAGGTCGAGGGCGTGCGCGTGCAGTTCGACCTGGCGGGCGCGCGCCGCGCCGAGGGGCTGCGCATCGACTTCGCCGACGACATGCGCGGCAAGGGCCTGGTGATCGAGAACCCGAACGCGCCGCCGCCGGTCTCGCAGACCGGTCCGGGCGAGGTCGAGGCGCGGGTGCGCGCCGGCGAGATGGTGCTGGTGGACGTGCGTCCACCCGAGGAGCGCGCGATCGCCTCGGTGCCGCTGCCGTTCATGACCCTGGATGCCGGGCGCGCCGAGGTGGAAGCACTGCCGAAGGATGCGGCGATCGCCTTCCTGTGCCACGGCGGTGGCCGCAGCGGCCGCGCGGCCGAGGAGTTCCGGCTGATGGGCTTCCGCAACGTGCACAACGTCGCCGGCGGCATCGTCGCCTGGGCCGAGACGGTCGATCCGTCGATCCCCAAGTACTGAGGATCCTTTGCGCCGCGCGGGACGGAGGCCTCCCGCCTACGACACGCGGCGGCCCGCCGCCGTCGGCCCCGACGCTGCCCACGGGCCCGACGGGCAACCTGTCGGTCCCCGCCTGTCATGGTGACCGCAGGCGGAAATTCCGCACTGCCGCCCTCGCGAGGCCGGTTCCCTCGCCATCGCCGGAACCGCGGCGCCGGAGCGGCCGCTTCGACCGCACCTGCCAGTGCGCGCTCAGAATCCCCCGCCGGCGTCCAGCCAGTCCTGCTCTTCCGGCGTGCTGGCCCGGCCCAGCGCCCGGTTGCGGTGCGGGAAGCGGCCGAAACGTTCGATCACCTCCAGGTGCGCGCGGGCGTAGCGCGTGTAGCCCGCGTCGCCCAGGCGCTCGAACAGGGCGACCGCGCGATGCTGGTCGGCGATGTCCTCCGAATGCTCGAACGGCATGTAGGCGAACGCGCGCAGCTCCGCATCGATGCGCTCGTCGAGGCCTTCGTCGACCGTGCGGCGCGCGTAGTGCAGGGCCAGCGGATCGGTGGCGAAGGCATGGCCGCTGCCGCGGAAGATGTTGCGCGGGATCTGGTCGAGCAGGATCAGCAGCGCCAGCGCGCCGTCGGCGCTGTCCATCCAGTGCTCGCATTCGCGGCGCGCGGCGGCGAAGTGCGCTTCGTCGAACTGCCCGCGGCACTGTGCGTCGAAGGCCGCCCCGCCGTTGAACCACTTCGCGTAGCCGGCGTCGCGCCAGAAGCCGACGACCGCCTGCGGCGTGCAGCCGGCGGCGGTCACAGGAACGCCCTTTCGGCGGCAGAGTGCGCGTGCCGCCAAGCGTCATGGCGTCCGTCGACGCAACGCACCGGCGCAGCGGTCAGCTGCGCGTCATCGACATCGCCCAGGCAGGCCAGCCGCACCGCGACGAAGGGCCCGCCGGTCTCCGCCACGCCGCTGAAGAAACCGGGTCGTCCATCGCCGGCGCTGCGGAACGGCCAGGGCACCAGGCCATTGCGGGCGCGGCCGGTGCTGGCATCGGGCGTGCCGGGCAGCCGGAATGCATCCGGACTCACCCGCATCGACCCGCTGCGGGCCTTGCGGCACATGGTGCAGTTGCACCCGAGCCCGCCGCCGGCCGGGTCGGGATCGACTTCGAACGCCACGCTGCCGCAGTGGCAGCGGCCGCGATAGGCCTGGGTTGCCATGGACGCCTCGCTGGTCGGGAACCGGCAGCATACGCTGCGCGGGCCGGACGGCCCCGGTCACTCGTCGAAGCGCAGGTGCCGCACCGACTTGCCGTGGCGGCGGATCAGGCGCAGCGCCTCGATGCCGATCTGGATGTGGCGTTCGACGAACTCGGCGCTGACTTTCGCGTCCGAGGCCTCGGTCTTCACCCCTTCGGGGATCATCGGCTGGTCGCTGACCAGCAGCAGCGCGCCGGAGGGAATGCGGTTGGCGAAACCGGCGGCGAAGATGGTCGCGGTTTCCATGTCGATGGCCATGCAGCGCATGGCGCGCAGGCGCTCCTTGAACGCGTCGTCGTGCTCCCAGACGCGGCGGTTGGTGGTGAACACCGTGCCGGTCCAGTAGTCGTGGTCGAGGTCGCGGATCATGGTGGAGACCGCGCGCTGCAGGGCGAAGGCCGGCAGCGCCGGGACCTCGGGCAGCAGGTAGTCGTTGGACGTTCCCTCGCCGCGGATCGCGGCGATCGGCAGCACCAGGTCGCCAAGCTGGTTCTTGCGCTTGAGGCCGCCGCACTTGCCCAGGAACAGCACCGCCTTCGGGCAGATCGCCGAGAGCAGGTCCATCATGGTCGCCGCGTTGGGGCTGCCCATGCCGAAGTTGATCATGGTGATGCCGTCGGCGGTGGCGCTGGGCATCGGCCGGTCCAGGCCGACCACGGGCGCCCCGGTCATGCGGCTGAAGTGGCCGAGATAGCCGCCGAAGTTGGTCAGCAGGATGTGCTGGCCGAAATCCGCCAGCGGCACGCCGGTGTAGCGCGGCAGCCAGTTGCCCACGATGTCCTGCTTGTCCTTCATCGCCTGTCCTCCTGCGGTGCATTGTGTCATGCAGTATGACTTTCGGCCGCTTGGCGCCGACCGGGCGAGCGGGTACCGTCGGGCGATTCACCCGTGCGAAAGGCCGCCATGATCCGACCCCTGACCGCTGCGCTGTGCGCAGTCCTGTTCGCCGGCTGCGCCAGCACCGGCGGCACCGATCCGGCACCGCAGTCCGCGGCCGCGGGGACCAGCGACGCCTACGCCAGCACCTATCGCGCGATCGCCTCCGCGCCGGTGCTGATCAGCGGGGCCACCGTGCTCACCGGCGACGGCCGCCGCCTGGACAACACCGACGTGCTGCTGCGCGATGGCAAGGTGGCGCAGGTCGGCAGCGGCCTGTCCGCCGGCGCCGACGCGGTGCGCGTGGACGGCAGCGGCAAGTGGGTCACGCCCGGCCTGATCGACGTGCACTCGCACCTGGGCGTGTATCCCAGCCCCGGCGCCAGCGCGCACAGCGACGGCAACGAGGCGACCGCGCCGGTGACGGCACAGGTCTGGGCCGAGCATTCGGTGTGGCCGCAGGACCCGGGTTTCGGCGCGGCGCTGGCCGGCGGCGTGACCGCGCTGCAGATCCTGCCCGGTTCGGCCAACCTGGTCGGCGGCCGCGGCGTGACGCTCAAGAACGTGGCCGCCACCACCGCCCAGGGCATGAAGTTCCCAGGCGCGCCGCACGGGCTGAAGATGGCCTGCGGCGAGAACCCCAAGCGCGTGTATGGCCAGAAGGGCGGCCCGGCCACGCGCATGGGCAACGTGGCCGGTTACCGCGCCGCCTTCATCGACGCGCAGGACTACGCGCGCAAGCGCGACAAGGATTCCTCGACCAAGCGCGACCTCAAGCTCGAGACCCTGGCCGGCGCGATGGCCGGCGACATCCTGGTGCACATCCACTGCTACCGCGCCGACGAAATGGCGCAGATGCTGGACCTGGCCAAGGAGTTCGACTTCAAGGTCGCCGCCTTCCACCACGGGGTGGAGGCCTACAAGCTGGCCGACCGGCTCGCCGCCGACGGCGTCTGCGGCGCGCTGTGGGCCGACTGGTGGGGCTTCAAGATGGAGGCCTTCGACGGCATCCAGGAGAACATCGCCATCGTCGACCGCGCGCCCGGCGGCTGCGCCATCGTGCATTCGGATTCGGACGAGGGCATCCAGCGCCTCAACCAGGAGGCGGCCAAGGTGATGGCGAACGCGCGGCGCGCCGGGATCGAGATCGCGCCCGAACATGCGATCCGCTGGCTCACCCTGAATGCGGCGAAGTCGCTGGGCGTGGACGATGTCACCGGCACGCTGGAGGCCGGCAAGATGGGCGACGTGGTGCTGTGGAACGGCAATCCCTTCAGCGTGTACGCGCAGGCCGAGCAGGTGTGGATCGATGGCGCCCGCGTATACGACCGCAACGACCCGTCGCTGCGGCCGGTGACCGACTTCATGCTCGGCCAGCCGGTCGTGCAGGGAGGTGTGCGATGAGCCGCCGTGCATCGCCCCCGGCGCGCGCCATCGTCACGCTGTTGGCCACGCTGCTGCCGCTGGCCGCGTTCGCGCAGGACCCCGGATCGACTCCGGGGCAGGCCGTGCTGATCCGCAACGCCACCGTGCATACCGCCACCGCGCGCGGCACGCTGCAGGGCGCCGACGTGCTGGTGCAGGATGGGCGCATCGCCGCGATCGGCAACGGCCTGGCGGCCGGGTCGGCGCAGGTGGTCGATGCGCAGGGCCAGCCGCTGACCCCGGCCTTCTTCGGCGGCATCACCGGCATCGGCATCGAGGAGGTCTCCGGCGAATCCTCGACCCGCGACGCGTCGCTGGCGCTGGGCCAGAACGCCAAGGACATCACCGTCCGCCCCGAGTTCGACGTGACCCTGGCCTACAACCCCGAATCGGTCCTGGTGCCGGTGGCGCGGGTGGAGGGTATCGGCTTCACCCTGCTCAGCGCCGGCACCGTCTCGGGCGGCTCGATCGTCGGCGGCCAGGGCGCGGTCGTGCGCCTGGACGGCAGCGCCGATCCGGCCGGTCCGAAGGTGCTGTTCGTCGCGCTGGGCGCGGGCGCGTCCAACCTCAGCGGCTCCTCGCGCGCCGGCCAGTGGATGCTGCTCGACCAGCTGGTCGACGAGGCGCGCGGGCGCATTTCCGCCGATTCGAACTTCGCCCTGCTCACCCCGGCCGGCCGCGCCACGCTGGCGCGCTACCTGGACGACGGCGGGCGCGTGGTGGTCGAGGTCGATCGCGCCGCGGACATCCGCCAGCTGCTGCGCTGGGCGCAGAAGCAGCGGGTGCGCGTGGCCGTCTCCGGCGGCGCCGAGGCCTGGAAGCTGGCCGGCGAACTCGCCTCGGCGCAGGTGCCGGTGTTCCTCGATCCGCTGGTCAACCTGCCGGGGAACTTCGACCGGATCGGGGCGACCCTGGAGAACGCCGCGCGCCTGCACGCGGCCGGCGTGGCGGTGGGCTTCAGCCAGTCCGGCGACGCGTCGCACAACGCGCGCAAGGTGCGCCAGCTGGCCGGCAACGCGGTGGCCAACGGCCTGCCCTGGGACGCGGCGCTGGCCGGCCTGACCCGGGTGCCCGCGCAGGCCTTCGGCGTCGGCGACAGGCTGGGCACGATCGCGGTGGGCCAGGTCGCCGACCTGGTGCTGTGGAGCGGCGACCCGCTCGACGTCGCCCACACCGCGCGCCAGACCTGGCTGGGCGGCCGCGCGATCCCGATGCGTTCTCGCCAGACCGAATTGCGCGACCGCTACCTGCGGGCCGAGCCGGCGACCGAGTCCGGAGCGTTGCCGCGCGCCTATCCGGCGCGGGTGGACTGAGGGACACCAGCTCCCGCGGCCAGGGGC
>JAEXLY010000044.1 GCA_023444765.1 Pseudomonadota bacterium | reverse complement strand
CTTCTCGACGCCATTGCATTCCCCACGCCAGGAAACCTCCACGATGAACACTGCTGACCGCCGCTTTCCCGCGCATCCGTTGCGCCACGCGCGCATGCTCCCCCTGCTGCTGGCTGCCGCGCTCGCGGTGGCCTGCAGCAGCAACGCCTCCAGCGGCGATGGTGCGCCTCCCGCGCCTGAAGTGAGCGTGGCCGAGGTGCTGCATCGCGAGGTCCGGCTATGGGACGCCTTCAGCGGCCGCGTCAGCGCGGTGGAGACGGTGGACCTGCGCCCGCGCGTGAGCGGTTACGTGCAGCGCGTGGCCTACGACGAGGGACAGCTGCTGAAGAAGGGCGACCTGCTGTTCGAGATCGATCCGCGTCCCTATCGCGCCGCCCTCGACCGCGCCCTTGCCGACCTCGAGCGAGCGCGCAGCGAGGCCAGGCTCGCCGGCGCGCAGAACGTGCGCGCGCAGGCGCTGGTGGAGGCGCGTGCGATCTCGCGCGAGGAATTCGAGACCCGCAACGCGGCGACCGCCCAGGGCAACGCCGCGGTGCGCGCCGCCGAGGCCGCCGTGGCCGCGGCACGCCTGGACCTGCAGTTCACCCAGGTGCGCTCGCCGATCGATGGTCGCGCCGGGCGCGCCATGGTGACGGTGGGCAACCTCGCGCAGGCCGACGCCACGGTGCTGACCACGGTGGTGTCGCAGGATCCTGTGCACGTGTACTTCGAGGCCGACGAACAGACCTGGCTGCGCTACAGCCGCGCCGCCGGCAATGGCGAACGCGCCGGCACGCAGCGCGCGGTGCGCGTGGGCCTGGCCGGCGACGATGGCCACCCGCACCAGGGCGTGGTCGACTTCGTCGACAACCGGGTCGATCCCGCCACCGGCACGATCCGCGCGCGCGCGGTGCTGCGCAATCCGGACGGGTTGTTCACCCCCGGCCTGTTCGCCCGCGTGCAGCTGGAGGGCGGCGCGAAATCCGCGGCGTTGCTGGTGGACGACAAGGCCGTGCTCACCGACCAGGACCGCAAGTACGTCTACGTGCTGGGCGAAGGTAATACCGCAGAACGTCGCGACGTGGTGCTGGGCCGGACCGTGGACGGCCTCCGGGTGGTGGAGTCCGGACTGTCACCCGGAGACCAGGTGATCGTCAGCGGCGTGCAGAAGGTGTTCATGCCGGGCATGCCGGTGGCACCGAAGCAGGTGGCGATGGAGGCGCCCCAGGACGCAGGCGAACGCGTGGCGCTCGTGCGCTAGCCGCTGGGCGTTCCCCGACTCTCCTGCGCTCGACGGGCCACGCGCCATCACGGGCGGCGGCGGGGCGCGACAGCCTTCGCAGGACGCACGCGGGACGCGCCGCGTCCCGCCGCCTCCGTCCACCGCCGGACGGAGGAACGACCCAACCCGTGCTGCGGGTGCCCGCGCCCAGCCGCACCGTTTCCCCCGGGCCGCGCCCCTCGGCCCTTCCGGCGGGCGGTCTTCCCGACTCCCTCCCCACGGGAAGACCGCCGGACCGGACTCTATCGACGCCGCCCACGCGGCAGCCGCGGCATTGCCGCAAGGACCCGAACATGGATTTCTCCCGATTCTTCATCGACCGCCCGATCTTCGCCGCCGTGCTGTCGATCGTGATCTTCGCCGCCGGCCTGATCTCGATCCCGCTGCTGCCGATCGGCGAGTATCCCGAAGTGGTGCCGCCCTCGGTGGTGGTGCGCACCGTGTATCCAGGCGCCAATCCCAAGGTGATCGCCGAAACCGTGGCCACGCCGCTGGAGGAGGCGATCACCGGCGTGGAGGACATGATGTACGTCAAGTCCGTCGCCGGCTCCGATGGCGTGCTCCAGCTCACCGTGACGTTCAAGCCGGGCACCGATCCGGACGACGCCACGGTCAAGGTGCAGAACCGTGTCTCCCAGGCGCTGGCGCGCCTGCCCGAGGACGTGCGCCGCCAGGGCGTGACCACGCAGAAGCAGTCGCCGGTGTTCCTGATGGTGGTGCACCTGACCTCGGAGGACGGCCGCTACGACTCGCTGTACCTGCGCAACTACATGCGCCTGCACGTGCGCGACGAGCTCTCGCGCATCGACGGCGTGGGCGACGCGCAGCTGTTCGGCGGCGGCGACTACGCGATGCGGATCTGGCTGGACCCGGACAAGGTGGCCGCGCGCGGGCTCACCGCCGGCGACGTGCTGCGGGCGGTGCGCGAGCAGAACGTGCAGGTCTCGGCCGGCCAGCTGGGCGCGGAGCCGATCGCCAACGGCAGCGACTTCCTGCTGCCGATCAATGCGCGGGGCCGCCTTGAGAGCGTCGAGGAGTTCGGCGACATCGTGCTCGAGGCCGGCAGCGGCGGCGAGATCGTGCGCCTGCGCGACGTGGCCCGGATCGAGCTGGCCGCCGGCGACTACACCCTGCGCGCCCGGCTGGACGGCAAGAACGCCGCGGCCATCGGCATCTTCCAGGCGCCGGGCGCCAACGCGCTGCAGATCCGCGACGCGGTGGTGGCGAAGATGGACGAACTGCGCCCGACCCTGCCGCCGGGGGTGGAGATCCAGTCGATCTACGACACCACGATCTTCGTGCGCGACTCGATCAGGTCGGTGATCACCACCCTGCTCGAGGCGGTGCTGCTGGTGGTGCTGGTGGTGATCCTGTTCCTGCAGACCTGGCGCGCCTCGATCATCCCGCTGCTGGCGGTGCCGGTGTCGATCGTGGGCACGTTCGCGGTGCTCAACCTGCTGGGCTTCTCGATCAACACCCTGACCCTGTTCGGCCTGGTGCTTGCGATCGGCATCGTGGTCGACGACGCCATCGTGGTGGTGGAGAACGTCGAACGCCACATCGAGGAAGGCGCGCAGCCGCTGCAGGCCGCCCACCTGGCAATGCGCGAGGTGTCCGGCCCGATCATCGCCATCACCCTGGTGCTGTGCGCAGTGTTCGTGCCGATGGCGTTCCTGGACGGCGTGACCGGCCAGTTCTACAAGCAGTTCGCGGTCACGATCGCGGTCGCCACGGCGATCTCGGGCCTGAACTCGCTGACCCTGTCGCCGGCGCTGGCGGCCCGGCTGCTCAGGCCGCACGGCGCCCCGCCCGATGCGCCGGGCCGCCTGATCGAACGTCTGTTCGGTCGGGTGTTCCGCCCGTTCAACCGCTTCTTCAAGCGCAACTCCGAGCGCTACGAGGGCGCGGTCTCGCGCGCGCTCGGACGTCGCGGCGCGGTGTTCGTGGTCTACCTGGTGCTGCTCGCGGGCGCCGGCCTGATGTTCAAGGCGGTGCCGGCAGGGTTCATCCCGGTGCAGGACAAGCTGTACCTGATCGCCGGGGTGAAGATGCCCGAGGGCGCGTCGATCGAACGCACCGACGCGGTGCTGAAGAAGATGGCGGCGCTGGCGATGGAGGTCGAGGGCATCACCCACGAGGTCGCGTTCCCCGGGCTCAACCCGCTGCAGTTCACCAATACGCCCAACAACGGCGTGGTGTTCTTCCCGCTGGCGCCGTTCTCCGAACGCTCCAGAAGCGCCGAGGAGATCAACGCCGAACTCAATGCGAAGTTCGCCACCATCCAGGAAGGCTTCACCTTCGCCTTCATGCCGCCGCCGATCCAGGGGCTGGGCAACGGATCGGGCTGGTCGCTGTTCGTCGAGGACCGCACCCGCCTGGGCTACGGCGCGCTGCAGGACGCGGTGCAGGCCTTCCAGGGCGCCGCGGCGCAGACGCCGGGGCTGGGTTTCCCGATCACCAGCTACCAGGCCAACGTGCCGCAGCTCGATGCCGAGGTCGATCGGGTCAAGGCCAAGGCGCAGGGCGTGCCGCTGGCCGAACTGTTCGAGACCCTGCAGACCTATCTCGGCTCGGCCTACGTCAACGACTTCAACCTGTTCGGCCGTACCTGGCAGGTGATCGCCCAGGCCGACGGCGAGTTCCGCGACCAGGTCGAGGACATCGCCAACCTGCGCACGCGCAACGCCGCCGGCGACATGGTGCCGATCGGCGCGATGGTGGACATCCGCCAGAGTTATGGGCCCGACCCGGTGATCCGCTTCAACGGCTATCCCGCGGCCGACCTGCTGGGCGAGGCCGACCCGCGCGTCCTGTCATCGGGCGAGGCGATGGCGACGGTGACGCAACTGGCCACGCAGGTACTGCCGACCGGCATGGGCATCGACTGGAGCGACCTGAGCTACCAGCAGGCCACCCAGGGCGGCGCGGCGCTGGTGATCTTCCCGCTCGCGGTGCTGCTCGCCTTCCTGGTGCTGGCGGCCCTTTACGAAAGCTGGACCCTGCCGCTGGCGGTGATCCTGATCGTGCCGATGACGATGCTCGCCGCGCTGTTCGGCGTGTGGCTGGCCGGCGGCGACAACAACGTGTTCGTGCAGGTGGGGCTGGTGGTGCTGATGGGACTGGCGTGCAAGAACGCGATCCTGATCGTGGAGTTCGCGCGCGAGCTCGAGCTGCAGGGCAAGGGCATCGTGGAGGCGGCGCTGGAAGCCTGCCGCCTGCGACTGCGCCCGATCATCATGACCTCGGTGGCGTTCATCGCCGGCACCGTGCCGCTGGTGCTGTCCAGCGGCGCCGGCGCCGAGGTGCGCTCGGTGACAGGCATCACCGTGTTTGCCGGCATGATCGGGGTAACCGCCTTCGGGCTGTTCCTGACCCCGGTGTTCTACGTCGCGTTGCGCAAGCTGGCCAACAGGCCGCTGGTTTCGCACGGCCCGCCGCACGCGGCCGCGCAGGCGCAGCTCGACGCCTGACCGACACGTCCGGAACCGGCCAGCCGCCGCGCCGGCCGGCGTCCACACTGCTCCCGCGCGGCGCCCGCCGCCGCGCACTCCCTTCCTTCACTGTCCTGGATCTCCATTCCCATGAACGCATCCCCCCGCATCGCCCTGGTCACCGGCGCCACCCGCGGCATCGGCCTGGAAACCGTGCGCCAGCTGGCCGAGGCCGGCGTCCACACCCTGCTCGCCGGCCGCAACCGCGAGCGCGCGGTCGAGGCCGCGCTGACGCTGCAGGCGCAAGGCCTGCCGGTCGAGGCGATCGCGCTCGACGTTACCGACGCCGCCAGCATCGACGCCGCGGTGGCCGAGGTCGAACGCAGGCACGGCCGGCTCGACATCCTGGTCAACAACGCCGGCATCCTCGTCGACGATGCGGCCATGGGAGTCTCGGGCCAGTCGCTCGAGACCTGGCGCACCACCTTCGACACGAATCTGTTCGGCCTGATCGCAACCACGCAGGCGTTCCTGCCGCTGCTGCGCAAGTCGGGCGCCGGGCGCATCGTCAACGTCTCCAGCCTGCTGGGATCGCTGTCCGGGCACCAGGACCCCGCATCCCCCATCTACGGGTTCAAGGGCGTGCCGGCGTACAACGTCTCCAAGAGTGCGGTGAACGCCTGGACCATCCACCTGGCGCACGAGCTCGCCGACAGCGGCATCAAGGTCAACACGATCCACCCGGGATACGTGAAGACCGACATGAACAAGGCCGGCGACCAGCAGAACGGCGAACTCGAGGTGCCCGACGGCGCGCGCACCAGCGTGCGGCTGGCGCTGGTCGGCGACGACGGCCCCAGCGGCGGGTTCTTCTACCTGGAGGAGTCGCTGCCATGGTGAGTCGCCTGACGGTCACCGCGCTGGCCGCGGCCCTGCTGAGTGCCTGCGCGGTCGGCCCCGACCACGTGCGCCCGCACATGGCCGTGCCCGAGCGCTTCGGCGCCGCCCCCGGCTACGCGGGCGAGGCGGCGGACAGCGTCAACGCCGATGTGGTCGGCGTCGCCGCCACGGCATCGTTCGACGACGCCTTCCTCGACGGCCTGGGCGATGCGCAGCTGGCGCAGCTGGTGGACGAGGCCCTGCACGCCAACCACGACCTGCGCATCGCGCTCTCGCGCGTGGACCGCGCCAACGCGCTGCTGCGCAACGCGCGCCTGGACGCGCTGCCCACGGTCACCGCCCAAGGCGAGGTCGCGGACGTGCGCAGCAGCGCCGACCAGGCCCCGGGACTGTC
Source organism: Pseudomonadota bacterium (assembly GCA_023444765.1). Taxonomy (GTDB): domain Bacteria; phylum Pseudomonadota; class Gammaproteobacteria; order Xanthomonadales; family Xanthomonadaceae; genus Luteimonas. The sequence goes on along the minus strand of JAEXLY010000044.1, from coordinate 401 downwards.
GCGCGAGCAGCGCGACGGCGAGCAATGGAACGCCGGGATCTCCGCCGCATGGGAGCTGGACCTGTTCGGCCGCGTGCGCCGTTCGATCGAGGCCGGGCGCGCCGGGGCCGGCGCCAGAGCGGCGGACCTGCGCGCGATGCAGGTGGCCGTGGCCGGCGAGGTGGCCCGCACGTACGTCGATCTGCGGGGAACCCAGGAGCGGCTGCGGGTAGCCCGCGCCAACCGCGACAACCAGCAGCGCACCCTCGACCTGGTGCAGGCGCGGCTGGATGCCGGAGCCGGCACCGAGTTCGACACCGCGCGCGCCCGCGCCCAGCTGGAGACCACGGCCGCGCGCATTCCCGCGCTGGAGGCGCGGGAGCGGGTGGCCATGCACCGGCTGGCGGTGCTGACCGGACGCG
>JAEXLY010000043.1 GCA_023444765.1 Pseudomonadota bacterium | reverse complement strand
TCTCCACGCCCGACTTGAATGCGGCGATCTCGCCATCCTTCGTCAACGCGCCCTCGGGGAAGATGCCGACCAGTTCGCCCTCGGCCAGCGCCGCGTCGATGGCATCGAACGCGTGCCGCATCAGCTCCGGGTTCTCGCGCGCACCTGCAATCGGGATCGCGCGCGCGGTGCGGAAGATCCAGCGCATCACCGGGATCCGGAAGATCTTCCAGTACATCACGAAGCGCACCGGCCGCGGGATCGTCGCCGACAGGATCAGCGCGTCCATGTAGCTGACGTGGTTGCACACGATCAGCGCCGGGCCCTCGTCCGGCACATGCTTCTCGATGCCGTGCAGCTCCAGCCGATACAGCGTGCGCACCATCAGCCAGCTGACGAAGCGCATGAAGAACTCGGGCACGATGCTGAAGATCCAGATCGCCACCACTGCGTTGGCGATCGCCAGCGCCAGGAAGACCTGCGGGATCGACCAGCCGAGCAGGCGCTGCAGCGCGATCCCGATGCCCGCCGCGGCGACGATGAAGGCCGCGTTCTGGATGTTCATGCCGGCGATCACCCGCGCCAGCTCCGCCTTCGGCGTGCGGCTCTGGATCAACGCGAACAGCGGCACCACGAAGAAGCCGGTGAACAGGCCGATGCCGGTCAGGTCGACGATCACCCGCAGGCTGCCCGGCGCGGACGCGAACTGCGCCACCGTCAGTCCGGTGGTCAGCGCGTCGGCGGGACGGGCGAAGTACAGGTCGAGCATGAACGCGCTTACGCCCAGCGCGCCCAGCGGCACCAGGCCGATCTCGACCGTGCGGCCCGACAGCTTCTCGCACAGCAGCGATCCGGCGCCGACGCCGACCGAGAACAGCGCGAGCGCGAAGATGTACAGCGCCTGGGTGCCGCCGAGGTTGGTTTCGGCATACACCGGCAGCTGCGCGGTGAGTACGGTGCCGATGAACCAGAACCAGGACACCCCGAGCACCGCATTGCGGACGGCAGGCTGGCGCCGGGTGAGCTTCCAGATCCGCCAGGATTGGCGCGCGATGTTGTAGTCGACCCGCAGGCCGGGTTCGCCCGCGTCCACGCGGGGGATGCGCCTGGCGACGATGTTGCCGGCCACGGCCAGCAGCACGATCGAGAGCGCCGCCACGTAGGGTCCGGCCGCGCCGGCGAGCAGGAAGATCGCGCCGCCCGAGATCATGCCCAGCAGGATCGAGATCGAGGTGCCCATCTCGACCAGTCCGTTGCCGCCGGTGAGTTCCTCGGGCTTGAGCACCGAGGGCAGGATCGAGTACTTCACCGGCCCGAACAGGGTGGACTGCAGGCCGGTGCAGAACAGCGCCACCAGCAGCAGCGGCATGTTCTGCAGCATGAAGCCGACCGCGGCCACCGACATGATCGCGATCTCCATGGTGGTGGTGATCACGATCAGGCGCTGCTTCTCGAGCCTCTCGGCGATCTGCCCGGCGGTGGCCGAGAACAGGAAGTAGGGGACGATGAAGATCGCCGGCGCCAGCTGGGTGTAGAGCGCGCGCGTGTCCGGCGACATCGCGCCAGCCAGCACCATGGCCCCGAGCAGGCCGATGATCGCCTGGCGATAGACGTTGTCGTTGAACGCGCCCAGCGCCTGCACGGTGAAGTAGGGCAGGAAGCGGCGCTGGCGGAGCAGGTCGAACTGGCTGTGGCGGTTGCGGATCTCGTACTCGGACTCGTGCGCCATGCGGCCTCCCTTGGCTGGCGGCGAGTGTAGCGGGCTGGCGTGGCGGCCGGCATCGCGCCTGCCCCGGCGCCAGCCGGCGGCAGCCCCATGCGGACACACGCTGCGTTCCGGATCGCGCCGCTCCGCGTGGACGCGCCGTTGCTAGAGTGCCGGCATCGCAGCGCAGGAGCGTCCCATGCCCCCGTCCCTGATGCCCGCCGCCTTCCTGGGCCATGGCAGCCCCATGAACGCGGTCGAGCGCAACCGCTATACGCAGGCATGGCGCGCGTTCGGTGCCGCGGTACCGCGGCCACGCGCCATCCTCGCGGTCTCGGCGCACTGGTACGTGCCGATGCTGGCGGTCACGGCGATGCCGCGGCCGCGCACCATCCACGACTTCTTCGGCTTCCCGCAGGCGCTGTTCGACGTTCAGTATCCGGCGCCGGGCCTGCCGGAACTGGTCGAGGAGATCGCCGACCTGGCCCACCCCGACCGGGTCGGCGCCGACGCCGACAGCTGGGGACTGGACCACGGCACCTGGTCGGTGCTGGTGCACGCCTTTCCCGACGCCGACATCCCGGTGGTGCAGCTGTCGCTGGACACGCGCAGGCCGCTGGAATGGCATCTCGAGCTCGGCGCGAAGCTGGCGGGGCTGCGCGAGCGCGGGATCCTGGTGCTGGGCAGCGGCAACGTGGTCCACAACCTGCGCGCGATCGACTGGCAGCAGCCCGATGGCGCGTTCGACTGGTCGCGCCGGTTCGACGAGCGCGCCCGGCAGCTGATGTCCGAGGCCCCGCACGAGATCGCGTCGCTGGCCTCGCATCCGGACTACCGCATGGCGGTGCCGATCACCGACCACTTCCTCCCGCTGCTGTACGTCGCGGGCCTGGCCGCCGCGGCGCGACGCCCGGCCTCGACCCTGGTCGACGGCTACGCCTACGGTTCGCTGTCCATGACCGCCTACGCGCTCGACGCCCGCTGCCCGGAGCCGAGGCTGGAGGCCGATGGCGCAGCACCCATCCAGACCGATCGACCGCCCCAGGACGCCAATGTCTGAATCGTCGCACGCGCGCCCGGAAGGACCTGTCCGGCTGTTCTCCCCGCTCGACCTTGGGCCGCTGCCGCTGCCCAACCGCATCGTCGTGGCGCCGATGTGCCAGTACTCGTCCGAAGAGGGACGGGCCAGCGACTGGCATGTGCAGCACTGGGCGAACCTGGCGCTGTCGGGGGCGGGGCTGGTGATCGTCGAGGCGACGGCGGTGGAGCCGCGCGGACGGATCAGCTGGGCCGACCTCGGCCTGTGGGACGATGCCACCGAGGCGGCCTTCGCGCAGGCGCTGGCCACGGTGCGTCGCTGGTCGCCGGCGCGCGTCGGCGTGCAGCTCGCGCACGCAGGCCGCAAGGCGTCCACGCACCGGCCCTGGGAACACGGTGGGACCGCGATCGCGCCGGAACATCCGCGCGGCTGGCGGACGCTGGCGCCCTCGCCGCTGCCCTATGCGGCGACCGATCCGACGCCGCAGGAGCTGGACGCGAAGGACATCGAGCGAATGGTCCAGGCCTTTGCCGCCAGCGCGCGGCGTGCGGCGCGGCTGGGCCTGGATCTGGTCGAACTGCACGCTGCGCACGGCTACCTGCTGCACCAGTTCCTCTCGCCGCTGTCCAACCATCGCGGCGACGACTACGGCGGCAGCCTCGACAACCGCATGCGCCTGGTGCTGCGCGTGTTCGACGCGGTGGCTGCGGAACTGCCGGACACCACGGCGCTGGGCATCCGTATCTCGGCCACCGACTGGGTGGAGGGCGGCTGGGACCTGGACCAGAGCCTCGCCCTGGCCCGCGCCCTGGACGCGCGCGGCTGCCACTTCATCGACGTATCCAGCGGCGGCCTGCATCCGGCCCAGCGGATCGCGCCGCGCCCCGGCTACCAGGTGCCGTTCGCCGAAGCGATCCGCCGCGAGGTGGCGATGCCGGTGATCGCCGTGGGCCTGATCACCGACCCCGCGCAGGCCGAGGCGATCATCGCCGAGGGCCGGGCCGACGCCGTCGCGCTGGCTCGTGGCGTGCTCTACGACCCGCGCTGGCCTTGGCACGCGGCAGCCGCGCTCGGCGCCAGCGCCGCGGCGCCGCCGCAGTACCTGCGCTGTGCGCCCCATGGCCTTGCGGAGACGCTCGTGGCAGGCCGGGGCAGCGCCGGATAACGCGATGGGTGGCCG
>JAEXLY010000321.1 GCA_023444765.1 Pseudomonadota bacterium | reverse complement strand
GGGTCGGCCGTTTCGGCGGTGGCGTCGGGGGTGTTGCTGGCGCTGCCGGGCACGCCCTGGGCGATGGCGCCGCCGCCGCCGCCCGGGCTCGACTCGGAAATCTGCTCGCTGCGCACCATCGCCGGCTGCGGGCCGTAGCGCTCGCTGGCTTCCTCGGTCTGGGCGAAGTCCATGTCCACGCTGACCTTGGCGCTGATGCGTCCGGGGCCGGTCATCGGCTCGAGCAGTTCCTCGATCCGCTGCACGTACACCGACTCCTGCCGCCGCTGCTGCTCGAACTGCTTGGCGCCGATGGCGTCCTCGCTCTGGGGATCGGCGTTGGAGAGCATGCGGCCGAACTGGTCGACCACGGTCACGTGCTCGGGCGGCAGCCCCGGAATGCTGGAGGCCACCAGGTGCACGATGGCGTTCACCTGGCCCTGTTCCAGGGTGCTGCCGGCGCGCAGCTGCAGCACCACCGAGGCGCTGGCCGGCTCGCGCTGGCGGGTGAAGGCGCTGGGCTTGGGCAGCGCCAGATGCACGCGCGCCTCGCGCACCGGGCGCAGGTTGGCGATGGTGCGGGCCAGTTCGATCTCCTGCGCGTGCTGGTAGCGCGCGCTCTCGATGAACTGGCTGGTGCCGAAGCCCTGGTCGCCCTGGATGCTCTCGAAGCCGTTGCCCTGCGAGGCCGGCAGGCCTGCGGCGGCCAGCGCCATCCGCGCCTCGCTCACCTGGTCCAGCGGCACGGCCAGCGCGCCGGTCCCCGGATCGAGCCTGAACGGGATGCGCGCGGTGCGCAGCAGGTCGGCGGCCTCGGCGGTGGACTTGGGATCCAGCCCCGCCTGCACCGGCACGAAGTCCGGTTTCTGGCTCCAGAAGAACAGCCACAGCCCCACCGCGATGGCCATCGCCAGCATCGCCAGCAGGCCGAGCTGGCGCACCGCGGGGATACGGGCCAGGTCGTTCAGATTGGCGGTGGCCTTGGGAAGTGCGATCACGGACATGGCGGGGATTCGGGATTCGGGATTGGGATGCGTAGCGGTGTTTCACCGGAGGTGGAGGGGGGCGGGTCGCGTTTCGAATCCCCGCTTCCAACAGACGAACGTCTGTCATCCCCCATCACGAATCCCGGCTTAGATCGGCATGTTCATCACGTCCTGGTAGGCCTGGACCAGGCGGTTGCGCACTTCGACCGTGGCCCGGAACGCGACCTGCGACTGCTGCATCGCCACCATCACCCGCGCCAGGTCCGCGCGCGGATCGCCCAGTTCGAAGGCCTGCTGCAGGGCGCCGGCGCGGGCCTGGGTGGCGCTGACCTTGTCGATCGTGTTCGACAGGGTCTCGGCGAACCCCGGCACCGCCTTGGCCCCGCCGACGTCGATCGCGTTCGACGGCGCCACGTCGGCGCGCACCGCCCCCGTGCGCATCTCGTGCGCGCGGATCTGCGAAAGGATCGATGAGATGGCGTCGGTCATCGCGTCGGCTGCCGGTCGGTCTGCGCAGGCTCAGGCAAGTCCCGTGCCACGACGGCGTCAGAAACCCGCCGCCTGCCGCTCCGCACCCTGTTCGCGGTCGATGCCGTACTTGCGCAGCTTCTCCACCAGGGTGGTGCGGCGCAGGCCCAGCAGCGGCGCGGCATGGGCGACCACGCCGCCGGACTGCTCCAGGGCCGCGCGCAGCAGCTCCAGCTCGATCCCGGCCATGTGCCCGCGCAGGTCGATGCCCTGCGGCGGCAGGGTGGTGGTCGGCGACAGCTGCGCCGGATCGGCGGCCGCCACGGTCGCCTGCGGCGCCGGAGCCTCGGCTGGCGCATTCGGCGGATCGAACACCTCGCCGGCGGCTGCGGCCGCGGCGCGGTAGCGTGCCGGCAGGTCGGCCGCGCGCACGGTGCCGCCCGGATGCAGCACGGCCAGGCGCTCGAGCAGGTTGCTCAGCTCGCGCACGTTGCCGGGCCAGGCGTAGTGGCGCAGTGCGGCGATGGCGTCGGAGGCCAGCTTCACCTGGCCGCGGCCGGATTCGGCCAGCTGGCGGGTGATGGCATCCACCAGGTCCGGCAGGTCCTCGCCGCGCTCGCGCAGCGCCGGCATCTCGATCGGGAACACGTTGAGGCGGTAGAACAGGTCCTCGCGGAAGTCGCCGCTTTCGATGCGGTCCTCGAGGTTGCGGTGGGTGGCGGCGATCACCCGCACGTCGCACTTGATGGTGGTGGTGCCGCCCACGCGCTCGAAGCAGCGCTCCTGCAGTACGCGCAGCAGCTTGACCTGCATCGGCAGGCTCATGTCGCCGATCTCGTCGAGCAGCAGGGTGCCGCCCTCGGCCATCTCGAAGCGTCCCTTGCGCTGGGTCAGCGCGCCGGTGAAGGCGCCCTTCTCGTGCCCGAACAGCTCGCTTTCCAGCAGATCGGGCGGGATCGCGCCGCAGTTGATCGCCACGAACGGCCGGTCGCGGCGCGCCGAACGCGCATGCAGGGCGCGTGCGGCGACCTCCTTGCCCGTGCCCGATTCGCCCAGCACAAGCACTGTGGTGTCGTGCGGGGCGACCTGGTCGATCATGCGGTTGAGCTGCAGGACCGCGGCGCTGCGGCCGGTGGGGCCGATGTCCGGCACTTCGCGGCGTGCGTCCTCGTCCAGGCGCTTGAGGCTGGCGCGGCGCAACGCTTCCTGCAGCTGGGCGCGGCGGATCGGGAAGGCCAGCGGCCACACCGACTGCGGGTGCAGGCTGGGCCGCCAGGCGGCGTCGGCCGCGTGGCCCGGCAGTTCCAGCACCGGCGGGTGCAGCGACTGGGTCGCCAGCCAGGCGGCGAAGGCCTGCCAGGACGCGCCGTCGCCGGTGTCGCCCAGCACGATCGCCACCCAGTCGCTGCCGCGCGCGCGCGACAGGTCGATGTCGGCCGCGTCGTCGACGATGCGCGGATTGAAGTCCATGAACTCGAGCAGGGTGGCCACGCGTTCGGCGCGCGCCTCGTCGCGGTCCAGGACCAGGATGCGGGACTCGCTCATGCCGAGGCCTCCGCTGCGTTGCCGCTGCCATCCACGCCCGCGAGCGCCTCGAGCAGGGGCAGCACCTCGTGGATGTAGGCCAGCTTGCTGACGAAGGCATCGGCGCCGGCGCGCAGGGCGTGCTCGCGGTGTTCGCCGTCGTCGAAGTGGCTGGCGATGACGATGTAGGGCGGGTTGTCCTGGGCCTTGATCAGGCGCGTGGCCTGCAGCCCGCCCATCTCGGGCATGGCCAGGTCCATCAGCACCACGTCCGGGCGCAGTACCTCGCACTGGGCGATGGCCTCCACGCCGTTGCTGGCGGTGCCGGCCACGTCGAGCCAGGCCAGGCGCCGGAAGTGGCGCATCGCCGCGGAGATGAAGCCGGCATGGTCGTCGACCAGAAGGACGGAAATCTGTCGCATCACACACACTCCTGTCGGGCCTGGCGCGGGGCCAGGCGCAGGCGCGCCCGCGCCGGCCCGATCGCCCGCTGGTCGCGGTACTTGGCCACGGTGCGGCGCGCGATGCGCACGCCCTGGCGGGCGAGCAGGCCGGCGATCACGTCGTCGGCCAGCGGCGCGTGCGCCGGTTCGGCATCGATCAGGCGCTTGACCATCGCCTTGACCGCGCTGCCGGCGATGCCCGCGCCTTCCAGGCGCACGGCGAACATGCGCTTGAGTTCGAAGGTGCCGCGCGGGGTCTGGATGTACTTGCCGTTGACGATGCGCGAGACCGTGGACTCGTGCACGCCGATCGCATCGGCCACCTCGCGCAGGGTCAACGGCAGGACCGCCTCCGGA
>JAEXLY010000117.1 GCA_023444765.1 Pseudomonadota bacterium | reverse complement strand
GGCGAACTCGGGGATGCCGTTGCCGGAGGCAGGCGCTTCCATGCCCGGACCGGCGGGCTCGACGCGGTTTGAACTCATGGAGGGAACTCCGGAGGACTGTGCTGGATCGGACCGTCGCGCCCACCGGAGGGGTGGGCGCCAGCGGGGCCACGGCCGCACGGGACGGTCGTTTCGGGCGCAACGTTAGCCGGTCGGCCCGCCTCTTGGGAACCCGCCAGGTGGCCGCGGGGGCCGTCGCAACCCGGTGTCAGCCTGCCGGATAGACGTAGCTCGCCCCCACTCCCAGCGGGATGTCGAGCATCCAGAAGCCGAGCAGGAAGGAGGTCCAGACCACCAGGAAGGCCACCGAGAACGGCAGCATCAGCGCCAGCAGGGTGCCGATGCCGCTGGACTTCACGTACTTCTGGCAGAAGACCACGATCAGCGGGAAGTAGGGCAGCAGCGGGGTGATGATGTTGGTGCTCGAATCGCCCACGCGGTAGGCGGCCTGGGTGAGGTCCGGCGAGATTCCCAGCTGCATCAGCATCGGCACCATGATCGCGCCGATCAGGGCCCACTTCGCCGAGGCCGAGCCCACCAGCAGGTTGACGAAACCCGACAGCAGCACGATCCCCACCAGGGTCACGCCGGTGGGCATCCCCATCGCCTGCAGCGCGTTGGCGCCCTTGATCGCCAGCAGCGCGCCGAGGTTGCTCTGGCCGAAGGCATAGATGAACTGCGCGGCGAAGAACGCCATGACGATGTAGTAACCCATTCCACTCATCGCCTTGCTCATGCCGGCGATCACGTCGCGATGGGTCTTGACCGAACCGGCCGCGTATCCGTACACGATGCCTGGAACCACGAACAGGATGAAGATCAGCGGCACGATCGACTGCATCAGCGGCGCGGTCGCCACCAGCAGCTCGCCCGCGCCACTGGGCGCGTCGGCCGGTGCGCGCCAGGCCGAACCGGCGGGGATGGAGGTCAGCGCCAGCACGATCGCCAGCGCCAGCATCGACCCCACCGCCAGCAGCAGGCCGCGCCGCTCGGCCGCGACGAGCGGCTCCATCTTCGGCATGTCGGCCGCATCGCCGTCCACCGCGGTGTTGCGCAGGCGCGGCTCGATCACCCGGTCGGTGAGGAACCAGCCCATGAGCACGATCAGCCCCGTCGATGCCGTGGTGAATACGTAGTTGTTGAGCGGATTGACCACCACCGCCGGATCGATCAGCCGCGCCGCTTCCTGGGTCAGGCCGGAGAGCAGCGGATCGAGGCTGGAGGGAATGAGGGTGGCCGAGAAGCCGCCGGACACGCCCGCGAAGGCGGCCGCGATGCCGGCCAGCGGGTGCCGGCCGGCGGCATAGAAGATCACCGCGCCCAGCGGGATCACCAGCACGTAGCCGGCGTCCACCGCGACGTGGCTGAAGATGCCCACGGCAATCAGCATCGGCGTGAGCAGCATCCTGGGGGTGACCGACAGGATCGCGCGCAGCGCCGCATTGATGAAGCCGGTGTGTTCGGCCACGCCCAGGCCCAGCATCGCCACCAGCACCACGCCCAGCGGCGCGAAGTTGACGAAGGTGCGCACCATGTCGGCCATGAACGTGGTGAAGCTCGTCCCGGCGAGCAGGTTGCGGATCTGGATCGGGTCGCCGCTGCGCGGGTCGAGTTCGCTGAAGCTGACGTTGGCCAGCAGCGCCGAAACCAGCCACACCGCCAGCATCAGCAGCAGGAACAGCACTGCCGGGTCCGGGAGGCGGTTGCCTACGCGTTCGACCGCATCGAGGAATCGGGTGACAAGGCCGCGCGGCGTTGCGGACCCGGTGCCTGGCTGGTTCATTCGACGGATACCCCCCTGCTACTGGTTGCGCCGCATCCTAGTCCATTTCGGCCGGTCACATCCGCGCACTACATCCGCCGCTCCGGCCACAGGTACGCGCGATCGTCGAAGCTGCGGCACCAATGCGGGCGATACACCACCACCAGGACCATCACCGTGCCGGCGAAGAAGGCCTCGGCGAACATCAGCATCGGCGTGGCCACGAGATAGGCCGCGAGCGCGCGCCCGCCGAGCCACGCGGTCACCGCCGCCTTGGCCAGCATCGAGGAGGCCATCGCCAGCGCCGCGCCGGCGAAGGCGTTGAGCATCACGTAGGTGAACACATTGCGCGGCAGCCAGGTGCGGGCCGCCCAGGACACCGTCGCGGTCACCGCCACCGGAAGCGCCCCCGTGGCGAGGAAGTCCATCGCCCAGCCCTGCCAGGCCGCGCCCAGCAGCACCCCGGCCAGGCTCACCAGCGCCATCACCCAGCAGGCGGGGCCGGCGCCGAACATCAGCGTGGCGATCGTGGCGCCAAGGAAATGCAGCATCACGCCCTGCAGCGCCGCGGTGTTGAACCAGCGCATCGCCGCCAGCGCAAGCGTCGCCAGCACCAGCACGCGCCGCCCCTCGTCGTCGATCGACTCCGCGTGCCGGCGCAGCGCCGGGAATGTCCGCACCAGCACCAGCGCCGCCGCCAGCCAGCCCGGCCACAGCACCCAGCCCGACAGCGTCGCGTCCACGCGCTCTCAGCGTCCCGGCCCGATCCGGGTCCGTACGTCGAACAGCTCCGGGAAGAACGTCAGCTCCAGCGCCTGCTTCAGGAAGCCCACGCCGGACGAGCCGCCGGTACCGGGGCGGAAGCCGATGATGCGCATCACCGTGCGCATGTGGCGGAAGCGCCACAGCTGGAACTGCGTCTCCAGGTCCACCAGGTCCTCGGCCAGCGCGTACTCGCGCCAGTAACGGCCGGTATCCTCGTAGATCGCCTCGAACAACGGCAGCAGCGCCTCGTCGCGCACGTGCGGCCGCGCCCAGTCCCGCTGCAGGTGCTGCGCCGGCACCGCGTGGCCCCAGCGCGCCAGATACATCAGGAACTCGTCGTACAGGCCCGGTGCGTCCAGCACCTCGCGCAGGCGCGCCTGCCCGGCGGGATCGTGCGCGAAGACCTTGAGCATGGAGGCATTCTTGTTGCCCAGCAGGAACTCGACCATGCGGTACTGCAGCGACTGGAAGCCCGACGACGGCCCCAGCACGTCGCGGAACTCCATGTATTCCGACGGGGTGAGCGTCTCCAGCACCGACCACTGTTCGGTGAGCTGGCGCAGCACCTGCTTGCAGCGCGCGATCACCTTCTGGCACTGCCAGACCTGGTCGCGTCGCAGGAAGACGATGGCCGCGCCCAGCTCGTGGATGATCAGCTTCAACCACAACTCCGACACCTGGTGCTGGACGATGAACAGCATCTCGTCGTGGTGCGGCGGATCGCTCAGCGGGTGCTGCGCGTCCAGCAGGCGGTCCAGGCGCAGGTAGCCGCCGTAGGTGATCCTGCCGTCCAGATCGGTGTGGATGCCCGCCTCGAGCGGGCGCTCGTTCTGTTCGATGGCCATCGCGGCAGGGTACCGCATCGCCGCCGCGGGGCGTCATGCATCGGACATCCGGACGGTGCACAATCGGCCGCTGCCAGGGGGGCCGGCCACCCGTTCCGCGAGGGACGGAACATCGAGGGAGTGAGTCCGTGGTCAATCGACTGCTTGCCCGGCTGTTGCCGGTGCTGGTCCTGTGCGGCGCCTTGTCCGCCGTCCCCGCGCATGCCCAGGTCGTGGTCAGCCAGGTCTACGGCGGCGGCGGCAACAGCGGCGCGCCCTACAACGCCGACTATGTCGAACTGTTCAACCGCGGCAGCGAACCGGTGCCGCTGGGCGGACTGTCGGTGCAGTACGCCAGTGCCACCGGCACCGGCAACCTGGGCGCGAGCAGCGGCCAGATCGTGGTGCTGCCGGCAGTCGCGCTCGAGCCCGGACGCTACTTCCTGGTCGGCCTGGCCGGCGGGGCCAATGGCGCGCCGCTGCCTGCGCCGGACGCGACCGGCACCATCAACATGTCCGGCAGCGCGGGCAAGGTCGCCCTGGTGGCATCGACCGCATCGCTGGGGTGCAATGGCGGCAGCACGCCCTGCAGTCCGCAGCAGCTGGCGCTGATCGTCGACCTGGTCGGCTTCGGCAGCGCCAACTTCTTCGAAGGCGCCGGCGCCGCGCCCGCGCTCAACAATGCCAGCGCCGCGTTGCGTGCAGGCAACGGCTGCGCCGACAGCGACCACAATGCCGCCGACTTCGCCAGCGCCGCGCCCGCGCCGCGCAATGGCGCCACCCCGCCCGCACCCTGCGGCGGTGGCGGCACGCCGTTCGCCAGCATCTCCGATACCAGCGCCGCCGAGGGCGACGCCGGCACCACGCCGTTCTTCTTCACCATCAGCCTCAACCAGCCCGCCGGTGCGGGTGGGGTCTCCGTCGACTGGACGACCACCGACGGAACCGCCAGCGCCGGCGAGGACTATGTCGCCGCCGCCGCGACCGCGACCATCGCCGAAGGCGCGAGTTCGGTGACGATCAGCATCGACGTGCTCGGCGATACCGCGAGCGAGCCGGACGAAACCTTCGCCGTGGAGCTGTCCAACCCTGTCGGCGCCGAGCTGGCCGACGCCCGGGGCGTCGGCACCATCCTCAACGACGACGTCGCCACCGTGGCGATTTCCGCCATCCAGGGCGACGGCCAGCGCTCGCCCTACGACGGGATGGCGGTGGCCACCACCGGCATCGTCACCGGCCGCAAGAACAACGGCTTCTTCCTGCAGACGCCCGACGGCGCCGACGACGGCGATCCGGCGACCTCGGAGGGCATCTTCGTGTTCACCTCGACCACGCCGCCCGAAGCCGCGGGCGTGGGCAACCGGGTGCTGGTACAGGGCACGGTGGACGAGTTCGTTCCCGCCGCCGACCCGCACCAGCTGCCGCTGACCGAAATCGTGGGCGCCAGCGTCACCGCACTCTCGGCCGGGCATGCGCTGCCCGCGCCGGTGGCGCTCACGCCCGACCTGCCAGTCGCCGATGGCGGCCTCGACCAGCTCGAGCATCTGGAAGGCATGCGCGTGGTGGTGCCCAGCGCGACCGTGGTCGCGCCCACCGGAGGCAACGTCAACGAGACCCAGGCCACCGCCACCGGCAACGGCCGCTTCGCGGTTGTGGTGACGGGGACGCCGCGTCCGTTCCGCGAACCCGGTATTCCCGTCCCGAATCCCGATCCGCTGGGGAGCGGCGCCACCGACATCCCGCGCTGGGACTTCAATCCCGAACTGATCGCGGTCAACAGCACCACCATCGGCGCGCCCGCCGCGAACGTGGCGGCCGGGTGCCTGATCACCGACGGCAGCCTGGTCGGGCCGCTGGACTACACCTTCCGCCGCTACACGATCTACCCCGAGGCGGTGCTGGCCGTGGACTGCAGCGCCACCGGCCTGCCGCGCCCGGCGCGCGTGCCGACCGCGGACGACGCGACCTTCGCCACCTGGAACCTGGAGCGCTTCTTCGACGCCGTCAACGATCCGGCCATCGGTGAGCCGGTACTGGGCGCGGCCGCGTTCGAGCGGCGCCTGGCCAAGGCCTCGCTGGCGATCCGCGGCTACCTGCATGCACCGGACGTGCTGGGGCTGACCGAGGTCGAGAACCTGGCCACGCTGCAGGCGCTGGCCGACCGCATCAATGCCGATGCCGTGGCCGCCGGCGACCCCGATCCCGGTTACACCGCGCACCTGCTGGAAGGAAACGACGTGGGCGGTATCGACGTCGGCTTCCTGGTCCGCGGCGCGGACGTGGCCGCCGGTACGCCTCGGGTCGAGGTGCTGGCCGTGGTCCAGCACGGCGCCACCGAATCGCTGGCCAATCCCGACGGCAGCAGCAGCCTGCTCAACGACCGCCCCCCGCTGTCGCTCGATGGCGTCGTCCACTTCGCCGACGGCCGCAGCTGGCCGTTCACCGCGATCGTCGTCCACCAGCGGTCGCTCAACGGCGTGGACAGCGACGAGGCCGGCAGCAACGGCTGGCTGACGCAGGGCCAGCGCGTGCGCGCCAAGCGCCAGGCGCAGGCCCGATCGCTGGCAACGCTCGTGCAGGGCATGCAGGCGACCGATGCCACGCGCAACATCGTGGTGCTAGGCGACTTCAATGCCTTCGAGTTCAACGACGGCCTGGTCGACGCGCTGGGCACGATCACCGGCCTGCCGGCGCCGGATGCGCAGACCGCGGTGGATGGCGACGGCATCGACCTGGTCGAGCCGGACCTGCACAACCTCACCCTGCTGGCGACGGGCGAGGAGCGCTACTCGTTCGTGTTCGACTACCAGGCGCAGACGCTCGACCACGTCCTGGTCAGCGACGCAGTGGTGGAATCGCCGCTGGTGGCGGGACTGGAGCTCAGCCATGCGCGGATCAGCGCCGACTTGCCGGAGGTGGCGCGCAACGAGGACGGCACGCCTTCGCGCCTGTCCGACCACGATCCGACCATGTTGCTGGTGCGGATGGCCGCGCCGCGTCGTGCCGACCTGTCGATCGGGGCACAAGCGCTCTCGCCGACCGTGGCCGCGGGTGGGCTGGCCGAGTTCTCCGCCCTGGTCGCGAATGCCGGTCCCGATGCGGCGGAGTTCCCCGGCGCGGGCTTCGTCCTCGACGCCGCCCTGCCCGGCCTCGCCGTCGCCGCACCAGCCGGCTGGAGCTGCGATGCGCCCGGGGTCGTCGGCGACACCACCACGGTCGCATGCAACGCGGCCTCGCTCGAGGCCGGTGCCGAGGCGGTGTTCGCACTGGCAGCGACCGTGCCGCAGGCGCTCGCGGGCGCGCAGCTGACGCTCGCGGCCGCAGCCACCGCGCACACCGAGGACCCCGCGCCGGACAACAACGAGGCGACCGCCTCGCTGCTGGTGGAGGATCCGCTGGCCGGTGTGCCCGCGCTGGAGAACGGCGTGCCGGTGGGCGGACTTGCGGGCGCCGCGGGGGACGCGGTGCTCTACCGCATCGAGGTGCCCGCCGGCGCACGCAACCTGCGCGTGCTCGCGTATGGCGGCAGCGGCGACGTCAGCCTGCTCGTGGCCCACGCGCGGATTCCGACCGCAGACGACCATGACGGGCGGTCGCAGCGGCCGGGCAACAACGAAACGGTCGCGATCGCGTTGCCCGCGCCGGGCACCTGGTTCATCCGCGTGGCGGGCGTGCGGGCGTTCACGAACGTGTCGCTGCGGGCCTCGTTCGGCGGATGACCCGGCGGCCGGGGCGGGCGGCCGTCGCCCGCCCCCTCCCGGCCGGCGCGGGATGCCGTCGGCGTCGCTGCGCTGCGCCCTCCCCGCGTCCCGGGGAGGGCCGGGGTACCGGAGCCAGGCTCCGTCGCGGCCTTCCGCGCTGCAGCCCGCATGCCGCAGCGCATTGCCGCAATGCGCAACGGTTTCCTACGAAAGCACCTTTATCATCGGGCGTCCGACACGACCGGATGGACTGAATGACCGTTGCCGCACGCTTCGAGATCGAGCACCTGCAATACCTCGACCCGGACGGACAGCTGGTCGCCGAACTGCCGCAGGATCTGCCGCCGAAGGACGAGCTGCTGGCGCTGTTCCGGCAGATGCTGTTCCTGCGCACCTTCGACGGCAAGGCCGTCGCCCTGCAGCGCACCGGCAAGCTGGGCACCTATGCGCCCTGCCTCGGCCACGAAGCCACGCAGGTCGGGATCGGCGCGATGATGCGCCCGGAGGACGTGCTGGCGCCGAGCTACCGCGAGTACGGCGCGCAGATCATGCGCGGCGTGCAGCTGCGCGAGATCCTGCTGTACTGGGGCGGAGACGAGCGCGGCAACGACTACGCCAACGAACCGGCGCGCCACGACTTTCCCTGGTGCGTACCGATCGCCACGCAGTGCCTGCACGCCGCGGGCGCCGCGCTGGCCTTCAAGCTGCGCGGCGAAAAGCGCGTGGCCGTGACCTGCTGCGGCGACGGCGGCAGCTCCAAGACCGACACCTACGCGGCGATCAACTCGGCCGGCGCCTACGCACTGCCCTTCGTCCAGTGCATCATCAACAACGGCTGGGCGATCTCGGTGCCGCGCAGCGCCCAGACCGGCGCCGAAACCCTGGCGCAGAAGGGCCTGGCCGGCGGCCTGTACTGCCTGCAGGTGGACGGCAACGACCTGTTCGCCGTCCTCGAGGGCATGCGCCGGGTGATGGAACGCGCCCGCAGTGGCGAAGGCGGCAGCGTGATCGAGTTCCTCACCTACCGCCTGCACGACCACACCACCGCCGACGACGCACGCCGCTACCGCGACGAGGCCGAGGTCAAGGACGCCTGGACGCGCGACCCGGTGACCCGCCTGCGCAGGTGGCTCACCGCCCAGGGTCTGTGGGACGAGGCGCAGGAGAAGGCCTGGATCGCCGAATGCACGCAGCGCGTGGACGTGGAGATCAACGCCTACCTCGAAACGAAGACCCAGCCGCCCGAAGCCATGTTCGACTACCTCTACGCCGACCCGCCACCGGACATCCTGGCGCAGCGTGCGCA
Source organism: Pseudomonadota bacterium (assembly GCA_023444765.1). Lineage (GTDB taxonomy): Bacteria > Pseudomonadota > Gammaproteobacteria > Xanthomonadales > Xanthomonadaceae > Luteimonas. The sequence continues at coordinate 7,096 of JAEXLY010000117.1, read as the reverse complement.
ACTGCTGGCGCGGGAGGGACGGGCATGAAGGCCGAAGCCGGTCCCGTGGCGAGCGAAGCCGTGGCCAACGCGAAACCCATCACCCTGATCGAGGCGGTGACCCAGGCCCTGGCCTGGGAGATGCGCCACGACGATTCGGTGGTGGTGCTGGGCGAGGACGTGGGCGTGAACGGCGGCGTGTTCCGCGCGACCGCCGGCCTGCAGCAGCAGTTCGGCCCGATGCGCGTGCTCGACACGCCGCTGGACGAGACCACCATCGCCGGCCTCACCGTCGGCATGGCCGCGATGGGCATGAAGCCGGTGGCCGAGGCGCAGTTCGACGGCTTCGTCTATCCGATGCTCGACCACGTCATCTGCCACGCCGCGCGCTTCCGCTACCGCACGCGCGGCCGGATCACCTGTCCGATGGTGCTGCGCGTGCCGTGGGGCGGCGGAATCCGCGCGCCCGAGCACCACAGCGAGGCCAACGAGGCGCTGTTCACCAACGTGCCCGGCCTGCGCGTGGTGCTGCCGTCCTCGCCGGCGCGCGCCTACGGCCTGCTGCTGGCGGCGATCCGCGAGCCGGACCCGGTGATCTACTTCGAGCCCAAGCGCATCTACCGCCAGTACAAGGAACTAGTGCCCGACGACGGCGAGGCACTGCCGCTGGACGTGTGCTACGTGCTGCGCGACGGCAGCGACGTCACCCTGGTGACCTGGGGCGCGCAGGTGAAGGAGGCGCTGGAAGCGGCCGAGCAGCTCGCCACCGAAGGCATCAGCGCCGAGGTGATCGACGTGGCCACGCTCAAGCCGCTGGATTTCGCCACCATCGCCGAGTCGGTGGCCAAGACCGGACGCTGCGTGATCGTGCACGAGGCGCCGCGCACCGCGGGCTTCGGCGCCGAGATCGCGGCGCGGCTGGCGGAGGAGTCGATGTTCGATCTGGTGGCGCCGGTCGAGCGCGTCACCGGGTTCGACACCCACATGCCGCTGTTCCGGCTGGAGATGAAGTACATGCCGGCGACCGCGCGCGTGGTCGAAGCGGCGAAGCGGACGCTGGCACACTCCTGAGTCGCGCCGGCGCACGGCGGACTCGCGGGTCTGGATGCGGTGGCGCCGTTCGCGCCACCATCGGAATTGCATGGCGGGCCACGGCCCGCCCACAGGAAGCGCACATGGGCGACAAGAAGGTATTCCAGCTCCCCGACCTCGGCGAAGGCCTGCCCGACGCCACCATCGTCGAGTGGTACGTGAAGGAAGGCGACACCATCCGCCTGGACGACAACCTCGTCTCCATGGAAACCGCCAAGGCCGTGGTCGACGTGCCTTCGCCCGTCTCGGGCAAGGTGCTGCGCCTGGCCGGCGGCGCGGGCGACGTGATCGTCACCGGCGCGATGCTGGCCGAGTTCGAGATCGATCCCTCGCAGCCGCAGCGGGCCGAAGGCCAGGACACCGGCCACCACCATGGTGCGCCGCCGGCCAAGGGCGTGGGCGCGGACGATCCGGCGCCGGATGCGCGCGTGGTCGCCTCCAGCGAGGGCGGCGCGATCCGGGACGACGGCACGCCGCCGCCCGAAGACAAGTCCGAACCCGGCGGCGAACGCGCCGACAGCGGAACCGTGGTCGGCGCAATGCAGGCCTCCGATGCGGTGCTCAGCGAGGGCGCGGTATCGGTGGGCGGGGTCAAGGCGATGCCGGCGGTCCGCGCGATGGCGCGCAAGCTCAGGCTCGACCTGTCGCGCGTGCGCGGCAGCGGGCCGGACGGCGTGGTGACGATGGCGGACGTGAAGCAGGCGGCGGCGGATGGTTCCGCAGCGGCGGCCGGCCCCCGCCCCAACCAGCCCCCGCGCGCGGGGGAGGGAACCGGGCAGGCGCGCGCGCAGGTATCTACCCCTCCCCCCCCAGCGGGGGAGGGCCGGGGTGGGGGTCGTGCCGCAGCCGCGCCGCGCGACGCCGCCCAGCGCACCGCCACGTCGGCCTCGGGCCGCCCCATGCGCACGCAGCCGCCGTCGGTCTCCGCCAACGGCCAGCCCGAGCAGCTCAAGGGCGTGCGCCGCAACATGGCCCGGGTCATGGCCGACGCGCATGCCAGGGTGGTGCCCACCACCCTGGTCGATGACGCCGACATCCACGCCTGGCAACCGGGCAACGACGTCACCGTACGCCTGGTGCGTGCGATCTGCGCCGCGGCCGCAGCCGTGCCCGCGCTCAACGCCTGGTTCGACGGCGACAGGCTGGTGCGCACCCTGCATCCGCACGTCGACATCGGCATCGCGGTCGACACCGACGACGGCCTGTTCGTGCCGGCCCTGCGCAACGCCGACCTGCTCGACGCCGACGGCGTGCGCAGCGGCATCAACCGCCTGCGCGAACAGGTCGCCGACCGCAGCATCCCGGCCTCCGAGCTGTCGGGCTACACCATCTCGCTGTCGAACTTCGGCATGTTCGCCGGCCGCTACGCCACGCCGGTGGTGGTGCCGCCCTGCGTGGCCATCGTCGGCGCGGGCCGCGGCCGCCACCAGATCACGCCGGTGATCGGCGGCTTCGAATCGCACCGGGTGATCCCGCTCTCGCTCACCTTCGACCACCGCGCCTGCACCGGCGGCGAGGCGGCGCGCTTCCTCAAGGCCATGCTCGCCGCCCTCGCGCTGCCGGGCTGACGTACACGGGCGGTCCGCTGCCCACGCGACAGGAGGATCCATGCACCGCAGCCGCCTCGCCGGATTCATGATCGACTGCGGCGAAGGCACGCTCGCCGACGCCGCCGCGTTCTGGAGCCGCGCCCTCGACCTGCCGGTCGTCGATCCGGACGAGGGCGGCCACGGCCGCTATGCGGTGCTGGCGCCCGGGCCCGGCGGCCTGCACGTGGAGGTGCAGAAGGTCGACCATCCGCCGCGCGTGCACCTGGACATCGAGGCCGACGACATCGATGCCGAGGCGTCGCGGCTGGAGGCGCTGGGCGCGCGCAGGATCGAGTGCGTCCGCCGGCGCTGGTGGGTCGTGGAGGCGCCCACCGGCCACCGCTTCTGCGTGGTGCCGCTGCGCGACCTGGAGCAGCGGGCCGCGCCCACGGCCTGGGAATCCCCGCCTCCGCCTGCCCCACCGGAGACACCGTGATGCCCCACCACAGCCGACTGAGCACCTTCGTCCTCGACTGCAATGCGGACGAGCTCGCCCCGCACGTCGAGTTCTGGAGCAAGGCGCTGGGCAAGCCCGTCGACGCCCTCGATGAAGATGGCGACGGCAAGTACGCCCGGCTCCAGACCGCCGGGGACGAGCCGGTCCTGCTGCTGCAGAAGGTCTCGCACCCGCCGCGCATCCACCTGGACATCGAGACCGACGATGTCGAGGCCGAAGTCGAGCGCCTTACCGCGCTGGGCGCGCGCAGGATCGAACAGGTTCATACCTGGGTGGTGATGGAAGCGCCCAGCGGCCACCGCTTCTGCGTGGTGCGCCAGCAGCGCAAGCCCTTCGGTCCGCACCTCAACCGCTGGGACTGAGCACGCGTCAGCGCCCCACGTCGGCGCGCGCGGCCTCGCTGCGCGCGCGCACCTCGCCGAACTCCGAGTCCGCATCCCACGACGGCCAGTGGCTGCCGTCGGCGATCCCGCGTCCGAGCGCGTACAGCAGGTCGACGTCCTGCGCCTGGCCGCTCCAGTCCCAGTCGGGCGACCAGCGGTCGCAGGGACGGTGGTAGCAGTCGGCGAAATACCGCTCGCGCAGCGCCTGGCCGCTGGCGACTCCGCCGTCGATGCGGTCGAGGCCGGCGCCCACGGTGATCGCCGGCACGCCCGCGCGCGCGAACGCGAAGTGGTCGGCACGGTAGAAGAAGCCGGACTCCAGGTTCGGATCGGGCGAATAGGCGCGGCCGGCGGCCTCGGCCACGCGCTGCAGGTCGCGCTCCAGTGACACGCGGCCCTTGCCCCAGGCGGCGATGTCGCGGGCGGGCCCGTGCGGGCTCAGCATCTCGATGTTGAGCACCGCGGCGGTGGTCTCCAGCGGCGCCAGCGGATTGGCGGCGTAGTAGCTCGCGCCCTGCAGGCCCTTCTCCTCGGCGGTGAGCGCGACGAACATCAGGCTGCGCCGCGTGCGCGGCGCCTGCGCGTACATCCGCGCCAGCTCCAGCACCGCAGCCACGCCGGTCGCGTTGTCGATCGCGCCGTGGCGGACGGGATCGCCGCTGGCATCCGGTTCGCCGATGCCGTAGGCATCCCAGTGCGCCGAATAGATCACCGTTTCGCCCGGCGCGCCCTCGCCGTCGAGCCGGCCGATCACGTTGCGCGTGACCACCTCGTCGCGCTTCACGTCGAACGAAGCCGACAGGCGCGCGTCGCCCAGCGCCACCGGGGTGAAGTCGCGGGTCTGCGCACGCGCCTTCTCGCGTTCGAAGTCGAGGCCGGCCGCGGCGAAAAGCGATTCGGCCAGGGTGCGCTGCATCCAGCCCCGCAGCAGGGTGTGGTGGCTGGCGGCATCCTCTCGGGGGATGTCGAACAGCGGCGACAGTCCCGAACTGCGCACCGTCTCCCAGCCGTAGGCGGCCGGCGCGGTCTCGTGCACGATCAGTGCGCCGGTCGCGCCGCGGCGCGCCAGTTCCTCGTACTTGTAGGTCCAGCGGCCGTGATAGGTGACCGCGCGTCCGTCGAAGGCGCCGGGCTCGGGCGTTTCGAAGTCCGGATCGTTGACCAGCACCACCGCGATCCTGCCCGCCAGGTCCATGCCCTTGTAATCGTCCCAGTCGCGCTCGGGCGCGCTGATGCCGTAGCCCACGAACACCAGCGGCGCCCTGTCGACCTCGACCCGGTCGACCGGACTGAGCGTCTGCAGCGTCAGATCCTCGCCGTTGACGAGCTCCCGCGCCTGGCCGCCGCCGTGCAGCGTGGCACGCACCGGGCCGTCCACCCGCGCGCGCACCAGCGGCACCGGCTGCGTCCAGCCGCCGTCCTCGCCGCCGGGCGCGACGCCCGCCTTGCGGAACTCCTCGACGAGGTACGACACCGTCCTGTCCTCGCCCGGCGTCGCCGGTGCCCGGCCCTCGAACGCGTCCGACGCCAGCACCTGCACGTGTCGCAGCAGGGCCTCGGCACTGGCGCCCTGTCCCGCCGCCAGTGCGGGCAGCGCAGCCGCGGACAGCACGAATGCGAGCGCGGATCGCAGTGGCTTCATGGTGTGTTCGCTCCGACGGACCTGGCCCCAGTCTAGGCCAGCGCCGGCAATGGCGCTCAGCCCTGGCGGGCGAGCCGGTCCAGCCACGCGCACAGTCCCTGCGCGTTGATCTCGATGTCGCCGCCGAGCACCGCGTCCACGCGTGCGTCGGCATCGGCGATGCCGTGCGCAACGGCGCGCTCCACGAACAGCGCGCGCATGCGCTCGACGATGCGCCGGTGGCGGTCGGGCAGGCCGTCGGCATCGCGCGCGATCTCCGCCAGCCGGTCCACGAGTTCCACCAGCGCATCTCCCATCCGTGCGCAGTCCTCGACCGCGGCGTAGTGGGCGATGCGGATCGCGGCCGGGTTCGCGGCGACCAGGCGCCGGATCGAGGCCTTCATCTGCTCCGGGTCGAACTGCACCGGCGAGGTCGTCGGTACGGCGAAGGCGCCGCTGCCGTTGTCGAACTCGCGGTACGACAACCCGAACGCGTCGCCGGCGAACCAGCTGCGGGTCGCATCGTCCCAGACGCTGTAGTGGTGCAGGGCATGGCCCGGCGTGTCGATGCAGCGCAGCGGCCGCCCGGCCAGCTCCACGACATGGTCGTCGTCGGCGACGACCACGCGCCCCGCGTCCACCGGCAGCATGCCGGCATGGTCGCGTTCGAACATGGTCTCGCCATACACCGCACGCGCACTGGCGATCAGCTTCGAGGGATCGATCATGTGCTGCGCGCCGCGCGGATGCACGACCAGGCGCGCGTTCGGCAGCGCGCGCATCAGCGGTCCGGCGCCACCGGCATGGTCCAGGTGCACGTGCGTGACGAGCAGCCAGTCCACCGCCTCGCGCGCCACCCCGGCGGCGTCGACCGCCTGGAGCACGCGCCCGGCGCAGGTCGCGGTGCCGCTGTCCACCAGCGCGGCCCGTCCCCGGTCGCCATGTACGAGCCAGGCTGCGCAGAGCCCGGGGCGGATGTAGCCGGTGTCGATGAGGGTGATGCCGTCGCGGGTCATGGCTTGTTTCCGACCGTGTCCGGGAACGGAGTGTGGCCGATGCGCGGACGCCGGTCGACGCGACCTGCCCGGTATGGGGCACGGATCGACAGGCAGGACGTGAGCGATGTCATGTCGCCACAGCGCGCCGCCATTTTCCGCTGCCCTTCCGCGCCGTCACGGAGACGCTGTCCCGGGGTCGCGAACCAGATGGCGCTGGTGGCAGGGACCGGGCCGATGCGCCCACTACGTTCCCTCACTGCGTCCGGGTGTCACCGGGAAAATCGGTGCTGGCCGGCATCGGCGAGGCGGGCTGTCGTCCGGACGCGACCGGAAACCGCCTGCAGGAGCATCCGCAGGCCGGGCCGGTCTCGTCCGGCCGTCGTGGCGACCTGTGCCGTCGCGCGAGCGTCCCCGTCAGCGGCGCCGGAACAGCAGATGCCGGACCACGAACGCCACCGCGATCGCCGCCAGGAACACGCCATACCCCAGGGCCGTCGCCAGGATCTGCGGCCACATCCTGCCGTGGCTGGTGTCGGCGTTGTCGATCGACCAGTACACGCTCCACAGGAACAGCGCGACCGACAGCGCCAGCGTGGCGAGGTCGTAGAGCACGCGTGCCGCGCCGCGCGGCTGGCGCGGGAACAGCCAGTACAGCGTGGCGAGGATCGCGAACCAGGGCAGGAACAGGATGAGGGTGAGGTTGAGCTCGACCAGCGGGTTCACGCCTGCACCGCCTTGGCCGCCGCCTTCTCCGCGTCCGCCGCCGCCAACGTCGCCAGCGCGGCCTGCACCGCTTCGGCGGTCACGCCCTCGCCCAGGCTGCAGGGCGCCTGCGCCAGCGCCACCTCCCCGCGCCGGAGCGCGGCGATCGCCTGCCCGGCCTCGCGCGGTGCCTCGAACGGGTGGCTCTGCAGCAGCACGCGCTCGCCCTCCACCAGCTTGAAGTAGAAGCGGCCGTCCGCTTCGCGGTACTGCTT
>JAEXLY010000115.1 GCA_023444765.1 Pseudomonadota bacterium | reverse complement strand
CGCCGCGACTGCGCGGGCCCGGCGGCGGGACTCAGCCGCAGCTGAGCGTGCGGATGATGTCGCCGGCATCGGTGGTGATCGTCAGGCGGTCACCGCGGAAATCCATGGTCGCCATGTCGTCCGGACCCAGCACGCGCACGCTGGTGGCGCCGCTGTCGGCGGTGGCCTGGGCGACGACCGTCTCCGTGGCTTCCTGGCCGACCAGGGCCTGCACGGCCTCGCCGTTGCAGATGGCGGCGTCGCCGGTGTCCGGGGCCTGCGCAGCCGCATCCGGCCTCGCGCGCGATGCCGTCGAGGGGTCGGCGGTCCCGGAGGCTTCGGCGGCCCCGTCCGGAGCGGCGTAGGCGTCGCCCGGGTCGCGGTCCTGGCTGCAGGCGCCAAGCAGCGCGACCAGGGACGTGGACAACAGCGCGCTGCGCAGTGCGGGAGAAAAGATCGAACCTGCCATGGCGGAATCTCCTTTGCGGTTGTGGGGAGGGCGACCATAGCGCCGCCTTCCTGAAGCCGGCCGTGTCCAGCCAGTCTGCGTTCAGCGCACGGCAGCGCGCTTGGGCGCCGGCAGCGCTGCGCGCAGCATCGCATTGAAGCCGGTGGCGAGCACGGCGAAGCCGGCCTCGGTGGGGTGGATCTCGTCATACCAGAACGTGCGGTCGTCGATGGAGTCCAGGGCGGAGAAGTCGGCGTAGGAGAACAGGTGCGGCCAGGCCGCGCGGCTGGGTGCCAGGACCTGGTCGCGGAAGCCGTCCACCAGCAGGCGCCAGGCGAACCGTTCGGCCTCGGCCTTGCTGCCGAGCACCGGACGCATCACCGGCCACAGCCACGGGCCGACGGTGCCCATCACCATCGCCGCCAGGCCGAGGTTGCGTACCGTCAGTCCGCCCTCCTTGCCGATGGCATGGCGCGACAGCGGCGCGTAGCCATGTCCGACCACCCGCAGGCCCTCGACGCCGGACATCGCCGACAGGACCAGCCCATAGCGCGCGCGCAGACGCTCGAAGACGCCGCTGTCGACCACGCGGTCGAACGCCGCATCGGCGTCCATGCGCGACGCGCCGGAGAAGACCGCGGCCAGGCGATCGCCGAGGCAGTCGTTGCCGCCGATGCTCAGGCACAGCAGGTCGAAGCCGCGCGCGGCGAAACGTTCGGCGTTGTCGCGGCAGGCCGCGGGGGTGAGCATCTGCGCGGCGGTGAGTCCGGGGCCGCCGAGCCGGATCGACATGCCGTCGATGCGCGCGAAGCTGTTCCAGCACAGGTTGCGGTACAGCGGCGTGCTGAACCACGAGTCGCCCCAGTAGGCGATCAGCGGTCGTTGCTCCAGGTAGGCGTCCCACTCGCGGCGCTGGCGCGATCGGGGCGTGCCGCTGGCGGCGCGCACCTGCTGCCAGTTGTCGTAGATGCGCCTGAGCGCCATGCGTTTCCCTCCGGGCACGGGTGGGGACGATCGGAGCGCCCCGTGCGTGCAGACACCTCGATGATGGCAGGAACCGTGTCCCGGCCAAACCGCCCCTGGGCTGCAAACGCACCACGCCGGATGCGGCGGTCACGTCCCCGCGCCGCACCACGGTACGTTTGCACTACAGTGGCCGCGGGGGATCGCCCACTCGCACATGGAGGATGCGGTGCGACTGTCCAAGCTGTTGCCAACGGCCCTGAAGGCGCGCTGGAGCGCCACCCCTGCCGCGCCCGACCTGGCCTCCGTGCGCAGGGCCGAACTGCGCACCATCCTCGGGACCCGCGCCGACCAGGCGCCGGCGACCGTCGAAGCCTGGGGCCTGGCGCTCTCGGGCGGCGGCATCCGCAGCGCGACCTTCGGGCTGGGCGTGCTGCAGGCGCTGGCCCGTCTCGGGCTGCTGCGCTGCTTCCACTACCAGTCCACGGTGTCGGGTGGTGGCTACATCGGCGGCTTCCTGCAGGCGCTGGTCCGCCGCCACGGGTTCGACGCGGCGTTCGCGGCCCTTGCCGCCGGCGGCGGTGGCGATGCGGGCGACGGGGCGGGCACGCGTCCGGTCCGGCACCTGCGCGAGTACAGCAACTACTTGGCGCCGCGCAAATCCCCGTTCTCGGGCGACACGCTCGGCATGGCCGGCACCTATGTGCGCAACGTGCTGCTGGTGCAGACGCAGCTGTGCGCGCTGATCCTTGCGCTGTGCCTGTTGCCGCTGCTGCTGTATGCCGGCGCCGACGCGCTGGGGAGCCGCAACCCGACGCTGGCGCTGTCGCTCGCCGGCCTCACCGGCATGCTCGCGGTGGTGCTGCTGGCCTGGGTCAGTACCTGGGCCAACCGCCACCCGCAACCGCGTGGCGACGAGCCGCCGCAGCCACCGCGGCGGGTGGTGCTGGCGGCGCTGGCGACGATCCTGGCGCTGGCGCTGGCCTCGATGCTCGGGGCACTGGGCCTGGCGCGGTTCGAGCGCCTGCCGGGCGTGTTCGGCACCGCCGTGGGCTGGCTGCCCGCGCGCTGGACCAGCGACCGCGCGGACCTGGGGATCGTCACCGCCGCGCTCTATCTCGGGGTCTGGCATGCCTGGCTGGTGTTCGATCCCTGGTACTCGCGCCGGGTGGCGCGGGGCGACGCGCCGCCGCCGCCGCTGCAGCGCCATCCCTGGCGCTTCGTGCTGGGAACGGTGGGCGCGGCCGCGTTCGCGGGGATGGCTATCGTGCTGCTGCGCGGCTGGCTATCCGGGTGGGCGGCGGTCCCGGGCGGCCTGTGGCACGTGCTGGTGGCCGGCCCATTGCTGGTGGTGTCGGCGGTGGTGCTGACCGCGATCGTGCACCTGGGCCTGGCCGGGCCGGCGATGAGCGACCTGCAGCGCGAGATCTGGGCGCGGGTGGGCGGCAAGACCTGCGCCGTGGTCGCGCTGGGCATGACCCTGGCGCTGTCGCTGGTGGTCTACGGCCCCTGGTTGCTGCGACTGGGCGCCGGCCAGGGCCTGCGCGCCCTGTCCGGCATCGGCTGGGCAGGCGCGCTGGCTTGGCTGGCGACCACTGGCGTCGGCCTGCTGGCGGCGCACGGCGTGCGCGCCGGCCACGGCGGGTCGAAACGCTGGCGGCTGCTCGACCTGGTCGCACGCCTGGCGCCCTGGGTGTTCGTGCTGGGCCTGCTGGTGGCCCTCAGCCTGGCCGGGCAGGTGCTGCTGCAGGCCGCGGGGCCGGCGCTGGAGCGGCTGGCCGGCGGCGTACCGGGCGAGGTGGCCGCAGCGGGGCTACAGCGGCTGGATCTGCACCTGGCCGTGCTCGCCAGCGCCGTGGCCGCCTACCCGCGCGCGTTGGCGCTGCTGGTGCTTGCCGCACTCGGCACGTGGCTGCTGCTCGGCTGGGCGGTGGACGTCAACGAGTTCAGCCTCAACGCCTTCTACCGCAACCGCCTGGTGCGCTGTTACCTCGGTGCCAGCAACGACCAGCGCAATCCCGAACCGACCACCAACTTCGACCTGCAGGACGACCTGGTGCTCGCCGACCTGGTCGAGGTGCAGCGACTGGACGGTGCGCGCCCGCTGTACCCGCTGATCGGCACCGCGCTCAACCTGGTCGCGGCCAAACAGCTGGACTGGCAGGACCGCAAGGCCGCCTCGTTCTGCCTGACGCCCGGCTGGTGCGGCCACCTGCCGCCGGACTCGCGTCCCGGCGAGCCTCCGATCGGCGACCGCGCCGCGGCTACGGCCGGCACCGCGCGTGCCGGGCCCGCTGCCGGCCACGATCCGCTCGCCGCATCGCTCACCTTGGGCGCGGCGATGGCGATCTCCGGCGCCGCGGTCAATCCCAACATGGGCTACCACAGCTCGCCGGCGGTGACCTTCCTGCTCACCCTGTTCGACGCGCGCCTGGGCTGGTGGCTGCCCAACCCGCGCCATCCCGAGCACCCGCGTGCCGACAGCGCGCCGTTCTTCGGGCGCTGGCTGCTGGCCGAACTGCTGGGGCGCACCCACGCCGGCGGCAAGTTCGTGCACCTGTCCGATGGCGGGCACTTCGAGAACCTCGGCCTGTACGAACTGGTGCGGCGCCGCTGCCGCTTCATCCTGTGCGTGGACGCGGCGGCCGATGCGGCGCGCGCATTCGGCGACCTCGGCAATGCGGTGCACAAGTGCCGCGTGGACTTCGGCGCCGAGATCGACATCGATGTCGCCGCGCTGGCGCCGCGGGCGGACGGCCTGTCCGAGCGCAGCTGCGCGGTGGGCCGCATCGCCTACGCCGACGGCAGCAGCGGCACCCTGCTCTACCTCAAGCCCTCGCTCACCGGCGAGGAGCCGGCCGACATCGCCCACTACGCGCGCAGCCACGCCTGCTTTCCGCATGAGCCCACGTCCGACCAGTACTTCGACGAGGCGCAGTTCGAAAGTTATCGCCGGCTGGGCGAGGACATCGCCACCCGCGCGCTGGCGCCGGTGCTCGAACGCATCGGCGCCGAACCGGGCGCGCCGCGCCAGGACGAACTGGGCCTGCACGATTCGGCACTCAAGGAGAAGCTGCTCATCGCGCTGCGCCAGCGCTGGGTGGCGCCGGTGCCCGGCGTGCCGGACCGCTTCGCCCTGCACGGCAGGGCGCTGGCGCGCCTGCTGCGCCAGCTGCGCGAGACCCCGGCGCTGGCGGTGCTCGACGCGCAGTTCCATCCGGCCTGGACCGACCTGGTCGCCGGCGTGCCCATGGCCGAAGGCGAACTGCCGCCTCCGCCGCTGCAGCGGCGCACCGCCCTGCCGGCGCCGGAGGACTTCCGCGCCTGCTTCTACTTCTGCCAGGAACTGATCCGGCTGATGGAGGCGGTCTACCACGACCTCGACCTCGAGCACGCCTGGGACCATCCGGACAACCGCGGCTGGCTCAACGCCTTCCGCCACTGGAGCTGGGCGCCGATGTTCCGCATCGCGTGGATCGTCGGCGCGCCGATGATCGGGGCACGCTTCGTGGCCTTCTGCCAGCAGCGGCTGGACCTGCCGCGCCTGGACAACGACGACGACGATCGCCGTCGCGTGCTGCGCCTGGAACGGCTGCAGCCCGATGCCGGCGAGGACTGGCGCGGCCTGTGCGACCGGCTGGCCGCGCAGGGCACGATCAACCACGTCGAGCACTCGATCCTGCTGGCCGATCCGCTGTGCGCGCACGCGGTCCGGCCGACGCACCTGTACCTGCTGCGCCTGCACTGGCCCGCTGCGCTGGTGGGCGACGCCGGTGCACTGGGCGACACCACGCTGGGCGTGGCCGCCATGGCCGAGGGCACGCTGCGCCTGCTGCGTATCCAGGACCACGTGCGCCGGCTCGGGCTGGCCACCGAGTTCCTGCGCCTGCTGCTCAACCGCCAGGTGGTCGATGCGGTCGACATCCGCGGCGGCTGGTACGGCCTGGGCGGCGTCTGCCGCAACCGCACCGCCGCACGCGTGCAGGACTGGTTGGAGGACGCGCTGGCGCTGGCGAGGCAACGCCGGCGTGCGCGCAGCGAGGCGGTCAACGCCGCGCGCCAGGCGCGCCGCGCAGCCATGCCGCCGGCGGGCTGAGCGATGACGCGCCGATACCTCCGGCACGGTTGCGCGCCTGCCACGCACCGCACAATCGACCCGACCCCGTCACGGACCCGCCCATGCGCCTGCTCGCTTCGCTGAGTCTCCTGCTGCTGCCGCTGATGACCGACGCCGCTGCGGCCGTCCCGACGAAGGCCGAGGTGGACCGCTTCGCCGCCGCGGCGCTGGCGCGCAACTGCGATCCGGCGGCGCCCGGCATGGCGGTGCTGGTGGCGCGGGGCGACCAGGTGCTGCATCGCAGCGCCTGCGGCCGCGCCAGCCTCGAACTCGACGTGCCGCTCTCGGCCGACCACGTGTTCCGCATCGGCTCGGTGACCAAGCAGTTCGCGGCCGCGGCGGTGCTGAAGCTGGCCGAGGAAGGCAGGCTCTCGCTCGACGATCCGCTGACCCGCTTCGTGCCCGGCTTCCCCAACGGCGACGCCGTCAGCGTGCGCATGCTGCTCGACCACACCTCCGGCATCCGCAGCTACACCGACATCGAGGCGATCATGGCCGGCGGCGGGATCATGCGCGATCTCGATACCGCCGCCCTGGTCGCCACATTCAAGGACGAGAAGCCGGAGTTCGCGCCCGGCGAGGGCTGGCGCTACAACAACTCCGGCTACGTGCTGGTGGGCGCGGTGATCGAGGCCGCCAGCGGCAAGCCCTGGCACGCCTACCTCGACGAGGCGTTGTTCAAGCCGCTGGGCATGGCCCACACCGGCTACGGCAACGAGGCGGAGGCGGTGATCCCGGGGCACGTCGGTGGCTATACCCGCAATGGCGAGCGGTGGGCGCGTGCGCGTCATCTCAGCATGACCCAGCCGCATGCAGCCGGCGCCCTGGTGTCGACCGTGGACGACCTGCTGAAGTGGAACCGCGCGCTGCACGAGGGCCGTGTCCTGCGCCAGGCCAGCCACGCGGCCATGGTGACGCCCGCCGGCAAGGCGGCGGAGAACGACTACGGCTTCGGCATCAGCGCCGGCACCCTGCGCGGCCGGCCGAAGTTCGACCATGGCGGCGGCATCTTCGGCTTCAGCGCCTACCTGCTCTACCTGCCGGAGGACGAGGTCAGCGTCGCCGTGCTCTACAACGCCGACGCCGGACGCCCCGGCATGCTCGGCACCGGCCGGATCGCGCAGCTGCTGGCCGCGCAGGCGATCGGCCGACCCTATCCGCAGAAGACGCCGATCGAGGTCGACGAGACCACCCTGCGCGGCTACGAGGGCGTGTACCGCATCGACCAGGACGCCGCACGTACGCTGCGCGTCGTCGATGGCCGGCTCACCTCGCAGCGCACCGGCGGCCAGGCCTACCCGCTCATCCCCGTGGCCGCGGACACCTTCCTGTTCGAGGAAGGCTTCTCGCGCATCGTGTTCGAACGCGATGCCAACGGCGCGGTGGTGGCGATGCGCTTCTTCCCCGAGGACGAGGGCGAGGGCGAACGCGTCGCGCGCAGCGACGAGCCGCTGCCGTCGGCCCGCGCCGAGGTCGCGCTGCCGCGCGCCGCGCTCGAGCGCATCGCCGGCGAGTACGTGTTCCAGGGCGCGGTGCTGAAGGTCTTCCTCGACGGCGACACGCCCAGGGCGCAGCTCAGCGGCCAGCCGGCGTTCGAGATCTTCGCCGAGTCCGGGTCGGTGTTCTTCCTCAAGGTGGTCGACGCCAGCCTGCGGTTCGCGCCGGAGACCGGCACGCCGGCGACGGTGACGCTGTTGCAGGGCGGGCGCGAGACGGTGTTCGTACGCCGGGACTGAGCGGCCGCGCCCTCAGCCGCGCCAGAGCACCGGCCCTGGCGCGGGACAGCGGGAGACGGGCGCAGGGTCCTCACGCTCGCTGTCGAAGATCCAGCAGTCGTCGAGCACCGAGCAGTAGCAGGCGCGCATGCGGATGTTCTGGCGCTCCTCGTCGAGTGCGTTCCAGATCGGCTCGGGCGTCCCCTCGCGCGGGATCTGCAGCATCCCTACCCATTCGTTCGCGCCAAGCACGCGGTTCTGCACGCCGCTGGTGAAGCCCGGCACCTGGTCGCCCTGCTCCGGGCTGGACACGCAACAGCGCCGCAGCAGGTCCCGCCAGTCGGCCAGCAGGACATCCTCGTAGTACATCTCCAGCCAGCGCACGCGCGCCGGGCCGGTGCCGCGGTTGAGCAGGTCGATGCCGATCTGCGGGGAGCCGTCCTGGGCGGTGTTGCTGGTGCCGAACAGCAGCGAGGGCCAGATGCTGGCCGCCAGCATCCGCTCCTGGGTGCGGTTGGCGCTGATCGCCACGAACAGCGACACCAGCGAGAGCAGGATGGCGCTGGCGCCCACCACCAGCTCGAAGCGGCCGCCCCGCGCGTGCGGCGCGGCTGCCGTGGGGGCGGGGACGGGTGCGACGGGAGGCGGCGGAACGTCCGGTTCCTTGGTCATCGCTGCACGCCTCCCCGGGCTCAAGCCGCCTGCACGATCCTGAGCGGATTGTTCCATTCGCGCAGCAGTTCGGCCTCGCGTGCCTTGGCCGCGTGCAGGTGCGCTTCCTTGACGTGGCCGTAGCCGCGGATCTGCTCGGGGATGCCGGCGATCTCCGCGGCCAGGTCGACGTTGCCGCCATCGAGCTTGTCGAGCAGGCCGCCCACGGTGCGTTCGTAGTCGTCGATCAGCTGCCGCTCCATGCGACGCTCTCCGGTACGTCCGAACACGTCCAGCGGGCCGCCGCGCAGGAAGCGCAGCTTCGCCAGCAGGCCGAAGGCCTTGAACACCCACGGCCCGTACTCGCGCTTGACCAGCTCGCCCTTCGCGTTCTTCTTCGCCAGCAGTGGGGGGGCGAGATGGAAGTGCAGGCGGTAGTCGCCGTCGAACTGCTGTTCGACGCGGCGGCGGAACTCGCCGCTGGTGTACAGGCGCGCGACTTCGTACTCGTCCTTGTAGGCCATGAGCTTGAAGAAGTAGCGCGCCACCGCCTCGGACAGGTCGGTCGAGCCCGGCGCCCTGACGCGTTCGGCCTCGCGCACGCGCGCGACGAAGTCGGCGTAACGCTGCGCATACTTCGCGTCCTGGTACTCGGTGAGGAACTCGACGCGGCGTGCGATCAGCTCGTCCAGCGAGCGCGACAGGCGCAGGTCGTCCATCGGCAGGAACGCGACCGCGTCGGTGCCGGCATGCGCCGGCACGTGCCGCAGCTCGTCCTCGGCGCGCAGCGGGCGCGGCGCGGACGTCGCACCCCATTCGGTGCTTTCCCACTCGCCCGGCGGCAGCGAGGCCAGCGCGTGCGGCGTGCTTTCGGCCGCGGTCGGCGCATTGCGCACCACGCCGGCGGCCTCGTACACCGATTCGGGGTCGATCGCGGCCAGGCGCCCCCAGGCGAACGCAGTCTTGTTCATCTCGACCGCGGCGCCGTTGAGCTCGACCGCGCGCATCAGCGATTCGAACGACAGCGGCACCAGGCCGCGCTGCCAGGCGTAGCCGAGCATGAACAGGTTGGAGGCGATCGCGTCGCCCATCAGCGCGGTGGCCAGCTCGGTGGCGTCGATCTGCAGCGGCGCCTGCCCGCCCATGGCCTGGGTCACGGCCTGGACGATGTCGGCGGCGGGGAACTGCATGTCCGGACGCGTGGTGAACGTGCCGGGCATCGCCTCGTAGGTGTTGAGCACCACCTGCGAGCGGCCGGCACGCACTTTCGACAGCGCCCAGTAGTCGTTGACCACCACCATGTCGCAGCCCAGCACCAGGTCGGCCTCGCCGGCGGCGATGCGCACGGCGTGGATGTCTTCGGGCTTCGCTGCGATGCGGATGTGGGTGGTGACCGCGCCGCCCTTCTGCGCCAGGCCGGTCTGGTCGAGCACGGTCGAGCCGCGGCCCTCCAGGTGGCCGGCCATGCCCAGCAGCGCGCCGATGGTGACCACGCCGGTGCCGCCGACGCCGGTGATCAGGATGTTCCAGGGCTGGGACAGGTCGGTGGCGAAGGCCGGTGGCGGCAGGCTGGCCAGGCGCCCGGCGGTCGCGGCCTTGTCGCCCTTGCGCGGCTTGCCGCCGTGCACGGTGACGAAGCTGGGGCAGAAGCCCTCGACGCAGGAATAGTCCTTGTTGCAGTTGCTCTGGTCGATCTCGCGCTTGCGGCCGAACTCGGTGTCCTTGGGCAGCACGGACACGCAGAAGCTCTTCTTGCCGCAGTCGCCGCAGCCTTCGCACACCAGGGTGTTGACGAACACGCGCTTGGCCGGGTCCGGCATCTTCCCGCGCTTGCGGCGGCGGCGCTTTTCGGTGGCGCAGGTCTGGTCGTAGATCAGGACCGACACGCCCTTCACTTCGCGCAGGCGCTTCTGCACCGCGTCCAGTTCGCGACGGTCCTCGAACTCGGTGCCCGCCGGGAACAGCGAGCGGTCGCGCCACTTCGACAGGTCGTCGCTGACCAGCACGATGGTGTACACGCCCTCGCTGCGCACCTGGTGCGCGATCTGCGGCACGCTCAGCACGCCGTCCACCGGCTGCCCGCCGGTCATGGCGACGGCGTCGTTGTAGAGGATCTTGTAGGTGATGTTGACGCCGGCCGCGACCGACTGGCGGATCGCCAGCGAGCCGGAGTGGAAATAGGTGCCGTCGCCGAGGTTCTGGAACACGTGCGGGGTGTCGGTGAAGCCGGCCTGCCCGCACCAGGTCACGCCTTCGCCGCCCATCTGGGTGAAGGTGTCGGTGCTGCGGTCCATCCACGTGACCATGTAATGGCAGCCGATGCCGCCCAGCGCGCGCGAGCCCTCCGGCACCACGGTCGAGGTGTTGTGCGGGCAGCCCGAGCAGTAGTGCGGCACGCGGGGGAACTGCGCGCGCGGCAGCGCCAGCTCGCCTTCCTTGAGCTCCATCCAGCGCAGCACCTCGCGGATGTGCGCGGTGTCGCGACTGCCCTCCGGCACGAACTTCTCGAGGCGGCGCGCGATCACGCCGGCGATCGTCGCGGGCGTCAGCTCGCCGGTGGAGGGGAGGATCCACTGTCCTTCCTCGTCGTACTTGCCGACGATGGACGGGCGGTCGCCGTCGAAGTTGTAGAACAGTTCCTTCATCTGGCTCTCGATGAAGGCGTGCTTCTCCTCCACCACCAGGATGTCGCGCAGGCCGCGTGCGAAGGCGCGGATGCCCAGCGGCTCCAGCGGCCAGGTCATGCCGATCTTGTAGACGCGGATGCCCAGTTCGCGGCAGCGTTCGGCGTCGAGCCCGAGGTATTCGAGCGCCTGCAGCACGTCGAGGTAGCTCTTGCCGGTGGTGACGATGCCGAAGCGCGCGTCGGGCGTGTCGAGCACCATCCGGTCGATGCGGTTGGCGCGGGCGAAGGCCTGCGCCGCCTTGACCGCATAGCGGTGCAGGCGCATCTCCTGGTCGAGCGGCGGGTCGGGCCAGCGGATGTTGAGCCCGCCCGGCGGCAGTTCGAAGTCCTCGGGCGTGACGATCCGCAGCGCCAGCGGGTTCACGTCCACCGAGGCCGAGGATTCCACCGTCTCGGCGATGGTCTTGAAGCCGACCCAGCGGCCGGTGTAGCGGCTCATCGCCCAGCCCACCAGGCCCATGTCCAGGATGTCCTGGACGCCGGCGGGGTTGAGGATCGGCATCATCGCGCTGGTGAACTCGCCCTCGCTGCCGTGCGGCAGGGTCGAGGAGCGGCAGGCGTGGTCGTCGGCGGCCAGCGCCAGCACGCCGCCGTGGCGCGAGGTGCCGGCGGCGTTGCCGTGCTTGAACACGTCGCCGCAGCGGTCCACGCCCGGCCCCTTGCCGTACCACATGGCGTAGACGCCATCGACCTTCGCGCCGGGGAACAGGTTGGTCTGCTGCGTGCCCCAGACCATGGTCGCGCCCAGGTCCTCGTTGAGGCCCGGCTGGAACTTGACGTTGGCCTGCGCCAGGTACTTCTTCGCCCGCCACAGCTCCAGGTCGAAGCCGCCCAGGGGCGAGCCGCGGTAGCCGGAGATGAAGCCGCCGGTATTCAGGCCCGCCGCCTGGTCGCGCAGCCGCTGCATCAGCGGCAGGCGCACCAGGGCCTGCACGCCGGACAGGTAGATCCGCCCCTCGGTGCGGCTGTACTTGTGCTCGAGCGTGTAGTCGGGATCGGTCACGCCGCGGGTCAGGCCCGTATGCGCGGAAGCGGGAGAGGAGAGTTCGGCGGTGCTGGTCATGGCGTCTTGGTCTGGCGGGCGGCGCGTTGCCGCAGCTTGGACGCAGCACGGACGCCGCGGGTCCGGGTAAACGTGTCAATTGTAACAGTGGCGGCCGGGCCTCGCCCTGTTTGCGCGGCCCGGCCC
>JAEXLY010000197.1 GCA_023444765.1 Pseudomonadota bacterium | reverse complement strand
CCACCGGCGGGCGCGGTGCGCCCCGCCCGCAGGCGGCCATCCCCAGCAGTGCGAGGGCCAGCAGCGATTTGAGTGCGATCGAGCGCATGTCAGGCCCCTCCCGTTGCGGACACGCGAACGGCGCATTTCTTGAAATCGGTCTGCTTGGAGATGGGATCGGTCGCGTCCAGCGTCACCTTGTTGATCAGCTGCGCCGCGTCGAACCAAGGCACGAAGATCACCCCGCGCGGCATCCGGTTGCGTCCCCGGGTCTCGACACGGGTACGCATCGTCCCGCGGCGGGACGTGACCTCCACCTCGTCGCCGCGCTTGAGCCCGCGTTCGCGCGCGTCGTCCGGATTCATGAAGGCGACGGCCGACGGCACGGCACGGTACAGCTCCGGGATACGCATCGTCATCGAACCCGAGTGCCAGTGCTCCAGCACGCGTCCGGTCACCAGCCACAGGTCGTAATCGTCGTCGGGGGATTCGGCCGGGGGCTCGTAGGGCAGCGCCCAGATCACGGCGCGGCCGTCCGGCTGGCCGTAGAACTCGAAACCCTTGCCGGGCTTGACGTAGGGGTCCGCGCCTTCGCGGTAGCGCCAGCGCGTTTCCTTGCCCTCGACCACCGGCCAGCGCAGGCCGCGCACCTGGTGGTAGGTGTCGAACGGCGCGAGGTCATGCGCATGCCCGCGTCCGAACTCCGCGTACTCCTCGAACAGGCCCTTCTGCACGTAGAAGCCGAAGGCCCCGGATTCGTCGTTGGCGTACCCTTCCTCGATCTGGTCGACGCCGAACGCATCGACCTTGCCGTTACGGTACAGCACGTCGAACAGCGTCTTTCCACGGAACTCCGGGTTGGCGGCCAGGATCTCCTCGGGCCAGCACTCGTCGGTGGTGAAGCGCTTGGAGAACTCCATCAGCTGCCACAGGTCCGAGCGCGCTTCGCCGGGCGCGTTCACCAGCTGGTGCCAGAAATGGGTGCGGCGTTCGGCATTGCCGTAGGCGCCCTCCTTCTCCACCCACATGGCCGACGGCAGGATCAGGTCCGCGGCCTGGCAGGTGACGGTGGGATAGACATCGGACACCACGATGAAGTTGTCCGGGTTGCGGTAGCCGGGGTAGCCCTCCTCCAGCATATTGGCCGCGGCCTGCATGTTGTTGTTGACCTGCACCCAGTACGCGTTGAGCCTGCCGTCCTTGAGCGCCCGGTTCTGTTCGACCGCGTGGTAGCCGGGCTTCTCCTTGATGATGCCGTGCGGGACCTTCCAGATCTCCTCGGCATGGCGGCGGTGCTCGGGGTTGGCGACGATCATGTCCGCCGGCAGGCGGTGGCTGAAGGTGCCTACCTCACGCGCGGTGCCGCAGGCGGAGGGCTGGCCGGTGAGCGAGAACGGGCTGTTGCCGGGGGTGGCGATCTTCCCGGTCAACAGGTGGATGTTGTAGACCATGTTGTTGGCCCACGTGCCGCGCGTGTGCTGGTTGAAGCCCATGGTCCAGAACGACATCACCTTGATGTCGGGGTTGGCGTACAGCTCGGCCAGTTGCTGCAGCCAGCCACGCTCGACGCCGGTCATCTCGACCGCGCGCTCCAGCGTGTAGGGCGCCACGAACCGGGCGAATTCGTCGAAGTCGATGTCGACCCCGCCTTCGGGATCGTGGCCGTGCGTGGCCGCCACCTGCAGCGGATGCTCGGCGCGCAGGCCGTAGCCGATGTTGTCGTGGCCGCGGCGGAACTTCGTGTGCTTCTCGACGAACTCGCGGTTGACCTTGCCCGAGCGGATGATGTGGTTGGCGATGTAGTTCAGGATGACCAGGTCGGTCTGCGGCTTGAACACCATCGGGATGTCGGCCAGGTCGAAGCTGCGGTGCTCGAAGGTCGAGAGCACCGCCACCTTGACGTGGGGATGGGACAGCCGGCGGTCGGTGACCCGCGTCCAGAGGATCGGGTGCATCTCGGCCATGTTCGAGCCCCACAGCACGAACGCATCGGCGGCTTCGATGTCGTCGTAGCAGCCCATCGGCTCGTCCATGCCGAAGGTGCGCATGAACCCGGTGACCGCCGAGGCCATGCAGTGGCGCGCGTTGGGGTCGATGTGGTTGCTGCGGAAGCCGGCCTTCATCAGCTTGTTGGCCGCGTAGCCCTCCCAGACCGTCCACTGGCCGGAGCCGAACATGCCGATGCCGTCGCCGCCCTTGGCCTTGAGCACCGCGCGGAACTTCTCCGCCATCACGTCGAAGGCCTCGTCCCAGCTGACCGGGGTGAAGTCGCCTTCCTTGTCGTAGACGCCATTCTTCTTGCGCAGCAGCGGCGTGGTGAGCCGGTCGGCCCCGTACATCACCTTGGACAGGAAATAGCCCTTGACGCAGTTGAGGCCGCGGTTGACCTCGGCCAGCACGTCGCCGTGCGTGGCCACCACCCGGCCATTGTGGACGGCCACGTTGATGCCGCAGCCGGTACCGCAGTAGCGGCACGGGGCCTTGCTCCACTTCAGCGCGTTGCCGCCCTCCATCACCGGCTCGGCGACCTGGGCCGGAACCGGCAGGCCGGCGGCCGCGGCGGCACTGGCAATGGCGCTGTTGCGGATGAACTCGCGGCGGCTGGTACTCATCGCAAAGACTCCTGGGATACGGGCCCGGGCGCGGCTGCAGCGGTAGCGTCCGGCGCCTGGGGTTCGATGTGGTGGTAGACGAGGTTGACGGCATAGACGCCGGGCACCGACTCCAGCTGGCGGATGTTGTCCATCAGCCCGGCGGTGCCGTCGCTTTCCTGCAGCAGCACGCTGCGGGTCTCGTCCTGCAGGGCGAGTTCGAGGCCCTGCGCGCGATCGATGGTGGCCGCCAGCGCGGGGATCGCGTCAGGCCGGTGGCGCACCACCAGGCTGGCGAGGTGCCATTCGGACATCTGCTCAGGCATCAACGGACTCCTCGGGGATCGCCGACAACGACAAGGCACCTGTCGGGCAGCCGGCCACGCAGGCACCGCAGCCGGTGCAGCGGTCGGCCAGCACCTCCGGCACCGGCACGCTGCGCGAGGGGGCGAAACGGATGGCCGCCGTGCCGCAGGCATCGCGGCAGCTGGAGCAGACCACGCCATTGGCCGCCAGGCAGCCCTGGCCCACCACTGCACGCAACGTCCACGGTCGCTGCTCCAGCGGCAGGAACAGCGGCTCGCGGCACGCTGCGGCGCAGTCGCCGCAGAAACTGCATTCGCCGCGCCGGGGATCGAACACGGGCAGCCCGCCCGCCCCCTGTTCCAGTACCTGCTCGGGACACGCACGCACGCAGTCGCCGCAACCGACGCAGGCATCGGTGAACAGCGATTCCGCGATCGTCCACGGCGGACGCAGGACCGGTTCGCCGCGCAGGCGGCCCCGCAGCAGGGCCCTGCGCGAGACGCGGGAGGGGTCAGGCGCGATTCCCGGCACGTCCGCCCTCAGCCGCCCGCCGGACCGGGCGGGCCCGCGATCATCTGGAAGATCCAGACGGCAAAACCGTAGCCGCCCACGATCATCACCGACAGAACCGGGAACAGGACCACGGTGATGAACAGGAACAGGAGGATTTCCCGTCGTTTCCGGGGCTGGCTGGGACTGGTCTCCACCCTGCATCACTCCTGCTGGCGCGTCGGCTCGCGGCCTAGCCTACCGTGCGTCCCGATGAAAGGCCAAGCAGGCGCGTGGGCGCGATGTGAAATCGCAACGCGTAGCAGTCGTACGCTGCAGTGCCCCGCGGCGGCGCCGGGCGCAACGCCGGGCGGATCAGGCGTATCGGGACCCGCGAGCAGCGAACGCCGTGGCCGCCAGCGAAAACGAATGGCAGCGCGCCTGGTGGTCGAACACGTTGGCCGTCAGCATCAGCTCGTCGGGGCGGTGGCGGGCGGCGAAGGCCGTGATCCCCTCGCGCACGTCTTCCGCATCGCCCACCACCGAACACGCCAGCGCCTGTTCCACCATCGCCTTTTCCTGCGGCGTCCAGAACGATTCGATGTCATCGATCGGCGGCGGAATCAGCCCGGGCGGCCCGGCGCGACGCAGGCGCACGAAGCTCTGCTGCTGGGTGGTGAACAGCCGCTGCGCTTCCGACCGCGTGTCTGCGGCCACCACGTTGAGCGCCAGCATCGCGTAGGGCGAGCGCAGCCGCTCCGACGGCTTGAAGTCGCGATGGTAGAGCGCCAGCGCCTCGGTCATCGCCGCCGGCGCGAAGTGCGAGGCGAAGGCATAGGGCAGGCCCAAGGTCGCCGCGAGCTGCGCGCCGAACAGGCTCGAGCCGAGTATCCAGACCGGCACGTCGATGCCCGCGCCAGGCACGGCCTGGACCGGCTGCCCCGGCTGCACGGGCTCGAAGTAGCGCAGCAGTTCCATCACGTCCGACGGGAACGCGTCGGCGCCGGCGTAATAGCGGCGCAGCGCCCGGGTCGTCGCCTGGTCGGTGCCCGGCGCCCGCCCCAGCCCGAGGTCGATGCGTCCCGGATGCAGGCTGGCCAGGGTGCCGAACTGTTCGGCCACCTGCAGCGGCGCATGGTTGGGCAGCATCACTCCGCCCGCGCCCACGCGGATGGTCGAGGTTCCACCGGCGATGTGCCCGATCAGCACCGCTGTCGCCGCGCTCGCGATACCCGGCATGTTGTGGTGCTCGGCCAGCCAGTAGCGGCGGTAGCCCAGCGCCTCTGCATGACGGGCCAGGTCCAGCGAACTGGCAAAGGCGTCGGCCGGCGTGCTGCCTTCGCAGACCGGTGCGAGGTCGAGCACGGAGAAGGGGATGGATGGCGCAGGGTGGCTTGGCATGGCCCGGATATGGGGCCGGCACGCGGGATTTCCACGCCGCCAGGCCTGCCCGGAGCATCGACGCACGGCCGAGGCAGGGCATGTGCGGTGCTGCAGCGCGGGCCCGCCGCCCGAGCCGGAGCACGCCAGGGTCGAGGCCGTCTGGCCGCGGGGGCGGCAGGCCGACCGGCGCGCATGCGGTCGGATGGCGGGGGTTCCGTCGCGGGGCGATCCCATCCCTTCGTCGGCCGCGGAAGGCCCTCCCCGGTGGCAGTCGCGGCGGAGGTCCCGTCCTCAGCCCGACATCACCACGCGGTTGCGCCCACCGGCCTTGGCCAGGTAGAGGCGGCGGTCGGCATCGGCCAGCAGCCGGTGCAGGTCGTCGCCCGGTGTCGCGGTGCGCACGCCGATGCTCACGGTCATGCGCAGCTCGCCCCCCGGGGTGCGCACGCGGAGGTTCTCGATGCACTGGCGCAACTGGTCGAAGTACTGCCCGAGCGCATCGGCATCCAGATCGGGCACCAGCAGGCAGAACTCCTCGCCACCGAAGCGGGCGACGTGGTCGTGCTGGCGGGCGTGCCCCGACAGCACCCCGGCCACGGCGCGCAGGGCATGGTCGCCAGCCTCGTGGCCCCAGCCGTCGTTGATGTGCTTGAAATGGTCGATGTCCAGGATGGCCATGGCCAGCGGGCGACGCGCGGTGCGCAGTCGCGGAACCAGGCGCTCTGCCTGTTCGAGGAAGTGTCGCCGGTTCGGCAGGCCGGTCAGGAAGTCGCGGGTGGCCAGGTCCTGGAGGCTGCCGATCAGCTCGAGCTGGTCGACGTTCTGCGACACACGGCAGAAGAACTCTTCGCGCGAGAACGGCTTGCGCAGGAAGTCGTTGGCCCCGTTCTTGAGGAAACGCGCGACCAGGCCGGCGTCGTCACGACCCGAGACGCCGATCACCGCGACGCGGTCGCGCGCACGGAGCGCGCGCAGCCTGCGGGTGAGTTCCACCCCCTGCATGCCGGGCATCTCCTGGTCGATCATCGCCAGGCGGATGGTCGGATCGCGCTCCAGCAGGCGCAGGGCCGCATCTCCGTTCTCCGCCTGGACGACCCGGTAGCCGTAGGTTTCCAGCAGGTTGGCCGTATGCATCCGCGCCGAGGCCGAATCGTCCACCACCAGCGCAGAGATGCGACGGTTGCGTTCGAGTCGCTTCACCAGCCAGACGATGTAGTCCAGGCTCCCCGGCGTGCTCTTGAGCACGAAGTCGATGACCCGGCGCCGCAGAAGGCGCTCGCGCAGGTCATCGTCGTAGACGCCGGTGACTACCACGGTGGACAGGCCGCGTCCCTGCAGGCAGTCGACCACCTCGTCGCGGTCGCCGTCGGCCAGCACCAGGCCGGTGAGGGCGAGGAACCAGTCGTCATAGCGGTCCAGCAGCGCGCGCGCCTCGGCCAGGGTGGCCGCGACCATCACCGGAAGCTCGAGTTGCTGCTCGATGGCACCCGCGACCGCCTGCACGTATGCACGCGAGTTCTCCAGCAGCAGCACGCGCTGCGGCAGGGTAGAACTGGGCACGATGGGCTGGAGCACGGTCATGCGGCCGCACCTCCGGTGGCGTCGGGTGTGTTAACGGCAGGCAGCGCCCGGACTTGAACCGACGCGGGCCGCCACCGCCGGGCGGACGCACCGGGCGCCGCGAGCGGCGCAAACCGACGCCTGCGGTCAGATCTCGACCTGGGCGCCCAGTTCCACCAGACGGTTGCCAGGGATGCGGAAGAACTGGTTGGCCGGAGCGGCGTTGCGATGCATGACCGCGAACAGGCGGTCGCGCCAGACCGGCATGCCGCGCTTGGCACTGGAAACGATGGTCTCGCGGCTGACGAAATAGGTGGTTTCCATCGGGTCGAAGCTGAGCGTGCTGTGGTCGGCCGCCTGCATCAGCGCCTGCGGCACGTCCGGCGTCTCCATGAAGCCGAAGCGCACCAGCACCCGGTAGAAGCCGTCGCCCACCGCGTCGATGGACAGCCGTCGCCCCGCGGTCGCATACGGCACGGTCAGCGTTTCGACGGTGAGGAACACGTTGGTCTCGTGCAGCACCTTGTTGTGCTTGAGGTTGTGCAGCAGCGCATGCGGCACCACCCCCTTGTCGCTGGTCATGAACACCGCCGTGCCTTCCACCCTCACCGGCGGGGCGAGCATCAGGCCGGGGATGAAGGCGTCCAGGCGGATGCCCTCCTTCTGCATCTCCTCACGCAGGATCTCGCGCCCGCGCCGCCAGGTACGCAGCATGGTGAACAGCACGATTCCCAGCACCACCGGGAACCACGCGCCCTGCAGCACCTTGGCGCCGTTGGCCACGAGGAAGGCCACGTCGATGACCAGGAACATCGCGCACAGCGGCAGCACCCAGCGCCGCCATTCCGGCCACAGCGTGCGCGCCACAAGCGCCAGCAGCAGCGTATCGATGAGCATCGTCGCCGAGACGGAGATCCCGTAGGCCGCCGCCAGCGACGAGGAGTCGCCGAACGAAAGCACCAGCACCACCACGATCACCATCATCGTCCAGTTGATGGCCGGGATATAGATCTGCCCGATGGTCTCGCTGGAGGTGTGCTTGATGCGCATGCGCGGAATGTAGCCAAGCTGCATGGCCTGCCGCGCGACCGAGTAGCCGCCGGTGATCACCGCCTGCGAGGCGATCACGGTGGCCATGGTGGCCAGCACGATCATCGGCCACTGCGCCCACTCCGGCACGCCGACGTAGAACGGGTTGCGGATCGCCGAGGGGTCCTCCAGCACCAGCGCCCCCTGGCCCAGGTAGTTGAGCATCAGCGAAGGCAGCACGAAGAAGTACCAGCCGTAGCGGATGGGGCGCGGGCCGAAGTGGCCCATGTCGGTGTAGATCGCCTCTCCGCCGGTGACGGCGAGCACGACCGCGCCGAGGATGAAGACGCCGCCCCAGGTGTGGTCGATGAAGAAGCGCGCCGCCCACCACGGGTTGATCGCGTGCAGCACCTCGGGTTCGTGGAGGATGTTCGCCACGCCCAGCGCCGCCAGCGCGAGAAACCACAGCACCGTGATCGGCCCGAAGATGCGCCCCACCTTCGCCGTGCCGTAGCGCTGGGTGGCGAACAGCGCGATCAGCACCGCCAGCGTCACCGGCACGATCCAGTCGTGCAGCCTTGGCGCGATGACCTCCAGGCCTTCCACCGCCGACAGCACCGAGATCGCGGGCGTGATCACCCCGTCGCCGAAGAACAGCGAGGCGCCCAGGATGCCCAGGATGCCCACCACGTAGGCCGAGCGCGAGGACTTGGGGAAGCAGCGCTGGGCCAGCGCCATCAACGCCATGATGCCGCCCTCGCCGTCGTTGTCGGCACGCATGATGATGGTCACGTACTTCAGCGTGACGACCAGGCTGAGGGCCCAGAAGATCATCGACAGCACGCCCAGCACGGTGTCGTGGTCGGCCACAAGGCCGTAGTGCGGCGAGAAGGCCTCGCGGATGGTGTAGAGCGGGCTGGTGCCGATGTCGCCGAACACCACTCCGATCGCGCCCACGACCAGCCCGGCCAGCCCGACCTGGCCATGGCCCTGCGACGATGCACCCGATGGGGCGCGCTTGGACGAGGTCTGGGACATCGGGTTGTGGGTCCGGACTGCGTCAGCGGAGCGCGGACTGTAGCGCCCTGCGGATGATGGTCTCGGCAGGGTCGCCGTCGGCCGCGGCGGCCTTGGCCATCTTCTGGGCCTCGGCCGGTTTGTAGCCAAGCTGCTGCAGGGCGACGATGGCCTCGGAGAGGGGGTCCGCCGGCAACGCGCCCCCGATGCCGGGTACCGCGCCCACGGCCAGGTCGGCGGCGCGGTCGCGCAACTCCACCACGATCCGCTCGGCGGTCTTCTTGCCGATCCCGGGTATGCGGGTCAGCGCGGTCACGTCGCCGGTCTGCACCAGCATCGCGAACTGGTTGACGGTGGCGCCGGAAAGGATCGCCAGCGCGATCTTCGCGCCGATGCCGCTGACCTTCTGCACGTCGCGGAACAGGCGCCGCTCGGCCTCGCTGAGGAAGCCGTACAACGACACGCTGTCCTCCTTCTGCGCATAGTGGGTGAACAGCGCCACCTCGCGACCGACCTCGGGCAGGTCGTAGAAGGTGCTCATCGGCGCTTCGAGCTCGTAGCCCACGCCATGCACGTCCAGCACCAGCCAAGGCGGCTGCTTGTGGGCCAGGATGCCCCTCAGGCGGCCGATCATCGGGTTGCCCTCCGGGCAATTGATTGGTTCCGCGTCCCGCGGGCGCGTGATCCGTGATTCGTGATTCCCGGGCTGGAACGGAGGCGCGCAGTGCCTGAACGTGGCATGCCGTTGCGAATCACCAATGACCAGTCACCAATCACGGCCCCGATCACTTCCTGCTCCATGCCTGCTGCGTGCTCACGCCCAGGCGCCGCGCGGTCGCGCGCACGTGCGCGTGGGTGATGGCGATGGCCAGCGCGTCGGCGGCGTCGGACTGCAGCCTGCCCTGCAGGTTGAGCATCAGCGCCACCATGTGCTGGATCTGGGTTTTTTCCGCGCCACCCTTGCCGACCAGCGCGAGTTTCACTTCCTTGGCCGCGTACTCGTGCACCGGCAGGTCGCGCAGTACCACCGCGCTGATGGCCGCACCCCGCGCCTGGCCGAGCTTGAGCGCCGAGTCCGGATTGCGCGCCAGGAACACGCGCTCGATCGCCACTTCCTGCGGCCGCCAGGTCTCGATCACCTCCGACAGCCCCACCAGCAGCCGCTTCAGCCGCAGTGCGAAATCGCCCTCGCCCAGCAGCACCAGGGCCGAGTTGTAGACGTGCGTGGCCCGTCCGGCCGCATCGACATCGATGATTCCGACGCCGGTGCGCTGCGAACCCGGATCGATGCCGAGGATGCGGGTCATGCTGCGGGAGTCGGGAATGGGGAACCGGAACCCGAAAAAGCGGTCGCGCAAAAGGATCGGGAACCGCCTTTCGACGATTCCCGGTTCCGCGTTCCCGATTCCCGGCTCTCAGCCATACGCGGCATCGCCCAGCTCGGCATTGGAGTAGACGTTCTGCACGTCGTCCATGTCCTCGAGCCAGCGCAACAGCTTGACCACCTGCTGGGCGGTGTCGCCGTCCACGGCGACGTCGTTGTCAGCGCGCATGGTCACCTCGGCGAGGTCCGGGGCGAGACCCGCCGCTTCCATCGCCTGCTTCACCGCGGCGAAGGATTCGGGTGCGGTGATCACGTCGATCGCGCCATCCTCCGGATAGACCGTCACGTCGTCCGCGCCGCCCTCGATCGCCGCCTCGGTGATCTTATCCTCGTCCGCGCCGGCGCCGTAGGAGAGCACGCCCATCTTGCGGAACATGAAGGCCACCGAGCCCTCGGTGCCCAGGTTGCCGCCGAACTTGCCGAAGGCATGGCGCACGTCGGCCACGGTGCGGACGCGGTTGTCGGTCAGGCAGTCCACGATCACGGCCACGCCGCCCGGGGCATAGCCCTCGTAGCGGATTTCCTCGTACTCCACCCCTTCCAGCTCGCCGGTCGCCTTCTTGATCGCGCGCTCGATCACGTCCTTGGACATGTTGACCGACAGGCCCTTGTCGATCGCGGCGCGCAGGCGCGGATTGCCCCCGGGGTCGCCTCCGCCCGCGCGGGCGGCGACGCCGATCTCGCGGATGATCTTGGTGAAAATCTTGCCGCGCTGTGCGTCGACGGCGTTCTTGCGTGCTTCGATGGAAGGACCACGTCCCATGGATCGTAAGGCCGGTTCGGGAAGACGCGCCGATTATACGTTTCGCGCGCCCTGCCCATCCTCGAAGCGCCCGCTGCGCAGGAAGCAGGCCGCCTGCCGCGCCGCCTGCCGCGAGAGCAGCAGGCCGCTGTGGCTGGCCGGGACGACGCAGTGGTCGCGCAATCCCGGGATCCGCGTCTCGACAATGGCGACCGTTCCGTCCGAGTCCGGGTCCACCGCCGACAGCAGCCGGCCGAGGCCACGCGGCACGCAGCCGGCCACCACGCCGACTTCCGCCGCGCCCGACCAGCCATCGAGTCCGCGCTGCAACAGGCGCGCACTGCGGCCCAGCACCGGCGAGGACCAGCGATGCGCACCGAGCGAGCGGGCGGTGCAACTGCCGCAAAGGGGCGAACCCAGGCACAGCACGCGCCGCACGGGCAGGTCCGGTTCGAGCCGCAGGGCCTCGAGCGCGACCAGCCCGCCCAGGCTGTATCCGAGCAGATCGACCTCGGGACCGCCGCGCAGCCGGTCCGCCAGCATCCTGGCCGCGTGCGCGGGATCGTCGAACACGCTGCGATAGCCCCAGATCCGGGCGTCGAACCCGGCCGACCGCAACCGGCGGGCCAGCGGCAACAGCCACAGCCGCGCGTTCCAGATGCCGTGGATCAGTAGCACCGGACGGGTGGCGGCATCGCTGGAGCCTAGGTGGGGGAGAACGGTCATGCCGCGATTGAGGCCCGGGCGGGACTGCCGGCGCAAGCCCGCCGGGCCGGCCGCCGCAGGCGGCCGGAGGGCTGCGCCCCGGCGCCGGCGG
>JAEXLY010000174.1 GCA_023444765.1 Pseudomonadota bacterium | reverse complement strand
GTCCTGGACCGCCCTGCCGCTGGTTCCGAGCAGCCCGGCAAGGCACGATGCGCCCGTCCCGACCAGGCACCGCCCTCCCCGCGCGTTGCCCGGGTATTCCGGCCCGCGGCCAGCCGCGTGTCCGCGCGGGAACGCCGATCATCCGGGATGGTTGGCACCACCGCTGCCAACTGCGGCGGACGCTGTCCTTCCGAGCGCAGACGATCCCCGTCCCCGCTTCTTCGTCCGTCGCCCGCACGCGCCGTCCGTCCGCCCGCTTCCATCGACTTCCGTCGCATTGCCGCCACACCGCGCACAGGCGTAGCGTCGGGCATGTAGTCAGCTCGCGTGCCATCGCGGGAAGCACGGCTCCAACCCCGCCCCCGCTGGTGGCGCGTTCACAGCCCACGACGGCCGCCCCGGCCGCCGGCAACCGCGGAGGTGGACCATGGTGTTGCAGCAGACGCACTCGGCACGGCACGGCGCGCAGGTCGCGCGCCTGGACTTCAATCGCATCCTCGGCATCAGCAGCACGCTCGCGCTCAACGTCCTGGCGCTGGCCCTGCTGCTCTCGCCGATGACGCTGCCCGCGCCCGTCACGCGGTCCGATCGGGCGCCGGACCTGCAGGTGGTACCCATCGTTCCGGTCGAACGCCGCCTGCCTCCGGTTCCGCCCCAGGTGGTGCCGGTCACGCCGCCCCGCGTGCAGCCGCAGCCCATCCTCCACAAGGCCACCATCGCGCCTCCCGCCGCCGACGTACCGGTCCTGGCCGACCAGGGCATCGTCGTCGACACCACGCAGGACACCGTGCAGGCGGCGCAGGGCGAGGCGACCGCGATCGAACCCGCGGCGCCCCTTGTCGGCATGCAACTGCAATACCAGCTGGCGCCCGCTCCGGCCTACCCGCGCCTGGCGATCCAGCGCCGGCTCGAGGGCGTGGTGTTGCTGCGGGTGCTGGTCGGGACCGATGGCCGTCCGCTGGAGGTGTCGATCGAGCAGAGCAGCGGCCACGCCCTCCTCGACCGCGAGGCCCTGCGCCACGTCCAGCGTCATTGGACATTCCGCCCGGCGCTGCGCGACGGCGAGGCGGTCCAGGCCGTGGGCATCGTGCCGATCGATTTCCGGCTCGATCGCGGCTGAAACCGGCGGCCTGCGCAGGCCCGGATGCCGCCGCTGGACGGGCGTCCGCCGCCCCGCCCTCCCTCGTCCGGCCGGGCCGGGCGGGATGGGGCACACGGGCAGCCCGGCCGCGGGACCGGCCTGCTCGAGCGCGATCAGGGGGCGTCCGCCCCCGGGTTCGCGGCCAGCGCGGGCGTGAGCGATTCCAGCGCCGCAGCCACGTACACCAGGGGTGCGTTCCAGTTGATCGCGATCTCGTTGCTGGCGTAACTGCACTCATGGTCGATCCACGACAGCGCAGGCAACGCAGACGGGTACGGCACCGGGCAGTCGCCCGCATCCTGCTGCCGCGGATTCGGCCCACCAGACACCAGACCCGGCACGGGATCGTCGATGCCGTCGGCCTGCGAGGGGCGATGGTGGATGTTGCGCGGCGTCCGCAGGCCGTATCCGGTGACGAACGAAACGCCCAGCGGATTGCGGCCCAGCACGTAGTCCAGTTGCGACTGCGCCGCATCCAGGTACTCGCGCCGCGGCGACAGGCGGTACCCCTGCACCATCATCAACGCCTGGTTGAGCGCCTGCGCGCTGCTGCCCCAGACGAAATCCCCGTCCTGCATCGCCACCCGCCAGGCCGAACCCCGCGAGATCGCGGACAGCCGGGCCGCCAGTCCCTCGACCGCCGTCGAGACGCGTTGCCGCATCCGCATCGGCAGGCGCTCGCGATGCCGCGCCAGTGAACTCCAGCCCAGACTTCCCACCTGCGACCAGGAGGGCACCACCGGCGTGACCGCATGACGTTCGAACGCGTCCAGCCAGGCCTCGTCCGCGTCCAGCAGGAACAGTTCCGCCGCCGCCCAGGCGAACTCGTCGTCCAGGGCGGAATCGCCGTAGGCCCCGGTGTGCACGTCGGCGGGTTGCCGGTAGATTTCCGCGGGATTCGCCTGCGCCCAGCCCCAGGCGCGCAGGGCCGCCTCCCGCATGCGCGCAGGCACCCCGGGAAACTGCGCTTCGTACGGCGCATAGACACGCGAAGCCATGGCCATCACGGCAGCGAAGTCCAGCGTCGCGGCCGTGCTCTTCTGCACCACGTACCGCGGCTCGCGCGCGTCCTCGGGCATCGCCACGCCGTCGAAGCGCAGGTTGGTCAGCTTGTGGTAGACGCCGCCGTCCGACGGATCCTGCATGTCCAGCATCCAGCGCAGGTTCCACCATGCCTCGTCGAGGAGGTCCGGCACGTCGTTGCCGCTTTCGGGAATCCCGATATCGCGGCCTGAGAAAAAGTCGGGGAAATCCTCCCAGGCCGCCAGCAGCGTGTACACGGTGATGCCGGAGTTGACCACGTACTTGTTGTAGTCGCCCGCGTCGTACCAGCCGCCCGCCGCAGACAGCACCGTGCCCTCGGGACGATGTGTGCTTGCGGCCGAGGCATGGACGAGGACCTGCGTGTCCGGGTGTCCCGCGGCACGCGCATGGCGCCCTGCGTGCGCGGCCTGGAGCGCCGTCCCGGCCCGGTTGAAGAAGAAACCCTTGAGCGCGGCGTCGGCCAGCGCGGCATAAGGTTGCGTACCGATGGCGAAGGCATCCGAGCGCACCTCCCCGTCGATCCGCAGCCGGTAGCGCCCTTCGGGCAACCTGCCCAGATCGGCGATCGCGGCCATGCGGCCCGCCGGACCCCAGGCCGCCGTACGCGAGAGCCTGCCCTCGAGTACCACTCCGTCGTCCACATCGCCGATCACCGCGAAACGGTCGGCCCTCGCGCCCTCGACCACGACGAGCTTGGAGGCCTCGGGATGGAATCCCAGCTGGTTGAGACGCACCTCGGCCCGGGCCGGCAGCCCATCGTCGGCGAGCACGAGCGCAGCGGGAACGAGCGTCAGGCCGAAGACGCGGATGAGAAGAGAGATGGGATGCATGGCCCGATGCTGGCCGGGGCGGCCGCAGCATGCAAGCAGAGGCCGGGAAGGCGGACCGATCCGGGGGGGGGGGGGCGGCGCCGCCCCCCCCCCCAGCGCGGG
>JAEXLY010000125.1 GCA_023444765.1 Pseudomonadota bacterium | reverse complement strand
CTCCGCGGTGGGGCGCCCGGTACGGTGTGGGTGTCGCCCGCGCTGGCAACCGTCCTGTGGGCGATCCCCGCCGCAGCCGTCGCGCACGACGGAGGCCATGGCGTGCCGCGCCTGGCCACGGCCTGGACTTTCCCGCCGCTGCTGCTGGTTCCACTGGCGCTGTTCGTGGGCCTGTACGTGCTGGGCCTGCGACGCCTGTGGCGCGGCGGCCACGGCGGACGCGGCGTCTCGCGCGCCGAGGGGGCGGCTTTCGGCGGTGGAGTGCTGGCGCTGCTGCTGGCCACGGTCTGGCCGTTCGACGCCCTGGGCGAGTGGTCGCTGGCCGCCCACATGGCGCAGCACATGCTGCTGCTCGCGGTGGCACCGCCGCTGCTGCTGGCCGCGCGCCCGCGCGCCG
This sequence comes from Pseudomonadota bacterium, assembly GCA_023444765.1. Lineage (GTDB taxonomy): Bacteria > Pseudomonadota > Gammaproteobacteria > Xanthomonadales > Xanthomonadaceae > Luteimonas. Next base: position 13,636 of record JAEXLY010000125.1, on the reverse strand, counting down.
CACTAGCGGCGGCGTTGCCGGCGGCGTGGGCGCGAGGGCTGCACCGATGTGCACGGGCCTGTGCCATCCCGCCACTGCGTTCGCTGGCAGGCGCCACGCTGGCGAACGTGGCCGTGATGTGGGGCTGGCACATGCCGGCCGCACTGGAGCTCGCGCTGGCCAGCGAGGCGGTGCACTGGTTGATGCACGCCAGCTTCCTGGGCGCCGGGCTCTGGCTCTGGACGCTGCTGTGGCAGCGCCTGCGCGACGACGCGGCCGGCGGAGCGCTTGCCGGAACGGTGGCCATCGTCGTCGTCATGATGCAGATGGGCTTCCTCGGTGCCTTGCTGACGTTCTCGCGGCGCGCGCTGTACCCGTTCTACGCCGCGCGGGCCCCGGAACTGGGCCTGGACGTCCTGGCCGACCAGCAACTGGCCGGCCTGATCATGTGGGTCCCGTCCTGCCTGCCATATCTGGCCGGCGCGATCTGGCTGCTGGCGCGGGAGTTCGGTCGCCTGCGCCAGGCCCGGTGAGCCGGCCGGACAGGGCGCCATTCTGGGGAGGGGCGGGTGCATGGCCGGTGATCGCCGCGGAGCGTCCGGCCCACGCGCCGATGCCGCAGCGCGGTATAATGCCCTGCTTCCCCACTGTCCCCGGGACTGCCGATGCTCCGCATCAAGGCTGAAGCACTGACGTACGACGACGTTTCGCTCGTCCCCGCACACTCCAGCGTCCTGCCCAAGGACGTTTCGCTCGCCACCCGGCTCACCCGCTCCCTGCGCCTGAACCTGCCGATCGTCTCGGCGGCGATGGACACGGTGACCGAAGCGCGCCTGGCCATCGCCATGGCCCAGCTCGGCGGCATCGGCATCATCCACAAGAACCTCAGCGCCGAGCGCCAGGCCGCCGAAGTGCAGCAGGTGAAGAACTTCGAGGCCGGCGTGATCCGCGAGCCGTTCACCGTCGAGCCGCAGACCACGATCGGCGAGGTGCTGAAACTGACCCGCGCGCGGCGCATCTCGGGCGTGCCGGTCGTCGACAAGGGGCAACTGGTCGGCATCGTCACCGGCCGCGACATGCGCTTCGAGAAGAAGCTCGACGATCCGGTGCGCAACATCATGACCCGCAAGGAACGCCTGGTCACGGTCAAGGAAGGCGCCAGCGACGACGAGGTCATCGGCCTGCTGCACAAGCACCGCATCGAGAAGGTGCTGGTGGTCAACGACGCCTTCGAGCTGCGCGGCCTGATCACGGTCAAGGACATCCAGAAGAAGAGCGACAACCCCAACGCCGCCTACGACGACGACGAGCAGCTGCTGGTCGGCGCCGCGGTCGGCGTGGGTGGCGACACCGAACATCGCGTCGAACTGCTGGTCGCGGCCGGCGTGGACGTGGTGATCGTGGATACCGCGCACGGCCATTCGCAGGGCGTGCTGGACCGGGTGGCCTGGGTCAAGAAGACCTTCCCCGACCTGCAGGTGATCGGCGGCAACATCGTCAGCGGCGACGCCGCACTGGCGCTGATGGATGCCGGCGCCGATGCGGTGAAGGTGGGCGTGGGCCCGGGTTCGATCTGCACCACGCGCATGGTCGCCGGCGTGGGCGTGCCGCAGGTGACCGCGGTGTCGATGGTGGCCGAGGCGCTGCAGGACCGCATCCCGCTGATCGCCGATGGCGGCATCCGCTACTCCGGCGACCTGGGCAAGGCGATCGCCGCCGGCGCCTCGACGATCATGATCGGCGGCCTGTTCGCCGGCACCGAGGAATCGCCCGGCGAGACCGAGCTGTTCCAGGGCCGCAGCTACAAGAGCTACCGCGGCATGGGCTCGCTGGGCGCGATGGAGAAAGGGTCCAAGGACCGCTATTTCCAGGATTCGGCCGATGCCGACAAGCTGGTGCCCGAAGGCATCGAGGGCCGCGTACCGTACCGCGGGCCGCTCAGCGGCGTGGTGCACCAGCTCGCCGGCGGCCTGCGCGCGACCATGGGCTACGTGGGCTGCGCCACGATCGAGGACATGCGCAAACAGCCGCAGTTCGTGAAGATCACCGGTGCCGGCCAGCGCGAGAGCCACGTGCACGACGTGCAGATCACCAAGGAACCGCCGAACTACCGGATGGGTTGACGCGGCGCACGGGCGCGGGCTTCGGGTCGCGGAGGACGGACGGAAATGCCGGAATTGTCGAGCCTGCTCGGTTTCTCCCTGATCGCGCTGGGCATGGTGCTGACGCCCGGCCCGAACATGGTCTACCTGGTGTCGCGTTCGATCTGCCAGGGGCGCGTGGCCGGGCTGGTCTCGCTCGGCGGGGTGGCGACGGGCTTCGTGTTCTACATGGTCTGCGCCGCGTTCGGGATCACCGCACTGGTGATGGCGGTGCCCTACGCCTACGACACGCTGCGGATCGCCGGCGCGCTCTACCTGCTGTGGCTGGCATGGCAGGCGATCCGGCCCGGCGGCCGGTCCCCCTTCGAGGTGCGGACCTTGCGCCCGGACGGCCCGCGCAAGCTGTTCGCGATGGGCCTGCTGACCAACCTGCTCAACCCGAAGATCGCGGTGATGTACCTGTCGCTGTTGCCCCAGTTCATCGATCCGGGCCAAGGCGGCGTGCTCGCGCAGACCCTGGTGCTCGGCACCAGCCAGATCGCCATCAGCGTGCTGGTGAACGCGGTCATCGTGCTGGCTGCCGGCTCCGTCGCCACGCTGCTCGCCAGCCGGCCGATGTGGGCGACCGCGCAGCGCTGGCTGATGGCCACCGTGCTCGGTGGCCTCGCCGTGCGCATGGCCACGGACGCGCGCCGGTGAGCGCTTCCTTCCTTTCCACCAAGATGCAGACACCCGCCGCATGACGGACATCCACAGCGACAAGATCCTGATCCTCGACTTCGGCGCGCAGTACACGCAGCTGATCGCCCGCCGCATCCGCGAGATCGGGGTGTACTGCGAGATCTGGGCCTGGGACCACGATCCGGCCGAGATCGCCGGTTTCGGGGCGAAGGGCATCATCCTGTCGGGCGGACCGGAGTCGACCACGCTTCCCGGGGCGCCCGCCGCGCCGCAGGAGGTGTTCGACAGCGGCCTGCCGGTCCTGGGCATCTGCTACGGCATGCAGACCCTGGCCGCGCAGCTGGGCGGCGCCACCGAGGCCGCCGACCAGCGCGAGTTCGGCCATGCCGAAGTGGACGTGGTCGTGCCCGACGCGCTGTTCTCGGGCCTGACCGACCATCCGGGCAAGAGCCGGCTCAACGTGTGGATGAGCCACGGCGACCACGTCTCGCAGGTGCCGCCGGGCTTCACCGTCACCGCCACCACCGACCGCATCCCGGTCGCGGCCATGGCCAACGAGGACAGGCGCTGGTACGGCGTGCAGTTCCATCCGGAGGTCACCCACACCCTGCAGGGCCAGACCCTGCTGCGTCGCTTCCTGGTCGATGTCTGCGGCTGCCAGACGCTGTGGACCGCGGCCAACATCATCGAGGACCAGATCGCGCGGGTGCGCGAGCAGGTGGGATCGGACGAGGTGATCCTGGGCCTGTCCGGCGGCGTGGACTCGTCCGTGGTCGCCGCGCTGCTGCACAGGGCCATCGGCGAGCAGCTGACCTGCGTGTTCGTCGATACCGGCCTGCTGCGCTGGCAGGAGGGCGACCAGGTGATGGCGATGTTCGCCGAGCACATGGGCGTCAAGGTGATCCGCGTCGATGCGGCCGACCGCTATTTCAGGGCGCTCGAGGGCGTGGCCGACCCGGAGGCCAAGCGCAAGATCATCGGCAACCTGTTCGTCGAGATCTTCGACGAAGAGGCGGGCAGGCTCGCGAACGCGAAGTGGCTGGCGCAGGGCACGATCTATCCCGACGTGATCGAGTCGGCCGGCAGCAAGACCGGCAAGGCGCATGTCATCAAGAGCCACCACAACGTCGGCGGCCTGCCCGAGCACATGAAGCTGGGCCTGGTCGAGCCGCTGCGCGAACTGTTCAAGGACGAGGTGCGGCGGCTGGGCGTGGAGCTCGGCCTGCCGCGTACCATGGTCTACCGCCATCCGTTCCCCGGTCCGGGCCTGGGCGTGCGCATCCTCGGCGAGGTCAGGCGCGAGTACGCCGAGCTGCTGGCCAGGGCCGATGCGATCTTCATCGAGGAGCTGCGCAAGGCCGACCTCTACGACAGGACCTCGCAGGCGTTCGCGGTGTTCCTGCCGGTCAAGTCGGTCGGCGTGGTCGGCGACGCCCGCGCCTACGAATGGGTGGTCGCGCTGCGCGCGGTGGAAACCATCGACTTCATGACCGCGCACTGGGCGCTCCTGCCTTACGAGTTCCTGGGCACGGTCTCCAACCGCATCATCAACGAACTGCGCGGTGTCTCGCGCGTGGTCTACGACATTTCCGGCAAGCCGCCGGCGACGATCGAATGGGAGTAGCATTGGCCCAGGGCCGTGGGGACGGCCGGGGCCATTCAATCCAGGAAGGGGAAGTCGATGCTTGGGAAGCTGTTGGCGGTTGTCGTGCTGGTGGTCGTCGGCGTGCTGGCGAACGAGAACGGGCGCACCATTGAGGAGTCGCATGTGCGGGAGCACTACCGGCAACAGCTCGAGGCATGGCGCAGTTTCGATGAAGAGGCCGTCTGCAAGGGGATCGCGGGCGATTTCAGCGTCAAGGTGGTCGAACACGGAGGCGCGCGGCCGGTGAACGCGACCCTTGATGGGCCGGGGTGGTGCGAGATGAGCCGGACCTCCTTGAGACTCGCGCAGCAGCTGTCCAATCAGACAGGGGGTCTGCTGACGATCGAGCTCAACTACGACCTGAAGTCGATCGAGATCGCCCCCGATGGTCGCAGTGCAAAGATCGCGGCCACGAGTACCGCCAAGCTGGGCGACACGCTGATCAGTCGGACACGTGGTTTCGAACACTTCTCGCGATCGTTCTGGCGCATGCGCAGCCATGGAGGCGAGGTGCAGGTCTGGTCGTACGGGGGCTGATTGCGACCGCAAGGTCTTGCGTCCGGGTGAGGTGGTGTCGCGCCTCCGGCGGTAGAATCCGACCGGATATCCTGCAGTCGGGCGCCCCACAGGGCTGCGCGTTTGCAGATACCCCTCATGGAGAACGACATGCGTTCCAGACCCTTCGGCCGCACCGGCCGCAACGTGGGCGAGATCGGCTTCGGCGCCTGGGCCATCGGCGCGGCCTGGGGCAAGGTCGATGATGCGGAGTCTGTCGCGGCACTTCACGCAGCACTCGATGCCGGGCTCGATTTCGTCGACACCGCGGATGTCTATGGTGACGGCCATTCCGAGCGCCTGATCGCGCGCGTGTTGAAGGAGCGCGGGGGCGAGCGGCCGTTCGTGGCCACCAAGGCCGGGCGGCGCCTGCCGGCGCAGACGGTGGAGGGCTACAGCGCGGCGAATCTCGAAGCCTGGATCGACCGCAGCCTGCGCAACCTCGAGGTCGACGCGCTCGACCTGGTGCAGCTCCACTGCCCACCTACCGACGCGTATTACCGTCCCGAGGTCTTCGAGCGCATGGACCGGCTTGTCGAGCGCGGCAAGATCGCGCGCTACGGCGTGAGCGTCGAGCGCGTGGAAGAAGCGCTCAAGGCCATCGAGTTTCCGGGCGTGGCCAGCGTGCAGATCATCTACAACATGTTCCGCCTGCGGCCGGCCGAGCTGTTCTTCCGCCAGGCACAGCGTCGCGGGGTGGCGGTGATCGTGCGCGTGCCGCTGGCCAGCGGCCTGCTCAGCGGCAAGTTCCGCGCCGACACGCGTTTCGAGGACGACGACCATCGCCAGTTCAACCGCCATGGCGAGGCGTTCGACGTCGGTGAAACCTTCGCCGGCGTGCCCTACGAGGTCGGCCTCGCGGTCGTGGAGAAGCTGCGGCCACTGGTACCCGAAGGGGCGACGCTGGCGCAGCTGGCGCTGCGCTGGATCCTGATGGACGAAGCGGTGTCGGTGGTGATCCCCGGCGCGCGCAATCCGCAGCAGGCCCTTGCGAACATCGCCGCGTCGCAGCTGGCGCCGCTTCCGGTCGCGACGATGGAGGCCGTGGCGCGGATCTACGACCAGGACATCCGCCCGCACGTGCACCAGCGCTGGTGATGGAAGGGGACGAAAGCACCCTGCGCATCCAGCCGGCGCGCGGGCAGGACGTCGAGGCGCTGGCCGCCCTGCTGGTGGAAACCGTCGCCGCGAACGGCTCGGTCGGCTTCATGCATCCGCTGCCGCTCGAGGAGGCGCGCGCGTTCTGGACGGGCGCGCTGCAGTCGGCGGAGCGGGGGGAGCGCGTCGTCCTGTGCGCCTGGCGCGGCGGCCGGCTGGCCGGCACCGGCACGCTCGTCCTGGTGTCGGCACCGAGCCAGCCGCATCGCGCGGAGCTGACCAAGGTGATGACCACGTCCGCAGCGCGCGGCACCGGCATCGGGGTCGCACTCGTGCACGCGCTGGAACGGGCGGCACGCGAGCGTGGCCGTCGCCTGGTCACGCTCGATGCGTCGCTTGTCGACGGTCCCGGCGCGTTCTATCGCCGGCTCGGCTACTGCGTCGCGGGAGACATTCCCGACTATGCTTACAAGCCGCTCGGGGGACTCGCCGCCACCCGGGTGCTGTGGAAGCTGCTGGATGCGAAGGACCCGGCGCCGGAGGTCCAGATCGATCCGGAGTCCGACGCGCACTGGATGCGGCACGCGCTGGCGCTGGGCGAACGCGCGCGGCACGAGCACGACGAGATCCCCGTGGGGGCGGTCCTGGTGTCCGCCGAAGGCGCGATGCTGGGGGAAGGCTGGAACCGCAACATTTCCGACCATGATCCCAGCGCGCATGCCGAGATCGTCGCCCTGCGCGAGGCCGGACGCAGGCTGGGCAACCACCGCCTGCTCGGCAGTACGCTGTACGTGACCCTGGAGCCCTGCGCGATGTGCGCCATGGCGCTGGTGCACGCGCGTATCGCGCGGCTGGTCTATGGCGCCGCCGATCCCAAGACCGGTGCATGCGGCAGCGTATTCGATCTGGTCGCGGACCCGCGCCACAACCATCGCATCGCCGTGCGGGGCGGCGTGCTGGGCGACGAGGCCTCGCGCCGCCTGACCAACTACTTCCGGGCCAAGCGGGGACGGCCGCTGCTGTAGCCGGATCGCCCGCGCAGCCAGGCGGTTGCCCCGCCTCCGCGGGCGGGGAACCAGGGCTATGGCGGTGCGTTGCGCCGGTTGGCGAAGCGGTGCCTGTCGTCCATTTCGTCGTTGATCGCGCGCACGGCCATGGAGGCTTCGCTGGCCAGCAGCAGGCTCGAGCCGAACATCGACAGCACGCCCAGCACCGCCATGATGGTCGGCCCGGGGCCGAACGCATGGTCGAAGAACGAGTCGCCGGCGACCAGCAGGCTGGTGCCCACGAAGCAGCTGATCGCCACGTACAGTAGCTGGCTGGCGCGCAGGATGATCTGGCTGCGGCGGCGCTGGACCACGATGCGCTGCTCCAGCACCCTGCGCTCGGCCGGATCCTCGATCTCGCCCAGGTCCTTGAGCAACTGGCGTGCGCGATCGATGATCCGGGCCAGCCGCGCGTTGGCCGAAGCCAGCAGCGCAGCTGTCGCGGTGAGGAAGAACGCGGGCGCGAGCATCGCGGTCAGGATCGCGTAGTGGGCCAGCGGGGCGTTGGACTGCATGGCGGATGGGGAATCTGGGGGACGGGTTATCATGCCGCGTCACGACAACCGCCGCGAGCGCATGGCACCGCACGACAACGCACAGGGCAACGGCCGCCTGGTCTGGATCGACCTGGAGATGACCGGACTGGACACCGATCGCGACTCCATCCTCGAGGTCGCCACCATCGTGACCGACGCCTCGCTCAACGTGCTCGCCGAGGGTCCAGCCCTCGCGATCGCGCATCCGCTGGCCGCCCTCGAGGCGATGGACGACTGGAACCGCACCCAGCACGGCAAGTCGGGCCTGTGGCGCCGGGTCCTGGAGGAGGGCGTGCCGATGGCCGAGGCCGAACGCCGTACGCTGGCCTTCCTGCAGCAGTGGCTTGGGCCGCGCCAGTCGCCGATGTGCGGCAACTCCATCTGCCAGGACCGCCGGTTCCTGCACCGGCAGATGCCCGAGCTGGAGCGCTTTTTCCACTACCGCAACCTCGACGTGAGCACGCTCAAGGAACTGGCGCGCCGCTGGGCGCCGCAGGTGCTGTCGGGCGTCAGGAAGGCAGCAGCGCACACCGCACTGAGCGACGTGCACGATTCGATCGAGGAACTGCGCCACTACCGGCGCTACATGGGGCCGCTGTCGGGCCAGCCTGCACAGGGCTGAACCGCGTCGGCGCCAGGGCTGCGGCAGCGCCTGCGGGGCGCTAGCATCAGGACATGACGAAGACGATCGAACCGGCCGAAGGCCTGGCGGCGGCGACGCTCGACCGCGCCGACCTGCAGCGCGCCGTCGCCCTGCTCGAAGCACCCACGCTCACCGCGCGCATGGCCAGCCTGGTCGGCACGCCGCTCGAGTTCGCGGTCCGTGCCCTGCCGGACTCGGTTTCCGATCGCATCCACGGCGCCGTTGAAGCCGCGCTGTACCGCTCTGCGCAGGTGGCGCTGTGGAGCATGGACAACCGTCCCGGGCGCGGCGCCTCCCCGCGCTGGCACAAGCTGGCGGCGGCGACCACCGGGGCGGTGGGCGGGGCATTCGGTTTCACCGCGCTGTTCCTGGAGCTGCCGGTGTCGACCACGATCATGATGCGCGCGGTGGCCGATGTCGCGCGCAGCGAAGGCTTCGACCTGTCCGATCCGTCCGCCCAGCAGGACTGCCTGGAGGTTTTCGCCTTGGGGGGCAAGTCCGGCAGGGACGATGCCAGTGAAACCGGGTATTACCTGGCGCGGGGCTTCACCGCGGACGTGATGCGCCACCTGTCCGCCGAGCTGGCGGGGCGACGCCTGGCGGGGCAGGGGCTGACCGGGGGCATCGGGTCGAAGGAAACCGGCAAGTGGCTGGCCAAGCTGGTGGAGAAGGTGGCCTCGCGTTTCGGCGTGGTGGTGACCGAGAAGTTCGCGGCGCAGGCGGTCCCCATCGTCGGTGCGGCGACCGGCGCGGCGCTCAACACCATGTTCACCGACTACTACCAGGACGTGGCGCGCGGGCATTTCATCGTCAGGCGCCTGGAGCGGCGCTATGGCGAGGCGGCCGTGCGTGAGGCGTACGACAGGATCGCGCGCAAGCGCGACTGAGGAATCGGCCCCGGCACCCGCTCGCGAGAGTACCGGAGGAACGCAAGCCCGCCGTGTCCGCGCCAGAGTTGCCGGTGCCCCAGGACATCGCGAGCGACATGCGTCCGCGCGCGAATCCTTCAGCGCGCGCGTGGAACACGGATCGCACGGCGAGGGTCCGGACGCGCCGGAGCCCGGGTTCGCCGGGCTCCGGGATGGTCGGCAGCTGGACGGCCCGCGAAGCCCGCGGGCCATCGCGACTCAGCCGCCGTTCCTGGCCTTCGACTTCGCCAGCTTCAGCCAGGTGTCGACCACGGAGTCCGGGTTGAGCGACACCGACTCGATGCCTTCCTCCATCAGCCACTGCGCCAGGTCCGGATGGTCGCTGGGACCCTGGCCGCAGATGCCGACGTACTTGCCCTTGGCGCGCGCGGTCTTGATCGCCATCGACAGCAGCTTCTTCACCGCCGGGTCCCGCTCGTCGAACAGGTGCGCGACGATCGAGGAGTCGCGGTCCAGGCCGAGGGTGAGCTGGGTCAGGTCGTTGGAGCCGATCGAGAAACCGTCGAAGATCTCGAGGAACTCCTCGGCCAGCAGCGCGTTGGACGGCACCTCGCACATCATGATGATCTTCAGGCCGTTCTCGCCCTGGCGCAGCCCGTTCTCGGCCAGCACCTCGACCACCTTGCGGCCTTCCTCGAGCGTGCGCACGAACGGGATCATGACCCAGAGGTTGTCCAGGCCCATCTCGTTGCGCACGCGCAGCACCGCCTGGCACTCCAGCGCGAAGGCCCTGGCGAAGGACGGATCGACGTAGCGGCTGGCGCCGCGGAAACCGATCATCGGGTTCTCTTCATGCGGCTCGTAATTCGGGCCGCCGATGAGGTTGGCGTACTCGTTGGACTTGAAGTCCGACAGGCGCACGATCACCGGGTTCGGCGCCACCGACGCGGTGAGCGTCGCAATGCCTTCGGCGAGGCGGCCGACATAGAAGTCCACCGGCGAGGCATAGCCTGCGGTTTTCTCGTCGATCTTCTTCCTGGTTTCCGCGTCCTGCCGGTCGTACTCCAGCAGCGCGTTGGGATGCACGCCGATGTGCGCGGCGATGATCATCTCCAGCCGCGCCAGGCCGATGCCCGCGTTGGGCAGCTGGCCGAAGTCGAACGCGCGCTCGGGATTGGCGACGTTCATCATGATCTTCAGCGGCGCCTCGGGCATCGACGACAGGTCGGTGGTGATGCGCTCGAAGGGCAGGGAGCCCTCGTAGATGAAGCCGGTGTCGCCCTCCGCGCAGCTCACGGTGACCGGTTTGCCGTCCTCGATCGTGTCCAGTGCATGGCCGGTGCCGACCACGGCCGGCACGCCCAGTTCGCGGGCGATGATCGCGGCGTGGCAGGTGCGACCGCCGCGGTTGGTGACGATGGCGGCCGAGCGCTTCATCACCGGTTCCCAGTCGGGATCGGTCATGTCGGCCACCAGCACGTCGCCCGGCTGCACGCGGGCCATGTCGTCCAGGCTGCGCACCACGCGCGCCACGCCGCTGCCGATCTTCTGGCCGATCGCGCGACCTTCGGCGACCACCTTGCCCCGCTGTTCCAGCGAGTAACGCTCGATCTGGGTGGCCTTGGTACGCGACTTCACCGTCTCGGGACGCGCCTGGACGATGTAGAGCTTGCCGCTGACGCCGTCCTTCGCCCATTCGATGTCCATCGGACGGCCGTAGTGCTGCTCGATCACCAAGGCCTGCTTCGCCAGCTCATGCACGTCGTCGTCCGAGATCGAGAACCTGCCGCGGAGGTCGGCGGGGGTATCCTCGGTGCGCACGCGCTCCCCGGGCTGGTCGGAATAGACCATGCGCAGCTGCTTGGCGCCGATGGAGCGGCGCAGGATCGCCGGCTTGCCGGCCTTGAGCGTGGGCTTGTAGACATAGAACTCGTCCGGGTTGACCGCGCCCTGGACGACCATCTCGCCGAGGCCGAAGCTCGAGGTCACGAACACAACGTCGCGGAAGCCCGATTCGGTGTCGAGCGTGAACAGCACCCCGGAAGCGCCCACGTCGGACCGCACCATCAGCTGCACGCCGGCAGACAGGAACACGTCCTCGTGCTTGAAACCGTGGTGCACGCGGTAGGCGATCGCGCGGTCGTTGTAGAGGCTGGCGAAGACTTCCTTGACCTTGTGCACCACGTCGTCGGCGCCGGTCACGTTGAGGAAGGTTTCCTGCTGGCCTGCGAACGAGGCGTCGGGCAGGTCCTCCGCGGTCGCCGAGGAACGCACCGCCACGGCCACGTCGCCGCCGCCGTTGTCGGCGCACAGCCTGGCGTAGGCCTGGCGGATCTCCGCGTCCAGCTGCGGCTGCAGCGGCGCATCGATCACCCAGCCGCGGATCTCCCCGCCGGCCGCGGTGAGGGCGCCCACGTCCTCGACGTCGAGGGTGGCGAGCCGGTCGAAGATGCGCTGGTGCAGGTCGTTGTGGGCGATGAAGGCCCGGAACGCGTCGGCCGTGGTGGCGAAGCCGCCGGGAACCGACACCCCCAGCCCGGAGAGCTGGCCGATCATCTCGCCCAGCGAGGAATTCTTTCCGCCGACCTGGGCCAGATCGGACAGTCGCAGGTCGTGCAGCCAGAGGATGTTGGCCGTCGGTCCGGACGGCTGTGGGGCAGGCTGGTTCAAGGCGGAACTCCCGAAACGTGGCGAAAGACGAAAGGACCGGGCGGCGCCCGGTCGAAAAGAAGCTATTTTAGCCCGCACATCGGCCGGGACATGCTCCGGCGCCCAGGGAGACAGCGTTGTCAACGACCAGACCCGTGTTCTATGTATCGGACGGAACGGGCATCACCGCCGAGACGGTGGGCCACAGCCTGCTCACCCAGTTCGGCGGTTTGCAGTTCAACACCAGCCGCATTCCGTTCGTGGACAGCGTGGAACGCGCACTCGAGGTCGCCGCGCGCATCCGTGCCGAGGGGGAAGCCCGGGGCATTCGCCCGATCGTGGTGAACTCCTCGGTCAATCCGGAGATATCCGCGGCGCTGGCCCACAGCGGAGCGCTGATGCTGGACGTGTTCGAACCGTTCATCGAACGGCTGGAGGCTGAACTCGGCTCCCAGCGCCAGGCCAAGGTCGGGCAGGCGCACGGCATGGTCGATTTCGAGACCTACCATCGCCGCATCAACGCCATGAATTTCGCGCTCGCGCACGACGACGGCATGTCGATCAACTACGACCAGGCCGACGTGATCCTGGTGGCGGTGTCGAGGGCAGGGAAGACGCCGACCTGCATCTACCTCGCGCTCCACCACGGAGTGGCCGCGGCCAACTATCCGTTGACCGACGAGGATCTGGAACACGACCGGCTGCCGCCGCGCCTGCGCGCGCATCGGTCCAAGCTGTTCGGACTCACGATCGATCCGGTCCGCCTGCAGCAGATCCGGCAGGAGCGGCGTCCGGGGTCGAGCTATGCCGACCTCGAGACCTGCAAACGGGAGGTTGCGGCGGCGGAGAAGCTCTTCCGCGCAGAGCGGATCCCGGTGCTCAGCACCACCCACGTCTCGATCGAGGAGATCTCCAGCAAGGTGATGTCCACCCTGGGCCTGCAGCGGGTGATGTACTGACGGGAAGGTTGCGACCTTCGCGACGTGTTCAGGCGCCTCCGGGCCCGTTCCCGGACCGGGCGAAGCGCTCCAGCCGACTCGCTTAACGTAGGGGTTCGGGACTGGATCTTCAATCCTGCCCGTGCACGGCGGCAGCGTGTAGGATCGACCCATGCACCAGGTCGCCGCACGCAGCACGCACATCCCCAGGCTCGGCCGTTTCGGCTGGCTGATGGCGTTGTACGCGGAGAACTTCCAGCGCATGACGCGACTGTTCGAGCCGGCCGATCTGGCGGTAGGCCGCTACGTGTCCAGCATCGGCAACGGCCTGGACGTGCGGCTCGACGTGCTGGAGCAGCACGCCTACACGACCGAGCTGCGCCTGACCTATACGGTTCGCGATCCGGTGACGGGCGAGCCCGACCCCTCCGCCTTCCTGCGCCTGTACCGCGATGCGCGCCAGGCCGAGGCCACCCACTGCTACGTGGGGCGCCGCTGGCAGGACGTGATCGGCATGTATCCACCTGCCGCCGAGGTGATCGACCACCGCATGCGGATGAACACTTTCCTGGGCAAGTGGCTGCAGTATCTGGCGGAGAGCGGACACGGCGTAGCGACGTTGCGGCCCACCTGCACCGTGGCCTCCATGGCAGCGGACTGATTGCCGGAGCGGGAGGGGAGGTCGGAACCCGCTGCGGCAGCAAGCCAACCCCGGTGCCCGGGAAGTGGCAACCGCGCAGGGAAGGTGTGGCGCTGCTGCCCAGGGCGTCCGCGCACCAGCGGTTGCCACCAATGCGGGCTGCGTCTAACCCCGGGTCCAGCCTCCCCCTGGATGGACACCGGATACGAAGAGGCCCCCGGGGGGCGGGGGGGGGGGGGGGTTATTGGGGGCCCC